>NZ_JAMSHW010000007.1:0-257740 GCF_023757525.1 Pseudomonas sp. MWU13-3659 | reverse complement strand
CGATGCCTGGCTGCAGTCGGTCAGCGGCGGCTACGTCACCCTCGAACGGATCAAGACCGTGGCCGGCGCGCTGCCGGTGGTGAGCAACATCATGGCCCTGGTCGACGCCCTGGGCGACGTGGTGACCCTGGTCAAGAGCAAGAACCGCCAGCTGCTCGACTGGGTGAGCCTGGGCATCAACCTGATCGGCGTGCTGCCGGCGCCACCGACCATGGCCGCGGCACGCATGAGCCTGCGCCCGACCCTGTTCCTGGTGCGCCAGGAGCTGCGCAACAGCGCCAAGATGCTGCTGGGCGATTCGCTGATCCAGGTGCTGATCGGCCACCTCAACGCGACCATCGCCGGGACCATTGACGATTTCGTGGCCAAGGCTCAGCCGAAGATCGCCGGCATTCTCGCCGACGCGGGCGCGTTGGGTACCAAGATGACCAACGAAATCGCCACCGGGCTGGAGAAGGTCGCCCTGAGCCAGCTAGACGCCAAGGGCGACATGTCGAAGGCGGGCAAACAGGCGTCTGCCGCCGCCGACAAGCTGCTCAACGACCCCAAGGCGGCCTTCAGCAACTTCTTAGGTGCCGTGCATAGCGCTTACAAGGCTGCTGGTAAAGGGCTGGCCAACAGCGCCACGAGCAAACTGCTGCCGGACGAGATCAAGACCAAAGTCTTGGCCAACACCGGCCAGTTGCGCGCACTAGGGCCGGAGATGGCCCGACAGTTTGCCAAGCTGGCTGACCCTGCCACGCAGATGAGCATCGGCTGGATGCTGACGGTGCTCGGCGGCGCAGTGAAGGGCTTCCGCAAGCGCAACAAGAACGGGCAGCCGGGGGTGAGCAAGCCGGGGACCACCACGCAGGTTGAGCGGGAGAAAGGCAAGGGCGAGTTGGCGGTCAGCAGCTCCCAGGCGAAGGCCCAAGGCGCCTCCAGCCCGGTAAAAAGGGGCTGTCCGGAAGAAACGATGGCATTCACTCCGCGCAGCATCAGTTTCGCGCTCGGCTCCGAATTCATCGTCCACACAGACTTCAGCCTGCCAGGTCCATTCCCGATCGAGTGGCAGCGCATCTATCACTCGCGCCTGGCCGAATACGACCAGGGCAACCTTGGGGCGCGCTGGATCACCGAGTTCACTACGCGCATCGATGTCGTCGACAAGGGCATCCTGTTTCACGACTTCGATGGTCGCAGCCATGCCTTCGAGCTGCCCAAGGTGGAGCAGTCACTGTTCAACGCCATCGAAGACCTGCTGCTGATCCGCAGCCGCGAAAACGAGCTGGTGATCTGCCGAGGCTTCGACCGCAAGGAGTACTACCTGCGTGTCGGTGATCGCTATTACTTGCAGAAGATCACGCTCAACAATGGCGCCGGTTGCATGTTGCACTACGAGCACCGCCACGAGGGGCGGCCGGTGCTTTCGGACGTCATCACCTATCAGGATGACCCGAACCAGATCCACCGCCACCTCGGCACCTTGATCGATGACCACGGCCATGTCACCGGCCTGTGGGAGATGCGTGACGGCCAACCGCTGCGCCAACTGTGCGCCTACCACTACGACAGCCAGGGTGACCTGATCGCGGCGCAGGACGAAGACGGCGCGGCCTGGCGCTACCAGTATCAAAACCACCTGGTGAACCGTTACACCGACCGTACCGACCGGGGTATCAACCTGCAGTGGGACGGTAGCGCCTTCGACGCCAAAGCCATTCGCGAGTGGGCCGACGATGGCAGCTTCGACACGAAGCTGGAGTGGGATGAGAACATCCGCCTCACCTACGTCACCGACGCCCATGGCCAGGAAACCTGGTACTACTACGACATCCTTGGCTACCTGTACCGCATCCGTTATCCGGACGAGCGTTCGGAATGGCTGTTCCGCGATGAGCGCAAGAAGCTGCTGCGCCACGTCCACCCGGATGGCAGCGAAGACCGCTATGACTACGACGAGCAAGGCAGTGTCATTCGCCATATTCGCCCTGACCATAGCCAGACGCATTTTGCCTACGACGGCCGCCGCAACCTGATCAAGATCTGCGACGCCGAGGGCGGCCTGTGGCTGCGGGACTACGACCAGAAGGGCAACCTGGTCGAGACCGTCGACCCACTGGGCAACAAGACCGAGTTCGCCTACACGCCTTCCGGGCTGGTGAAGGCGATCAAGGACGCCAACGGCAACGAGAAAAAGCTGGCGTACAACGCGGCGGATCAACTGATCGAGTACACCGACTGTTCGGGCAAGACCAGTGAGTGGGTATACGACGAGCTGGGGCACTTGGTGTCGTTCATCGATGCCGCTGGCAACAAGACGGCCTTCGAGCACAAGGCTGGCCAGCTGGCGAAGGTCACCCACCCAGACAACACCGAAGAGCGTTTCGAGCGTGACGCCGAGGGCCGTCTGCTGGCCCATGTCGATGCGTTGGATCGCTGCACCACCTGGGTCTACAACGCCGCTGGCATGCTGGCTGAGCGGGTGGATGCCGATGAGCGCACCTTGCGTTATCGCTGGGACAAGCTCGGGCGCTTGATCGGGCTGGAGAACCAGAACGACAGCAAGATCAGTTTCCTCTATGACCCCTTGGATCGCTTGCTGGAAGAGAAGGGCTTCGATGGCCTGGTTACTCGCTACCAGTACGACCCGGACAGTGGCCGGTTGGCCAGCACCCAGGTCGGCCAGCGCCGCATCGATATCACCTACGATGCCGTGGGCCGCATCACGTCCCGAGTCGCCAGCCAGGGCGACCAGCGTCAGGAAGAGACCTTCGCCTACGACCGCAACGGCAACCTGATCCAGGCGATCAACGCGGCCAGCAAACTGCAGTGGTTCCATGACGAGGCGGGCAACCTGACCCGCGAGCACCAGTACTACCTCGGTACCGAGGTGCCGATGGTTGCGGTGTGGCAGCACGAATACGACGTGCTCAACAACCGTGTCGCGACCGTTCGCCCGGATGGGCACAAGGTCAGCGTGCTCACCTACGGCAGCGGCCATGTGCTGGGCATGACCCTCGACCAGCACGAGCTGCTGGGTTATGAGCGCGATGACCTGCACCGCGAAGTGGTGCGGCATCAGGGCAACCAGCTGATGCAAACCCAGGCCTGGGACCCGGCGGGGCGCCTGCAAGAGCAACTGCTGGGTAGCCATGACGGCCAGTCGACCTTGCTCAAGCGCCAGTATCAGTACGATGCCGTCGGCCAGCTGACCGATATCCACGACACCCGCCGTGGCCACCTGGCCTACCGGTACGACCCGGTCGGCCGCCTGCTGCAAGCCACCAGCCGCCTGGGCGTGGAGACCTTCACCTTCGACCCGGCCGGCAACCTGCTGGACGACAAGACCCAGGAACTGAACCGTCCGCTGGAAAGCGACCCGCGCCGTAACAAGTTGATGGACAACCTGCTGCGTGAGTATGCCGGGACCCATTACCAGTACGACGACCGTGGCAACCTGATCCATCGCCTGCACAACGGTGAACAGGCGCGCCTGAGCTGGGACCTGTTCGACTGCTTGGCGCGCTTCGACGATGGCAAGCTCAGCGTGGTGTACAGCTACGACGCCTTGGGCCGCCGTCTGCACAAGCACTCCACCGCGCACCATCAGGATGATCCGCGTGCGGGCAGTGGTTGGAACCAGATGCAGCGGGCCAAGCGCCAGCGCGAACTGGGTTGCGGTTACACCTTGTATGGTTGGGATGGCGACAACCTCGCCTGGGAAAGCTCGCCGCCGCAGGACGAAGGTGAGACCGGGCGTACCGTGCATTACCTGTACGAGCCGGGCAGTTTCGTGCCGGTTGCCCAGGCGCTGCGCAAGAGCCCGATCCGCTTGCTACGCCAACCGGACTGGAGCGACCGGGAATACGATTTCGATCAGGACCCGCTGTGGCAACACGAGGTCAAACCGCAGTCACTCGACGCGATCCTCTGGTACCAATGCGATCACCTCGGCACGCCGATGGAGCTGACCGACCACCATGGTGAAGTGGCGTGGACGGCGCAGTACAAGGCATGGGGTGAGGTCAAGGAGGCCCGCTCGGAGTGGGCGAAGCAGAATGGCCTGAGCAACCCTATCCGCTTCCAGGGTCAGTACCACGACCATGAGACCGGGCTGCATTACAACCGCTATCGGTACTATGATCCGAGGGCCGGGCGGTTCATCAACCAGGACCCGATCAGCTACACCGGTGGTTTGAACCTGTTTGCGTATGCGCCGAACCCTGTCGAGTGGGTCGACCCGTTAGGGTTGTGGAAAGGGCAGCCGCGGCAGGCGGGTGGTAGGTTTGGGGCGGGAAAAGATCCTTCGAAGCCGTGTCCGTGTAAGTCGGATGGTACTCATGGGAATAGCCACAATTCGACTAAGCCTGCTATTGGTTATACCTTACGAGATCGCGACACTGGTGAGGTGATGAAGTATGGTGAAACCACCATGGGTAAGCGGCGTTATACTGCAAAGTATATGGAGGAAAATAACGTGGAAATGTTCCAGGAGGCATCCGGAAGCAAGAAAGAGATGCACTCTTGGCAGCATAAAAAAATTCTTGAATATAAAGCTAGGAACGGTGGAAAAAGACCTCCGCTAAACAAAAGCGATTTCTAGGTGATTAAATGAAATTTTGGATGTCAAGTGAGAAAAATATAGAGGTTGGCGATTCGGAAAGAGAGGCTCGCAAAGCGGTAGAGCCTATCATCATTGAATTGCTTAAAGATGTAGAGTTGAACTGTGGTGCAAAGCAATGGAGCTTTATATCTATCGTTATGCCGGATGATATAGTGGGGGCTTACCCTGAAGTTAAGCGCTATCATAAATCAACTAATGTTGTTGAGTTGCGTGTGCAGTTACCATTTTATGTGTTCAAAGAGTCTGAAAGCTTGAAGCAAGTTAGTTTGATGCTAGACGCACTGGCTCGTTCTGTGGAGATGATGGGAGAGATAAAAAGCTTAAAATTGACTGAAGCCGACGCCCATGTGCTCAAGGATTCTGTTGAGAAAGCCCGGGCGAAGCTAAATGCATAATAAAGCCTCGCCCCACTTAGCATGATCTCCCTGGCGTGAGGCTGATGATTTTTTCGCTATAAAGACTCTCGGCTTGTGCCTTGTGTCTACTTCGATTTTGGATATATCGGCGATAAGGTAAAGATGATCTTGTGGGTGAAATCTAAAGCGAGTGGTAGCGTTCCTCCGTTAGATAAGGCATTGATGGGAATCAAGATACGACCCGGTCGGCCGCCTGCTGCAAGCCACCAGCCGCCTGGGCGTGGAGACCTTCACCTTCGACCCGGCCGGCAACCTGCTGGATGACAAGACCCAGGAACTGAACCGTCCGCTGGAAAGCGACCCGCGCCGCAACAAGTTGATGGACAACCTGCTGCGTGAATACGCCGGGACCCATTACCAGTACGACGACCGTGGCAACCTGATCCATCGCCTGCACAACGGTGAACAGGCGCGCCTGAGCTGGGACCTGTTCGACCGCTTGGCGCGCTTCGACGATGGCAAGCTCAGCGTGGTGTACAGCTACGACGCCTTGGGCCGCCGTCTGCACAAGCATTCCACCGCGCACCACCAGGATGATCCGCGTGCCGGCAGTGGCTGGAACCAGATGCAGCGGGCCAAGCGCCAGCGCGAACTGGGCTGTGGTTACACCTTGTACGACTGGGATGGCGATAACCTGGCCTGGGAAAGCTCGCCGCCACAGGATGAAGGCGACACCGGGCGGACCGTGCATTACCTGTACGAGCCGGGCAGTTTCGTGCCGGTTGCTCAGGCGCTGCGCAAGAGCCCGATTCGCTTGCTACGGCAGCCGGATTGGAGCGATCGGGAGTACGATTTCGATCAGGACCCATTGTGGCAGCACGAGATCAAACCGCAGGCGATCGACGCCATTGCCTGGTACCAGTGCGACCACCTCGGCACGCCGATGGAACTTACCGACCACAACGGTGAGGTGGCCTGGACGGCGCAGTACAAGGCGTGGGGGGCGGTCAAGGAGGCCCGCTCGGAGTGGGCGAAGCAAGTCGGCCTGAGCAACTCGATCCGCTTCCAGGGCCAATACCACGACCACGAGACGGGGCTGCATTACAACCGCTATCGGTACTATGATCCGAACATCGCGAAATTCATCTCTCAAGATCCGATAGGGCTATTGGGAGGAACAAACCTCTATCAGTACGCGCCGAACCCTCTGATCTGGATCGATCCACTGGGGCTATCAAAAGTAACAGTTGGTCGTTGGATGGGGCCTTCCGAGTACAACCAAATGACTAGTACTGGGAAAGTTGTGCAAAGCTCTACAGGAACAACGCATGTTGCATCTCCAGCCAGTATTGATGCTTTTGGAAAACAGGCTAAGCCCGGAACCAAGTATGTTGAGTTTAATGTTCCAGAGGAGTCTCTAATTAAAACCAATGAGGGGTGGGCAAAAATTGTGGGTCCCGACTCATTAGAGGGAAGGCTTGCCAAAAGGAAGGGTAATCCTGTACCGGAAATGCCAGTGGCAGAAGACATTCAAGTCAAAGCACATAAAACTGAAGATGGAATTATCAAATGTTCATAGAGATATTGGCTTGGCTTGAGGTTAACTCAAGCAGAAAGCTGGAGCTGAATGAGAATGAGTTGAGTTCAAGTGCCGTTATCAACGTTGATGATGAGTGTAATTTGGCGAGGCTGACATTGTGGGATGATGATAGTTGTGTTATTGAAGCTATCGATGTCGATTCTGGTGGTTATATAATTAATGAGCGTTACGAGATAAAAGACCTGCAGGAATTTATTGACGTTTTCGGGAAGTTTATTTCGGTATTGAAATAGGGATGTTTTAGTTTTAGCGGATTTGTGCCTGGTCGCGGCCGCGCTGGCGGGCCCAGGCCAGGCGCCTGCCAACCCGCCAGCCGCCGCAGGTAACCTGCTGGTCTACGACCCCCAGGCCAGCCTCGACAACTACATGGCCGGCGCCTACAGCACCAACCTCGGCTCCGCCCTCAATGCGACGGCCAAGGCCGAACTCCTCGCATGCTTAACCTGAAGACGTAAAAATGTCTGAGGGTTTGGCGGTTAGCATGATGGGCGTGATATGCCAGGCGGGCATATGCCTCCTGGGCACTCAACAGTGTATCCAACTCGCGATATGACACGGGATGGGTTTGATAGATTGTTTAAAGCGTTGCCGTGGGAGTATGGGGGTGAGGTATGAGTGAGTTCATGACGGCGTTTAGTGCGATCGAGGATTCTTTTAATGAGAAGGTTCGCGGTTTTGTTGAGTCGGTTCAGCGTTCTGGGCTTTCGTGGTCTAATTATGAACTGCATGAGCGCGTCATAAATCAGTATGGCTATGATGTTCGATCTCTGTATTTACAGTATGAGCCTGATTTGATGGCGATGCTGCGTTCTGGCAGTAGTGAAGATCGGCGGGTATCTTTAAAAGTTGCCAGGGATGGTTTGCTTGATCTTTCTTGCTCTGACTCGTTTGTCGAGGAACTCATAAATATATCGATAGATGGGAATGAGGAAGAGATGCTGCTGGCAAGAGATATTTTAGCTTCCCGTGGCTGGGCATCTGGTCGGGATGAACTGGTCGGGAAAATTGTATCTGGTTTCTGCAATGATGGTGTGGATTATTATACGTATAAAAATGTTGGTGAATTTTTATGTGTTGTTGGGGGTAAGCGCTTGCTAGAAGCGCATATAAAACTGGGCGAGGGTAGCCAGGATGAAGATATCGTTGAGCTGGCTAATGATCTAAGCTTGCACTTTTTTCGTGGGTAATTTGTTTTGTATACGTGTTTGAGAGCTCTAGGCTCTGTACGAAAAGAGATGTCGCTAACACCGCATGGAATAGCCGCGTTGGCTTGACGCAATGCTGACTGCGTCCAGGCAGAGGCTGGGCACAGAGGATGTCACTGGCTTGACCGCCAGAAAGGAGGACGCGCAAGCGTGTCCCGTTGGCATCGAAAGGTAGACAAAGACACGAGATTCTGGCGATTGGCCAGCTCTTTCAGTTATCCTGCGCGCCCAAATTATTTCAAATTGTAAGGGACTACGATGAAACACCTGCGCCAGTTGTTGGCGGCAGTGTTGCTCTGCGCAACTACTTTGCCTGCCATTGCCGCCAGCACTCCCGCGTCTGCGCCAACCGCCAGCGAACAACCGCACCAGACCGCCGAGCAGTGGCTGGCCACGCTCAAGCAACAGCACGGCAACATCACCCTGCCCGGCGGTATCGCCAGCCTCCAACTCAACAACGAGTTCTACTACCTGTCACCGGGCGACACCGAGCGCCTGCTGACCGAAGGCTGGGGCAACCCACCGGGCTTCAAGACCCTCGGCATGATCATCCCGACCGCCGTCAATCCACTGGCGGACAACGGCTGGGGCGTGATCATCAGCTACAAGAACGACGGCCACATTTCCGACGATGACGCAGCCAAGATCGACTACGCCGACCTGCTCGAGCAGATGAAGGCCGATGACGAGGAAGACAACAAGGAGCGTCGCAAGCAAGGTTATGCCGGCCTGACACTGTTGGGCTGGGCCGAACCACCGAGCTACGATCAGGCTACCCACAAGATGTACTGGGCGCGAGAGTTGAAGGCCGAAGACGCCGACCAGACCACCCTGAACTACAGCATCCGCGTGCTGGGCCGCGAAGGCGTGCTGGAGCTCAATGCCGTGGCGGCGATGGCCGACCTGCAGACCATCAAGCAGGAAACGCCAAAGATCCTCGCCTTCACCAACTTCACCGACGGCAACCGCTACGCCGATTACGACGCCAAGACCGACAAGCTGGCGCCATACGGCCTGGCCGCCCTGGTCGCCGGTGGCATCGCCGCCAAGGCGGGCCTGTTCGCCAAGATCGGTGTTGCCTTGCTGGCGTTCAAGAAGTTCATCATCCTGGGCTTGGTGGCCATCGCCGGCTTCTTCGGCAAGCTGTTCAAGCGCAAGCGATCCTGATTCAGACCTGGCTCACCCTTGCTGGGTGGGCCACCTCCTTAAAACGAACGTGCCTGCTGAATGCTTCCAGGCATTAATGCCGTTCAGGGCACAATGTGGTGGGGCCATCTCCATGACCGTCCGCCATCCACCCAACGCAGCCCTCGGACTTTTCGATTTATAGTCAGCCTTGCTGCTTTCAGGGCGAACCCTAGAGAAAATAACCTGGTTTTGCCGAACGTTGCGAAGCTTCGAGGTGTACGGCGGGAGAGGTGCAGCGCTCGATCTTGAGCGCGCTGCAAGGCGGACGGCGAGCACCTAGTCGCCAACACGCGGTCAAAAGCCCTGCGCCCAAAGACCTCGAATGGGGGAAAAGGGGACGTATTTGAATGGCACTTACTTAGGTGCATGTTCGGCTTTCGTTGCGCTCAATGCGATTGTCTGGGAGCCGGCGCACCGCCCCCAGGCACCGCATGCTCAGTGCCTCATTCCCAACTCGGCATCATCCATCAGCGCCTTGGCCAGCGCGCTCAGGTAATACGACGCCCAGAGCAGTTGCGGCTTTTCTTCCATGATCCCGGCGATGGTCAGGTCGCGCACGCAGCCCATCAGCTCCGAGGCTTGGTCGCGGGCGTGCTGGCAGGGGATGCCGGGTTCGATGCAGAACAGCGGGTCGGTTTGGCCTTCGCCCTGGTAGAACTTGGTTTTGCCTGCGGTGGTGTTGTCTGTGGTCATTGTTCAATCTCCCTGAAGTTGTTGGGGGCTGGGCGGGCCCTTTCGCCAGCAAGGCTGGCTCCTACAGGTGAATCGCAGCCCCGGTAGGAGCCAGCCTTGCTGGCGAACAGGGCCGGCCAGGGCTTAATGCAGCGTCTGCGGCTGCGCCGGCATCTGCACCTGGATCAACGCCGATTCGAGCAACACGCGCAGCGATTCGACTTCATGCATCGACGCCATCATCAGGATCGTGGCGGGGGACTTGGGCTGGGCCAGTATCGCCTGATGAGCGCAGCAATCTTGCCCCGCCACCTGCACAGCCACCCAGGCGCTCACTTTGTCGGCGGATGACCACCCCTCAGACACCGTGATAGCGCTTAACCATCACCACAATAGCGAACGGTGGTTGTTCAAAAACCTGCGAAGTAGGACAATTATCGGCTTCACGTCCCAACCAGCGACCTTGCATGGCCTTTCTTGCACTTGGTATCAACCATAAGACTGCCTCGGTAGACGTACGCGAGCGCGTGGCGTTTACCCCGGAGCAGCTGGTGGACGCCCTGCAGCAGCTGTGCCGACTGACCGCCAGCCGCGAGGCGGCGATCCTGTCGACCTGCAACCGCAGCGAGCTCTACATCGAGCAGGACCACCTGGCCGCCGACGCCGTGCTGCAGTGGCTGGCCGACTATCACCAGCTGAGCCTCGACGAGCTGCGCGCCAGCGCCTACATCCACGAAGAGCACGACGCGGTCCGGCACATGATGCGCGTGGCCTCGGGCCTCGATTCGCTGGTGCTCGGCGAGCCGCAGATCCTCGGCCAGATGAAGTCGGCCTACGCCGTGGCCCGTGAGGCCGGCACCGTCGGCCCGCTGCTGGGGCGCCTGTTCCAGGCCACCTTCAGCGCCGCCAAGCAGGTGCGCACCGACACCGCCATCGGCGAGAACCCGGTGTCGGTGGCGTTCGCCGCGGTGAGCCTGGCCAAGCAGATCTTCTCCGACCTGGGCCGCAGCCAGGCGCTGCTGATCGGCGCCGGCGAGACCATCACCCTGGTCGCCCGCCACCTGCACGAGCAGGGCGTGCGCCGCATCGTGGTCGCCAACCGCACCTTGGAGCGCGCCAGCATCCTGGCCGAGCAGTTCGGCGCCCATGCGGTGCTGCTGGCGGACATTCCGCAAGAGCTGGCCAACAGCGACATCGTCATCAGTTCCACCGCCAGCCAGCTGCCGATCCTCGGCAAGGGCGCGGTGGAAAGCGCGCTGAAGCAGCGCCGGCACAAGCCGATCTTCATGGTCGACATCGCCGTGCCGCGGGATATCGAGCCGCAGGTCGGCGAGCTGGACGACGTCTACCTCTATACCGTCGACGACCTCCACGAAGTGGTGGCGGAAAACCTCAAGAGCCGCCAGGGCGCGGCCCAGGCCGCCGAAGAGCTGGTCTCGGCCGGCGCCGACGACTTCATGGTGCGCCTGCGCGAGCTGGCGGCGGTGGATGTGCTCAAGGCCTATCGCCAGCAAAGCGAGCGCCTGCGCGACGAAGAACTGCAAAAGGCCCTGCGCCTGCTGGGCAACGGTGGCAACCCCGAGGACGTGCTGATGCAACTGGCCCGGGGCCTGACCAACAAACTCCTGCACGCCCCGAGCGTGCAACTGAAAAAGCTCTCTGCCGAAGGCCGCCTCGATGCGCTGGCCATGGCCCAGGAACTCTTCGCCCTTCACGAGGGCTCGACGGACAAAACCCCGCAATGAAAGCGTCGCTGCTGAACAAACTGGACACGCTCCAGGACCGCTTCGAGGAACTCACCGCGCTGCTGGGTGATGCCGAAGTCATTTCCGACCAGACGCGCTTTCGCGCCTACTCCCGCGAGTACGCCGAAGTCGAGCCGGTGATCGCCTGCTATGTAGGCTGGCGCAAGGTACAGGACGACCTCGAGGGCGCCCAGGCGCTGCTCAAGGACGCCGACCCCGACCTGCGCGAGATGGCCGTGGAGGAAGTGCGCGAAGCCAAGGAGCAGTTGGTGGGCCTGGAGTCGCAGCTGCAGCGCATGTTGCTGCCCAAGGACCCCAACGACGGGCGCAACGTGTTCCTGGAAATCCGCGCCGGCACTGGTGGCGACGAGGCGGCGATCTTCTCCGGCGACCTGTTCCGCATGTACTCGCGCTATGCCGAGAAACGCGGCTGGCGCCTGGAGATCCTGTCTGAAAACGAAGGCGAGCACGGCGGCTACAAGGAGATCATCGCCCGGGTCGAAGGCGACAGCGTCTATGGCAAGCTGAAGTTCGAGTCCGGTGCCCACCGCGTGCAGCGCGTGCCCGAGACCGAATCCCAGGGCCGTATCCACACCTCGGCGTGCACCGTGGCGGTACTGCCCGAGCCCGACGAGCAGGTGGCCATCGAGATCAACCCCGCCGACCTGCGGGTGGACACCTACCGCGCCTCCGGCGCCGGTGGCCAGCACGTCAACAAGACCGACTCGGCCATCCGCATCACCCACTTGCCCACCGGCATCGTGGTCGAGTGCCAGGAAGAGCGTTCGCAGCACAAGAACCGCGCCCGGGCCATGTCCTGGCTGTCGGCCAAGCTCAACGACATGCAGACCAGCGCCGCGCAGAACGCCATCGCCAGCGAGCGCAAGCTGCTGGTGGGGTCGGGCGACCGCTCCGAGCGCATCCGCACCTACAACTATCCACAGGGCCGGGTCACCGACCACCGCATCAACCTGACGCTCTACTCGCTCGACGATATCCTCGCTGGTGGCGTGGACGCCGTGATCGAGCCGTTGCTGGCCGAATACCAGGCCGATCAACTGGCCGCCCTGGGGGACTGAATGACCATCATCGCCAGCCTGCTGCGCAACGCGCAGCTGCCGGATTCGCCGACCGAGCGGCTGGACGCCGAGCTGCTCCTGGCCGCTGCCCTGGGCAAGTCGCGCAGCTACCTGCACACCTGGCCCGAGCGCATCGTCAGCAGCGAGGCGGCCGAGCTGTTCGCCGGCTATCTCGAGCGCCGTCGTGCCGGTGAGCCGGTGGCCTACATCCTGGGCCAGCAGGGCTTCTGGAAGCTCGACCTGGAAGTGGCGCCGCATACGCTGATCCCGCGCCCGGATACCGAGCTGCTGGTGGAGACAGCGCTCGAATTGGTCCCGGCCAAGCCGGCCCGAGTGCTGGACCTGGGCACCGGCACCGGGGCCATCGCCCTGGCGCTGGCCAGCGAGTGCCCGGCCTGGCAGGTGACTGCGGTGGATCGCATCGAAGAGGCCGTGGCCCTGGCTGAGCGCAACCGCCAGCGCCTGGGCCTGGGCAACGTCCAGGTGCGTGCCAGCCACTGGTATGACGCTCTTGAAGGCGAGCGTTTCGATCTGATTCTCAGTAACCCCCCCTACATCCGCGCCGCCGATCCACACCTGGTGGCCGGCGACGTGCGCTTCGAACCCAGCAGCGCCCTGGTGGCCGGTGAAGACGGGCTGGACGACCTGCGTGTGATCGTCGCCCAGGCCCCGCAACACCTGTTGCCGGGCGGCTGGCTGCTGCTTGAGCATGGTTACGACCAGGCCCCCGCCGTGCGCGAACTGCTGACCGCCGGCGGTTTCATCGACGTGGCCAGCCGCGTCGACCTGGGCGGCCACGAACGCATCAGCCTGGGGCGCCTGCCATGCTGAGCGACCAGGAGCTGCTGCGCTACAGCCGCCAGATCCTGCTGTCGCAGGTGGACATCGACGGCCAGCTGCGCCTGAAGCACGGCAAGGCCCTGGTGATCGGCCTCGGCGGTCTGGGCTCGCCGGTGGCGCTGTACCTGGCTGCGGCCGGTGTCGGCGAGCTGCACCTGGCCGACTTCGACACGGTGGACCTGACCAACCTGCAGCGCCAGGTCATCCACGACAGCGACAGTGTCGGCATGAGCAAGGTCGACTCGGCGATCAAGCGCCTGCAAGCGATCAACCCAGAGATTGCGCTGGTCGCTCATCGCCAGGCGCTGGACGAGGATTCGCTGGCTGCCGCAGTGGCCGCCGTCGATGTGGTGCTGGACTGTTCAGACAACTTCGCCACCCGCGAGGCGGTCAATGCCGCCTGCGTGGCATCCGGCAAGCCCCTGGTCAGCGGCGCGGCGATCCGCCTCGAAGGCCAGCTGTCGGTGTTCGACACCCGACGCGACACCAGCCCTTGCTACCACTGCCTGTACGGCCATGGCAGCGAGGCCGAGCTGACCTGTAGCGAAGCCGGTGTGCTTGGCCCGCTGGTCGGCCTGGTGGGCAGCTTGCAGGCGCTCGAGGCGCTGAAGCTGCTGGCAGGCTTCGGCGAGCCGCTGGTGGGGCGGTTGTTGCTGATCGATGCGCTGGGCACGCGCATGCGCGAGTTGAGGGTCAAGCGCGACCCGGCCTGCGCTGTGTGTGGCAACCGTGATGAGTGAGCGCTCGGCGCCGATCGGCGTGATGGATTCGGGCGTCGGCGGTCTTTCCGTGCTGGCCGAGATCCAGCGCCTGCTGCCTAACGAGACGCTGCTGTATGTGGCCGACAGCGGGCACGTGCCGTATGGCGAGAAGACGCCGGACTATGTTCGTCAGCGCTTGCGGCATATTGCCGGCTTCCTGCGCGAGCAGGGCGCCAAGGCCATGGTGCTGGCGTGCAACACGGCCACCGTGGCGACTGTCGCCGACTTGCGGGCGCTGTACCCGGACTGGCCGGTGGTGGGCATGGAGCCGGCGGTCAAGCCGGCGGCGGCGGCGACCCGTTCCGGCGTGGTCGGGGTGCTGGCCACCACCGGCACCTTGCAGAGCGCCAAGTTTGCCGCCTTGCTCGACCGTTTTGCCAGCGACGTGCGGGTGATCACCCAGCCGTGCCCTGGGCTGGTCGAGTGCATCGAGGCTGGCGATCTCACCAGCCCGGCGCTGCGTGAGCGGCTGGCAGGCTATGTGCAGCCGTTATTGGCGCAGGGGTGCGACACCTTGATCCTCGGCTGCACCCACTATCCCTTCTTGCGCCCGATGCTTGCGGACATGGTCCCGGCGGACGTGGCGATCATCGATACCGGCGCCGCCGTAGCGCGGCAGTTGCAACGCCTGTTGGGCGAGCGCGACCTGCTGGCCGAGGGGTCGGCGCGGGAAACCGCGTTCTGGACCAGCGCCGATCCGCAGAGCCTGAAGAAAATCTTGCCCATGCTGTGGAAGCCGTCCGAGAGCGTGCAACGCTTCCCGCTCTGAAAGCTTGCGTCGATGCCCTGGCCCCGTGCGGCCTCTGTAGGAGCGGCTTTAGCCGCGATCATCCACGAAGTGAGTACCAGACACCGCGTCGCCTGCATCGCGGCTAAAGCCGCTCCTACAGAGGTCCCTGCGTAGCCAGTCCAGGTTAGCGGGGCAGCGGCCACAGATGGCTCAGGCACATGGCCTCGAGCACCAGTTCCGGTTGGCGTTGGTCCAGGCGGGCCACCAGTTCGAGCGCCGCAGTCTGCGCTGTCCATTCCTCCGGGACCACCTGGGCGAGGGTCGCGGATTGCGGTGCCACCACGGTCAGGTCGATACCCAGGGCTTTCAGGGGAGCGCGTTGTTCACGCAACCATTGCAGCAGGCTGTTGCGCCCATCCGGAGGCTGCCGGGGGTCGAACAGCTGCTGGGCCGAGTAGCGGCTGAGGATTGCCATCACTTGGGGGTTGTCGCCCTTGGCCAGCAAGGGCCGGGCGCCGGCAAGGGCATGCTCGGTGGCGCGCAGGTTGCTGCTGACGATCATCTCGAACAGCTCGGTGTCTGGCGTGTCGTCGGCGAGGTAGTCACTGACCCCGGCGTTGACGATCAAGCCGTCGAGCGTACCCCATTGGCGCTGTAGCTGCTGGCTGGCGGTTTCAGCCTGAGCCCGGTCCTGAATCTGGCCAAACACGCGCAGCAGGAGATCGCCATGGCGCTGCGCAAGTGCGTCGAGTTCCTGGCTATCCCTGCCACTGGCGGCTACCCGGTGCCCCTGTTCGATCAATCGTTCCACCAGCGCCAGCCCGAGTCCTTGGCTGGCCCCTGTCACCCAGAAACTGCGCGTAATGCTCAAAATGTTTCCCTCTGATTCTGCCAGGTGGACAGCCCTTTGAAGGCCTCCAGTGCACGCTGGCGACTGCGGTCGAGATCGACGATCGGAATTGTGTAGTTGTTTGAGCAATTATTAGTAGCAAATAGATCAGCAGATTTCACGGGTCGATGAATCGTTTTATCGTCCATTTGCTGTAGTTCGGGCAGCCATCGGCGAATGAAGGTTCCCTTCGGATCGAAGCGTTGTGACTGGGTGGTCGGATTGAAGATCCGGAAATAGGGCACCGCGTCCGTTCCGGTGGAGGCGCTCCACTGCCAGCCGCCGTTGTTGGCGGCCAGGTCGCCGTCGATCAGGTGGCGCATGAAGTGGCGCTCGCCCTCGCGCCAGTCTATCAGCAGGTTCTTGCTGAGGAACATGGCGACGATCATGCGCAGGCGGTTGTGCATCCAGCCGGTCTCCAGCAACTGACGCATGGCGGCGTCGATGATCGGAAAGCCGGTACGCCCCTGTTTCCAGGCCTCCAGGTCGTCAGGCGCATTGCGCCAGGGCAGGGCCTCGGTGTGCAAACGGAATGCACGGTGCCGCGAGACGTGTGGATAACCTACCAGGATGTGTTTGTAGAACTCTCGCCACAGCAGTTCGTTCACCCAGGTCTGCACGCCGGCGTTGCCGCTGTCGAACTCGCCAAGGTTGCTGGCCAGTGCCGCGTGCAGGCACTGGCGCGGCGAGATGACGCCGGCCGCCAGGTAGGGCGAGAGCTGGCTGGTGCCTGCCTTGGCGGGCAGGTCGCGCAGTTGCGGGTAGTCTTCGACGGTTTCGTCGATAAAGCGCGAAAGCCGCCGCTGGGCTTCTTCTTCGCCGGCCGGCCAATGGTCGCGCAGGGACTGTGGGGGGACGGCGAAGCCATCGATCTGTTCCGGGATGGGATCGCTGGCGATGTCGAGAGGGGCCTGGCGTCCCGGTCGTTGTGCCCGCGCGGGCAGGCTGCGGTGCAGGTGTTCGAGGCAGACGCGCTTGAACTGGCTGAACACCTGGAAGTACTGGCCGCCACGGGTCAGCACGCTGCCCGGCTTGAACAGCAACTGGTCCAGATGCCTGTGGGTGGCGATTGCGGACTGCTCCAGCAGGGCGCGAGCCGCGCTGTCGCGCAGGGTTTCATTGACGCCGTACTCTTCGTTCCAGTGCACGGTGTCGACCTGGTGCTGGCGGCAGACTTCGAGCAGTACCTGGGGTACCTCGCGCCAGGTGTCGGTGGTGCGCACCAGCAGGGGTATGTTCAAGGCTGCCAGGGCCTGGCTCAGCAGGCGCAGATTGCGCAGCCAGAAGTCCACCTTGCAGGCGGCGTCGTCATGGCATTGCCATTGGCCAGGGCTGGCAATCCACAGCGCCACGGTCGGGCCGCCCTGGCTGGCGGCCGAGAGTGCGGTGTTGTCGTCGATGCGCAGGTCGCTGCGCAGCCAGATCAGTTGCATGGGCATTCGGGCCTGTGGTGGTCGATCAGGGTTGCTGAAGCAGGCGCAGGGCTGCCTGAGGGCTGTCGAACAGTTGCAGGTGGGGCAATGCCAGCGCCTGCAATTGCGTCTCGAACAGGCCGATGGTGCTGCCGCCTGCCAGTGTGTTCACACTGATTTCCCGCAAGGCTCGCGACAGCGCGGGCAATTCCGGGCGGCACCCAAGGTGCAGCAGCAAGGCGCGGGGTTGCAGCAGCTCCACGGCCTGGCGCAGTTGCCGAGGTTCGACCGGCCATTCGAGAATCTCCAACGGCTGGCCACTGCTGCTCAGCAGCCAGGCACAGAGCCAGAATTCGGCGTCGAAGGGGGTGTCGTCGGTGCGGGCCAGCAGCACGCAGGGGCCGGCCAGCGAGTGGCTGTCGTGGTAGACCCGCGCGCCCAGTTTGCTGCGCAGCCAGGTGTGAAAGAACACCTGCTCCAGGCGTGCGTCGAAATGTGCTTGCCAGCGCTGGGCGAGCGCGTCCAGCAGGGGCAGGAGCAGGCGTTCGCAGACGGTCACGGCGGGGTACAGCGCCATTGCCTGGTTCAGCAACTGGTCCAGCTGGCGCTGGGCGAGGCGGGAGATGGCGCCGATCATCTGTTCGATGCGCTCGCCCCATTCGCCCTGCACAGTGGTCGTGGGATCGGCGGCCTTGTCCAGCAGTTCGCGCACCTGGCTCACCGCCGCGCCTCGTTCGAGCCAGCGCAGCACGGCTTGCACCCGTTGCACCTGGTCCTGTGGATAAAGCCGATGCCCCTTGGGCGTGCGCTGGGGTTTGATCAGGCCGTAGCGACGCTCCCAGGCGCGCAGGGTGACCGGGTTGACGCCGGTCAGCCGCGCCACTTCGCCGATGGGCAGCAGGTCTTCAGATAGCATTGCGTAGTCCGAGGGTTTCCGGGTGGGGCTGCAGGTAGGCCTGCTGCATCAGGTAAGGGGTCGGGTGGTTGCGCAGGTGGTGCTTGAGCAGGGTCAGGGGCACCACCAGCGGCACCACGCCCTTCTGGTACTGGCCGATGACCTGCTGCAACTCGAGCTTGTCCGCTTGCTTGAGGTCATCGCGCAGGTAGCCGCTCAGGTGCTGCAATACGTTGCCGTGGGTGCCGCGGCTGGCGCAACGGCGCAGGGCCTGCATCAATTGGCTGAAGTAATGTGGGCCGAGCTGTTCGGGCGTATCGTCGCGGGTCATGCTACCCAGCAAGCGGCCCAGGCTGCGATAGGCCTGGGGGTTGTGGGCCATCAGCAGGTACTTGTAGCGCGCGTGGAAGCGGATCAGTGCGCCACGGCTCAGGCCCTCACGCAGCAGGGCCTGCCAGTCGGCGTAGGCGTAGACGCGGGTAATGAAGTTTTCCCGCAGCACCGGGTCGTGCAGGCGCCCTTCTTCTTCGACGGGCAGGTCGGGGCGCCGGGCACAGAACGCCGACGCAAAGGCACCGCGCCCGCCCTGGTGGGGAGGACGGCCATTGTCCTGGTACACCTTGACCCGCTCCAGGCCGCATGAAGGCGATTTCTGCATGAACACGTATCCGCAGATGTCATCGAGTTCGCCTGCCATCTGTTCGCCGTATGCACGCAGCGGCCCAGCCAGATCAGTGGTGTTGTCGCGGCTGCCGGTGACGGCGGGATGATCCGGGTCGCCCACCAGGCGAATGGGTTCGCGGGGCACACCGAGCCCGATGGCGACTTCCGGGCATACCGGCACCCACTCGAAATGCTCGTCGAGCAGGTCGCGACACAGCTCGGAACGCTTGTGCCCGGCGTTGTAGCGCACGTTCTGCCCGATCAGGCAGGCGCTGATGGCCAGGCGTGGTTTGCCGCTGGGAGCGGAAGGGTTCATTACGGACTCCGGAATAACCTGTACAGGAAGATCGTTTTGTACAGGTTTATTCCAGCACATTTGCAAACTTATACAAGTACTACTTTTTGTATAAGTTTGCCGTTCCCGCTAATCCAGGTGTTCCAGCAAGCGCCTTGCGGCTTCCTGGCCACTGAGCCAGGCACCTTCGACACGGCCGGACAGGCACCAGTCACCACAGGCGTAGAGGCCTTGGTCGGCATCGGCCAGGGCGCCCCATTCGTGGTTGCCGGCAGGGCGGGCATACAGCCAGCGGTGGGCGACGGCGAAGGAGGGAGGTGGTACCGCGCAGCCGACCAGTTCGGCGAACTCACCGTGCAGTTGCTCGATCACCTCTTCCTTCGACAGGTCGATATGCTGCTTGCTCCAGTTAGACGTGGCGTGCAGTACCCAGGTATCCAACTGTTCCTCACGGCCAGGCTTGCTGCGATTGCGTGCCAGCCAGTCGAGCGGGTTGTCCTGCACGAAGCAACCTTGCATCGGGGTTTCAAGTGGCGTTTCGAAGCCTAGCGCGATGGCCCAGGTCGGCTCCATCTGCACCCCGGCGGCCACCGCCGCGAGTTTGGGCGTGGCGGCCAGCAGGGGCGTGGCCTGGGGCGCCGGCACGGCGATCACCACGCGGCTGAACGGGCCATGGCTGCAGCCTTCGGTGTCCTGCAGATGCCAGTACTGCTTGCCGCGGAACACCTCGGCGATGCGGCAACCGAAGTTCACCGTGACGTCCTTGAGCAGGCCTCGGGTGATCGCGCTCATGCGCGGCACGCCGACCCAGCGGATCTGCTCGTCGGGGGAAGGGGTGAGTTCGCCATCGCGGTAGTTGTAGAGCTGGGGCTTCCATTGTGCGGCCCACCCCGCCGCGACCCACTGCTGCACCTGCTCGACGAAGCGCCGGTCACGGGCGGTGAAGTACTGGGCGCCCAGGTCGAGCGCGCCAACCTCGCTGCGCTTGCTGGCCATGCGCCCGCCGCTGCCATGGCCCTTGTCGAACAGGTGGACGGTCTGCCCGGCCTTTTGCAGGGCCTGGGCGGCAGACAGGCCGGCGATACCGGCACCAATGATGGCAATTGGAACAGTCATGATGGCCTCTTCGAACCGTGCTGTGTGCAGCCTACGCTGCTCGGCAAACCTGTACAATGCACAATGTTTGTATAAGGTTATTCCGCTCGATAGGACAGGTTCGCCTATGTTTATCCGAGAGCGTATGGTCAAAAAAGTGCCTTGATCTTAAAAATAGACCACGGCCGCCAACTGTGAGGACACAGCCATGCATATATTGCTGACCGGCGGTACTGGCCTGATCGGCCAGCACCTGTGCCAGCTCTGGCGCGGCCAGGGCCATCGCCTGACCGTGTGGAGCCGAAACCCCGAACAGGTACCGAAACGCTGTGGCACGGGTGTACGAGGTGTCGCCCGCCTGGACGATATCGCCCAGGACGATCCGGTGGATGCGGTGATCAACCTGGCAGGTGCCCCGATCGCCGATCGCCCCTGGACGGCGGCACGTAGAACCTTGCTGTGGGCCAGCCGCGTGACCCTCACCGAACAGTTGCTGGCCTGGCTGGAAAGCCGCGAGCAGCGCCCTGGCGTGCTGATCTCGGGCTCCGCGGTGGGCTGGTACGGCGATGGCGGCGAGCGTGAGCTGACCGAGGCCTCGCCACCTGTGAAGGAAGACTTCGCCAGCCAGCTGTGCATTGCCTGGGAAGAGACCGCTTCCCGCGCGCAGGCGCTCGGGACTCGCGTGGTGCTGGTGCGCACCGGGCTGGTGCTGGCCAGTGACGGCGGCTTTTTGTCGCGCCTGCGCCTGCCGTTCAAACTGGGGCTGGGCGGGCCGTTGGGCGATGGCCGGCAATGGATGCCCTGGGTCCATATAGAAGACCAGATCGCCCTGATTGATTTTCTCTTGCGGCACAACGAGGCGAGCGGTCCTTATAATGCCTGCGCGCCAGAGCCTGTGCGCAATCGCGAGTTCGCCAGGCGCCTTGGCCGTGCCCTGCACCGCCCGGCGTTCATGCCGATGCCGGCGTTGCTGCTCAAGGCCGGGCTGGGCGAACTGTCGACGCTGCTGCTCGGTGGCCAGCGCGCGCGCCCCGTGCGCCTGCTGGCGGCAGGCTTCACGTTCCGCTTCAACGATCTGCAATCGGCCCTGGACGACCTGTCCAGGCGCCTCTGACATAGGACGCTGCATGACCGATCACGCCCTGCTGCTGGTCAACCTGGGTTCGCCGGCCTCCACCTCGGTGGCTGATGTGCGCCGTTACCTCAACCAGTTCCTCATGGACCCGTACGTGATCGACCTGCCCTGGCCGGTGCGGCGGTTGCTGGTGTCGCTGATCCTGATCAAGCGCCCGGAACAGTCGGCCCATGCCTACGCCTCGATCTGGTGGGACGAAGGCTCGCCACTGGTGGTGCTGACCCGCCGTCTGCAAGCGGCGATGGTCGAGCACTGGCCCCATGGGCCGGTGGAAATCGCCATGCGCTACGGTGAGCCGGCCCTGCCGGACGTGCTCGAGCGCCTGGCGGCCCAGGGCGTACGCAAGGTGACGCTGGCGCCACTGTATCCACAGTTCGCCGACAGCACGGTGACCACGGTGGTGGAACTGGCGAAGCAGACCATCGCCGAGCGCAAACTGCCGCTGCAGACGCGCATCCTGCAACCGTTCTACGACCACCCCGATTACATCGAGGCGTTGGCCGCCAGCGCCCGGCCGTACCTGGCGCAAGACTACGATCACTTGCTGCTCAGTTTCCACGGCTTGCCTGAGCGCCATCTCAAGAAGCTCGACCCTACCGGCAACCACGACTTCCAGGCCGCCGATTGTTGCAAGGATGCCAGCGCCGAGATGCGTGCGGTGTGCTATCGCGGCCAGTGCCTGGCCACGGCCAAGGCGTTCGCGCAGAAGATGGGCATCCCCGACGGCAAGTGGTCGGTGTCGTTCCAGTCGCGGCTGGGGCGCGCCAAATGGATTGAGCCCTACACCGAGACGCGCCTGGACGAACTGGGCAAGGCAGGGGTGAAGAAGTTGCTGGTGATGTGCCCGGCGTTCGTCGCCGATTGCATCGAGACGCTGGAGGAGATCGGCGATCGGGGCAAGGAGCAGTTCATCGAGGCGGGCGGGAAAGAGCTGGTGCTGGTGCCGTGCCTGAATGATCACCCGGAGTGGGTGAGGGTGTTGGCGGGGATGTGCGAGAGGGCCTGAGAAACGCGCCTGGCTTGAATCGAGGGGCCGCAAGGCGGCCCCAGGATTTCAATGAAGGCTCAAGGCAGCTGATCATCCAGCTTCTTGTTCTTCCAGCCATCGTTGCCCGGCAGGATCAGGTTCAGGGCAATGGCCACGATGGCGCACAGGGCGATACCCTTCAGGCCCCAGTCGTCCGGGCCGTCGCCACTGCCGATCAGCACGCCGCCGATACCGAACACCAGGGTCACCGAGACGATCACCAGGTTGCGCGCTTCGGCCAGGTCGATCTTGTGGCGGATCATGGTGTTCATGCCCACCGCCGCGATCGAGCCGAACAGCAGGCAGAGAATGCCGCCCATCACCGGTACCGGAATGCTCTGCAGCAGCGCGCCGAACTTGCCGATGAAGGCCAGGGTGATGGCGAACACCGCCGCCCAGGTCATGATCTTCGGGTTGTAGTTCTTGGTCAGCATCACCGCGCCGGTCACTTCGGCGTAGGTGGTGTTGGGCGGGCCACCGAACAGGCCGGCCGCGGTGGTGGCCAGGCCATCACCCAGCAGGGTGCGGTGCAGGCCGGGTTTCTTCAGGTAGTCGCGGCCGGTCACGCTGCCGACCGCGATCACGCCGCCGATATGTTCGATCGCCGGAGCCAGGGCCACCGGAACGATGAACAGGATCGCCTGCCAGTTGAACTCCGGTGCGGTGAACTTGGGCAGTTCCAGCCACGGTGCGGCGGCGATCCTGGCGGTGTCGACCACGCCAAAGGCGAACGACAGGGCAAAGCCCACCAGCACGCCCGAAATGATCGGCACCAGGCGGAAGATGCCCTTGCCGAATACCGCCACAACCAGCGTGGTCAGCAGCGCCGGCATCGAGATCATCATCGCGGTCTTGTACGGCATCAGCACGCTGCCGTCTCCCGCCTTGCCCATGGCCATGTTGGCGGCGATCGGCGCCATGGCCAGGCCGATCGAGATGATCACCGGGCCGATCACGACAGGCGGCAGCATGCGGTCGATGAAACCGGTGCCCTTGATCTTCACCATCAGGCCCATGAAGGTGTAGACGAAGCCGGCGGCCATCACCCCGCCCATGGTCGCGGCCAGGCCGAACTGGCCCTTGGCGAGGATGATCGGGGTGATGAAGGCGAAGCTCGAAGCGAGGAACACCGGGACCTGGCGGCCGGTCACCAGCTGGAACAGCAAGGTGCCGAGGCCGGCGGTGAACAGCGCCACGTTGGGGTCGAGGCCGGTGATCAGCGGCATCAGCACTAGCGCGCCAAATGCCACGAAGAGCATCTGCGCGCCCGAGACGACCTGGCGCCAAAGCGGGTCGTTGAAGCCGTCCTGCATGATCAGGCGTCCTTCTGCTTGGTGCCGAAGATCTTGTCGCCGGCATCGCCCAGGCCGGGGACGATGTAGCCGTGCTCATTCAGGCGCTGGTCGATCGACGCGGTGTAGATCTGCACGTCCGGGTGGGCTTTTTCCACCACTTCGATGCCTTCGGGGGCGGCTACCAGCACCATGGCGCGGATTTCCTTGCAGCCGGCCTTTTTCAGCAGGTCGATGGTGGCGACCATCGAGCCGCCGGTGGCCAGCATCGGGTCGATGATCAGGGCCAGGCGCTGGTTGATGTCCGGCGCGAGCTTTTCCAGGTAGGTGTGGGCTTCCAGGGTTTCTTCGTTGCGGGCAACGCCCACGGCGCTGACCTTGGCGCTCGGGATCAGGCTGAGCACGCCGTCGAGCATGCCGATGCCGGCACGCAGGATCGGTACCACGGTGATCTTCTTGCCGGCGATTTTCTCGACCTGTACCTTGCCGCACCAGCCGTCGATCTCGTAGGTTTCGAGGGGCAGGTCCTGGGTGGCTTCGTAGGTCAGGAGGGCGCCGACTTCCTGGGCGAGTTCGCGAAAATTCTTGGTGCTGATATCGGCACGGCGCATCAGGCCGAGCTTATGGCGGATCAGCGGATGGCGGATCTCACGAGTAGGCATGGGGGGAGGGCTCCGGGAGGCGGGCAAAAAAACCGCGCTAGGTTAATCTATTCAGTCCCTGATGTCGTGCAGTCATTGTGCACGTTAGTCCATAAAGGCTTGATCTGGGACGAGCGGATGCGTACCTTTGCCCGCTTTTCCAAAACGCACCCCCTGGAGAGCGCCATGTCCGCCGATCTCGAGCATATCCGTCAAGTGATGCGCGAGGCTGATTGCCTGTACAACGAAGCCGAGGTCGAGGCCGCCATCGCCGAGGTCGGCAAACAGATCTGCAAGGACCTGCACGACAAGAACCCGGTGGTCTTCTGCGTGATGAACGGCGGCCTGATCTTCTCCGGCAAGTTGCTCACCCACCTGCAGTTCCCGCTGGAAGCCTCCTACCTGCACGCCACCCGCTACCGCAACACCACCAGTGGTGGCGAGCTGTTCTGGAAGGCCAAGCCGGAAGTGTCGTTCATCGACCGCGACGTGCTGATCGTCGACGACATCCTCGACGAAGGCCACACCCTCAGCGCCATCATCGAGTTCTGCAAGCACGCCGGCGCCCGCGCGGTGCACACTGCCGTGCTGATCGACAAGGACCACGATCGCAAGGCCAGCCCCGACCTCAAGGCCACCTACACCGGCTTGTCGTGCGTTGACCGCTATGTCTTCGGTTACGGCATGGACTACAAGGGTTATTGGCGTAACGCTAATGGCCTTTTCGCGGTCAAGGGGTTGTGATCATGCGCCAGCCTGCGTTCCTCGATCAGTCGTTGTTCACTGCGCTGGCGCTCAAGGCCGCCGACAGCCCGCGTGGTCGCCAGCACCACAACTTCCACGAGATGGAAGAGCCTTGCCACCGCATGGCTGTCGGGCTGCAGCCCAACACTTATATTCCGCCGCACCGTCACTTGAACGATGACAAGGCCGAGGCACTTATCGTGCTCAAGGGGCGGTTGGGGCTGCTGATCTTCGACGAGCAAGGGGCGGTGACCGACAAGCGCGTCCTGCAGGCTGGCGGAGATTGCCTGGGGGTCGACCTGGCACCTGGCACTTATCACGGCCTGGTGGTACTGGAAGCGGACAGCGTCATGTTCGAATGCAAGGCTGGCCCGTATCGGCCGGTGGGCGAGGGCGAGCATGCCCACTGGGCGCCGCGTGAAGGCGAAGCGGGCGTTGCCGAATACCACGCCTGGATGCGCGCGCAGTTCGATTGAGCTTGCGACCCATCGCGGGGCAAACCTGCTTCCTCATCGTGGGAGCGGGCTTGCCCCGCGGCAGGGGCCGTGCGTAGAGTGCCTGCTCATACCAAGGAGCCTCACATGCGTGCAATCGTCCCCCTCCTGCTGGCGGTGAGCCTCCCGCTCGCGGCCGCCCCGCTGCACAGCCAGTTCCTCCCCCCCGACGACCTTTCCCTGCGCCAGGAAGCACCGACCAGCCAGCAGTTGTTGCAGGTCACCGACTACACCGTGGTGGTGGGTACCCAGCGCCAGTCCGATCAGCAACCCATCCCGATCACGTCCTCCCTGCAGATGCGCCTCAAGGGCAAACCCTTGAGCAAAGGCTCGACCATCGGCCAGGTGCTGATCAACTTCGACGCAGAAGGTGGCAAGAGCCTGAAAAAGCCGGTTTATGACGACAACAGCCGCACCCTGACCCTCAACTACCCGATGGCGGACTACCGGGTGATCATGGACCTGCTGCGCAACGAAACCCTGTATGTGCAGTTCCTCACCTACGCCAACGGCCACATCTGGGCCGACTTGCACACCGGTACCGTACGTACGCGTTGAGGCTCGCAGGTTTCGGGGGGTAAACTGCCGACCTTCGAATTTTCGTGATGGTCCAGTTGGAGTCGGCGATGCGCAAAGACAAGAAACAAGTGATTGGTGACGAGATCAGCGACGAGTACATCAAGTCGTTCCTGCAGTTCGAGCCGGCCGATGGCCTGACCTCGCCATCGCATCACAAGTTGATCAAAGGCTATCGCGGCCTGCGTGTCGACGACTTCGAACGCTATGTGGGGTTCTTTGTCGAGGCGGGTTATGACCTGGATGGCAAGGACGAGCACGGCAAGACCTTCGTCGAGGCGATCGCCGACCAGCGCAATGCGCCGGAGTACATCGAGATCATCGACAACGCCCGCGGTTGACTCCGCTCGTTCGACCTTTCCTGTAGGAGCGGCCTTGTGCCGCGAAAGGGTCGCGAAGCGGCCCCGGATTGATGCCTTGCCTCAACATCGCTGGGGCTGCTTCGCAGCCCTTTCGCGGCACAAGGCCGCTCCTACAAAGGAAATGCGGGGTTGGGGTACAGGCACAAAAAAACGCCCCGAGGGGCGTTTTTTCGTTTCAGCCGGTTCAGGCGTAATGCTGCTTGGCCGGGCTGCTGTCCACCAGCTCCAGCGCCACGTCGTTGTCGGCGCTGATCTTGTGGTACAGGGCGGCGTCGGTGGCCAGGACCTTCTCGCGAGCCGGGAAGATCTCCTTGAGCTTGGCGGCCCAGGCGCCCTTGGCCTGCTCGGGGAAGCAGCGCTCGATCAGCTCGAGCATGATCGACACGGTCACCGAGGCGCCAGGCGAAGCGCCGAGCAATGCGGCCAGGCTGCCGTCTTCGGCCGCCACCAGCTCGGTACCGAACTGCAGGATGCCGCCTTTCTTCGGGTCTTTCTTGATGATCTGCACGCGTTGGCCGGCCACTTCCAGGCGCCAGTCCTCGGCTTTCGCTTGCGGGTAGAAGCGGCGCAGCGATTCCAGGCGCTGTTCCATCGATTGCATCACTTCGCTGACCAGGTATTTGGTCAGGTCCATGTTGTCGCGGGCCACGGCCAGCATCGGGCCGATGTTGCCCATGCGCACCGACAGCGGCAGGTCCATGAGCGAGCCGTGCTTGAGGAACTTGGTGGTGAAGCCGGCGTAAGGGCCGAACAGCAGCGACGTGTTGCCATCGACCACGCGGGTATCCAAGTGCGGCACCGACATCGGTGGCGCGCCGACCGCAGCCTGGCTGTAGACCTTGGCCTGGTGCTGCTTGACGATTTCCGGGTTGTCGCAACGCAGCCACTGGCCGCTGACCGGGAAGCCACCGAAGCCCTTGCTCTCCGGGATGCCGGACAGTTGCAGCAGGGGCAGGGCGGCACCGCCGGCACCGAGGAAGACGAAGCGGGCGTCGACTTCACGGCTGCCGCCGCTGTTGACGTCCTTGATGCTCACGGTCCAGCCGCTGCCGTTGCGGCGCAGGCCGACGACTTTCTTGCTGTACTTGACCTGGGCATCCGGGCTGTTGCCCAGTTGCTTGAGCAACTTGTTGGTCAGGGCGCCGAAGTTGACGTCGGTGCCTTTCATCACGCGGGTGGCGGCGATGCGCTGGTCGGCCGGGCGGCCGGGCATCATCAGCGGCATCCACTCGTTCATCACGGCCTTGTCTTCGGTGTATTCCATGTCCGCGAAGGCGTGGTGCTGCTTGAGCAGCTCGAAGCGCTTCTTGAGGAAGGCAATACCCTTGTCACCCTCGACGTAGCTCAGGTGCGGCACCGGGTTGATGAAGGCGCGCGGCGAACCGAAGCCGCCCTTTTTGCTGAGGTACGCCCAGAACTGGCGCGACACCTCGAACTGGGTGTTGATGTGCACGGCCTTCTTGATGTCGATGCTGCCATCGGCGGCCTGCGGGGTATAGTTCAGCTCGCACAGGCCGGCATGGCCGGTACCGGCGTTGTTCCAGGGGTTGGAACTCTCCGCGGCCCCGGAGTCCATCGCCTCGACGACCTCCAGCTTGATCGACGGGTCGAGCTCCTTGAGCAGTACGGCCAGGGTGGCACTCATGATGCCCGCGCCTACCAGTACCACATCAACCGATTCGTTCTGCGCCATTTAACGCGTCTCCACAATCTACAGCACCTAATTGACAGCATAGGAACCCTGGGGTCGCCAGGATCGCCATGTCCGACTCTTCGCAGTTCTTGCAACTCCAGCGGACACCGCCAATCAGTCTTGGGTGTTCAGGTATTGAACGCCGTTTGCCACGGGTGCGGCAATTCGACTTATGGTCAAGGGGCCCGTCGTGCGTTATGGATCGGCCTCAGGCTCCTATCCTGCAGGAGCACTTGCGCCGTCTGCTCAGGGCTGTTTGTGAATCATCTGCCGCTTTTACACATGCCAGACTGTTCATTTGCTCGCCACACTCTCGTGAAGTTGTGAAAAACCGTTTTTTTCACGCTCTTTTGGAGTCGTGAACCTCAAAAGTGGACTGCGCGATGGCAACCCGCAGGTTCATGCGAAGCAGAAGGCCGGAAACAGCAGGCACGACAGCCAATGCAAGACCTGAGTGGAAGGCTCTCTGTGGGCGAAGCGTCGAGGGTGCCGGGGTCAATCGGCGAATGCGGGGCCCGATCAGGAGACGTCCTTATAATCGGGGGGAGATTATAACGAGGTCGCGGGCAGAAAGGTCATGCTTCTTGGGTTTTTATTGCAGCGTTTGTCAGGCAGACAGGGTGCGTTGCTGCCAACGACGCCTTGCAGGGGTGCAAAGGCGGGCGCTGGCCGGCAGCGGTTGGCCCAGCCAGCCCAGATGCGCCTCGTTGACCTGAACCCAGCCGCTGCCCGTGGGTGGCAGGCTGCACTGCTTGAAACCCAGGCAGATGCCGTCGCTGTCGAGACGGGCGTAGGTGGCGTGGCGTGGGCGTTGCAGGAGCAGGTTCCAGAGCGAGGTCATGGCGGATGGTCCTGTGTGTTCGGGCTGGCGCGAGCATAGCGCGCGGGCCATGAAACCAATGTGACAGCGCCGAAACAGCCTTGTGCTTCGAACGACGGGACGAGCCCAGTCAGGTGGGCGGAGCGCTTTTGCTTGCCGCTTGCCGCTTATAGCTTGCCGCTAGGTATACTGTGGGCCTTTGCCGCTTTTTCTGGAGAAACGCGCATGTTGCAACGTCTGTTGGTCGGTTTGTTCGCGGTAGCCAGCCTGAGCCTGGCCGGTTGTGCCCACAGCCCGCAACAACTCAGCCCGCAACCCAAGCTAACGCAACAGTTGGCCCCGGTCGGCCACGGCCAGCCGGTGGTGGTCAAGGTGGTCGACGGGCGTGCCTCGCAATCGCTGGGCACCCGGGGTGGCATGTACCCCGAGACCAGCACCATTACCGTCAATGGCAACGATGTCGTGCCCAAGCTGCAGGCCCAGGCCGAGGCGGCGGTGCGCCTGCTCGGCTTCACCCCGACACCCAACGCCTACAACGCGCCACAGCTGACCGTGACGCTGGCTGAGCTGAAGTACCAGTCGCCCAAGGACAAGATGTACGTGACCGAGGCGACCATCGGCGCCACCTTCCGCGCCGACGTGTCGAACGCCAACCGCCGCTACAGCGGCCGTTATGGTGCCTCGCTGGACCAGCGCTTCGGCATGGCGCCGAACCAGGAAACCAACACCAAGCTGGTCAGCGACGTGCTCAGCGATGCCCTGACCCGCCTGTTCAAGGACCCGACCGTCGGTCAGGTGCTGGGCGAGTAAGGCTGCTGTAATGAAGAAAACCCGCCGCCTGCGATCAGGCGGCGGGTTTTTTGTTGCCTGTACCGACCCATTCGCCGGCAAAGCCGGCTCCTACAGGTGTGGCGCTGCTCTTGAGGCGGGCGCCACACCTGTAGGAGCCGGCTTTGCCGGCGAAGAATGCAACACGGATCAGGCGGCCAGTACGTTGAAGTCCAGCAGGCTGATGCCGGTCTGCGTATCGACCTCCGGCAGGTCATGGTGGGCATGGCCACCCAGCGCGCAGTAGACCAGCCACTGGCGGTCCTGGACATTGATGGCGAAGCCGTCGATCAGCGCCTGCTGTTCGTCGCTCTGGGCCACGAGGTAGAGGCGGTCCTGGTTTTCGGCGTGCAGCATGACAAGCTCCGGTTCGGTTGAAGGCCGACAGGGTGGCCTGTCCTGATGACGAGCGTGTGACAGATGAAATTTACCGCAGTTGGTCGCAAAGTCGGGGCAGTGTCGACGAGCTTGGGTAGAATGCCGGACTTTGCCGTCGTGATACCGAGGTCGTGCAATGTCGTTGCAAGTGCTCTGGGGCTTCCTGGCCGCCCATCCCGCCAAGCTGATCAACCTGTTGGCCCTGCTGGTCACCTGCCCGGGCGGCCTGTTGCTGCACAGCGCCCGGCGCCGGGCGAGCATGGCCCGCGAAAGCCTGGCGGTGGATGAAGGGCTGGTGGATGCCTTCGACCTGCGCGTGCCGCGCTACTACTACATTCTCGGGTTCTCGTGCCTGGCGATGGCGTTGCTGTTGTCCTGGTTCAGCACCTGGATCTGAACGTAACGCACCCTGTAGGAGCCAGCTTTGCTGGCGAATCCTCCATTCACCACTGATGATGAGCGGCATTCGCCAGCAAGGCTGGCTCCTACAGGAGCCAGTGATCAGGCCACGGTGGCCTGCTGCCTGACCTGGTACTGATTGCGCACCGGCGTCGCGTACTGCTGTACCAGATACGGTTGATGCTCCACCGGGCAGGCGTCCAACCGGCGCTGCCACTCTTCTTTCGCCTTGGCCAGCTCGTCGGCCGGGAACAGCGTCTCGGCGCCCGGCACTTCCAGCGCCGCGTCCTTCTCCGCCCACATCGCATAGGCCAGGTAGTGCACCGGGAACAGCCGGTAGCCGCCGAGAATCTGCCGATCAATGGCCTGCGCCAGTTGCTTGGTGTCCTCGTGGTACTCGGTCACCGGGGGCGCGAAGTTGATGTGCACCCGGCCTTTGTAGCCGGTGATGCCCTGGGCGATGCTGTTGTCATCCTCGCCCGGCGCCTTCTTGTAGGTGCCAGTGGTGGCGCGGATGTACAGCTCGCGGGCCTTGGCCTGGTCGCAGGGGTCGTATTCGTAGCTGATTGACACCGGAATCAGGTTCAGGCTCTGGATCACCGCGCCGAACGGCTCGTCCTTGCGGCTCATGTGGAACATTTTGAGAATGGCCGAGTCGGTGCGGTCGTCACCGTCCTTGGCGCGGCCTTCGGCCTGGGCGATCCAGATCGACGCGCAGTCGTTGCGGATCGAGTGGTTGATGTAGGCCGACAGCAGCTGGTAGGCCGCCAGTTTCTCGCGGCGGCCGCTGATCGAGCGGTGCACGATGAAGCTCTTGTTCAGGCGCATCATGTCGCTGACGAACGGCTTCTGCAGCAGGTTGTCGCCGATGGCGATCCGCGGCGTGGGAAGGCCGGCGTGGTACACCGCGTAATTGACGAAGGCCGGGTCCATGACGATGTCGCGGTGGTTGGCCAGGAACAGGTAGGCAGTGCCGGACTTGAGCTGTTCGACGCCGGTGTAGGTGACACCGTCGGTGGCGCGGTCGATGGTCCGGTCGACGTAGTACTCGACTTTATCCTGCAGCGTGGCGACGCACTGCACGCCCGCGAACTCCTGGCGCAGGCGCCGGGCGATCAGCGGTTTGAGCAGCCAGCCGAAGGCGCCCGCAGCGCGCGGGAAGCGGAAGTGGGTGAGGATATCGAGGAATGCCGGGTCGCTGAGCAGGCGCGCCAGAACGGCAGGGACCTCAGCGTCGTCGTACGGTCGGATGGCATCGAATTCGCCCATCATGCTCTCTTGTTGGAAACGGCTAGGGTAATAAGGTAGGGGTGGGGCCCGAAAAACGGCTCGGACACACGCAGGCCCTGTAAACAGACCGGCAATTATACGCACAAGTCACTCGGGAGGCCGCGATGCTGGAAACTGCGATCTACGATTGTCCCTATTGCGGTGAAGAAGTCGAGACGACTGTGGACTTGTCGGCTGGCGATCAGGAGTACATCGAGGACTGCCAGGTCTGCTGCAAGCCCATCCGTTTCGTGTTGCAGGTGCATGGCGAGGAATGGATGCTGGACGTCTATGGCGAGAACGACTGATGCAGCGAATCTATGACCCGGAAAACCTGCTGGAGGCGCAGATGCTGGTCGGCATGCTGGCCAGCGAAGGCATCGAGGTGCACCTGGTCGGGCGCGACCTGATGGGCGCTGTGGGCGAGCTGCCGGTGCAGGGGCTGCTGGGCCTGGCGGTACCCGATGAGCAAGCCGGTTACGCGCGACAGTTGATCGACGCGTACAATACTGCCCAGCCGCTTGTCGGCGAAGCGCCGGAGAGTTATCCCGGTACCCTGATCTGCTAGGTTCTGAAATCGCCCATGTGTGGACGCTACGCCCTGTTTCGCTGGACCCAGGCCTTCGCCGGCCTGCCTGGCTTCCCTTCGAGCCAGCAGGCCCAATGGAACATCTCGCCCGGTGCCTCGGTGCTGATCCAGCGTCAGCTCGATGGCCAGGCGCAACTGGCCAGCGCCCGCTGGGGGCTCACCCCGGCCTGGCTGACCGACCTGTCGCGCACCCCGGCCCAGGCCCGCGCCGAAACCCTCGCCGAGCAACCCATGTTCCGCGAAGCGCTGCGCCAGCGGCGTTGCCTGATGCCGGCCAACGGTTTCTACGAATGGCGCGGTACGGCGCGCAAACGCCCGTACTGGGTGACGCCGGGGGAGGGGGCTTCGCTGTTCTTCGCGGCGGTGTGGGAAGTCTATCCGGTGCAGGAGCAGGCGTGGCTGAGTTGTGCCGTGGTGACGCAAGCGGCGATGAACCAGCGTCGGCCGTTGATCCTGGACGAAGCCGAGCAGGCGATCTGGCTGGATCCGCAGACGTCGCTGGCGCGGCTGCACGAGTTGCTGGCCAAGCCACCGACCGCTTTGCGCGAAAGGGCGTTGGCATATTTCGTCAATGATCCGAAGCTCAATGGGCCGGAGTGCCTGACGCCCGCTTGAGCTGTAGGAGCGGCTTTAGCCGCGATACAAACGCGGTGCCTGGCACCGGCATTGCCGGTGTTCGCGGCTAAAGCCGCTCCTACAGGTCTGCTGCATTTCAGACCCTGAACTGATTGATCAGGCGCCGTTGCTGCTCTGCCAGCTTGGTCAGCTCGGCGCTGGCCTGGCTCGACTCGTCGGCGCCACCGGCCACCTCGCCGGCTACCTGGCCGATGTTGATCACGTTGCGGTTGATGTCCTCGGCCACCGCGCTCTGCTCCTCGGCGGCGCTGGCGATCTGGGTGTTCATGTCGTTGATCACCGATACCGCCTGGGTGATGCTCTCCAGCGATTCGGCGGCGCGGCTGGCCTGCTGCACGCTGACATCGGTCTTGCCCTGGCTTTCCTCCATCACCCTGACCACTTCCCGCGTGCCTTGCTGCAACTGCTGGATCATCTGCTGGATTTCTTCGGTGGCCTGCTGGGTTTTCTGCGCCAGGTTGCGCACCTCGTCGGCGACCACCGCGAAACCGCGGCCTTGCTCGCCGGCCCGGGCGGCCTCGATGGCCGCGTTCAGCGCCAGCAGGTTGGTCTGCTCGGCGATGGCGCGGATGGCCACCAGGATGGCGTTGATGTTCTCGCTGTCGCGGGCCAGGTCCTGGACCACGGTGACGGCACGGCCGATTTCGGTGGCCAGGGCACTGATCGAGTGCGAGGTGCCGCGCACGATATCCAGGCCTTCGTTGGCGGCGCGGTCGGCGTCGCTGGCGGCCTGGGCAGCCTGGGTGGCGTTGCGCGCCACATCCTGGGCGGTGGCGGTCATTTCGTGTACGGCGGTGGCCACCTGGTCGATCTCGGCCATCTGCTTGTGCACGCCCTGGTTGGTGCGGATGGCGATGTCGGCAGTGTGCTCCGACGAGTCGCTGACCTTCTGCACCGAACTGACCACCTGGCTGATCATCGTCTGCAACTTGGCCAGGAAGGTGTTGAAGCCCTTGGCGATGGCACCCAGCTCGTCGGCGCGGTCGCTTTGCAGGCGGCGGGTCAGGTCACCCTCGCCCTGGGCGATATCGTCGAGCATGGCGACCATCTGCTTGAGCGGCCGGGCGATGCCGTGCGCCAGCAGCCAGATCACCAGCAACCCCAGCGCGGCGATGCCCAGGCCGACCACGGTCATGCCGGCGATATCGGTGCGGCGCTGTTCGGCCAGGTCTTTCTGCAACTGGTTGACGTCGGCCATGACGGTACTGAGCGGCAGCTCCAGCAGCAGGGTCCAGCGGGCGTCGGTGCTGGCCACCTTGAACGGCAGGTACAGCTCGATGCGGTCCTTGGCAGTCTCGACCTTGTAGTGCAGGTCTTCGCCGACGAGGTTCTTGAGGGTGCTTGCTTCATCGGCATCCAGCACGTCGCTGGCCTTTTCGCCGAACTTGGCCGGGTCGCGGGTGTAGGCCACCAGGCGGCCGTTGCTCGACACCAGGGCCAGTTCGCCGGCGCCATTGTAGAGCTGGCGATCGGCGGCATTGAGCAGGTCCTGGATGAAGTTCACCGACAGGTCGGCACCGGCCATGCCCTTGAACTGGCCGTCGACCATGATGGGTTCGACGAAGGAGGCGAGCATGACCATCTTGTCGCCCACTTTATAAGGGGCTGGGTCGATCACGCAGGCCTTCTTCGACTCTTTCGGGCACAGGTAGTACTCGCTGGCGCGCACGCCAGTAGCCAGCACGGTGCGGTCGTCGACGTCGGCCAGCTTGTCCTGGCCGAGGCTGCCATCGCCGTTGCGGAACCACCAGGGCAGGAAGCGGCCGCTGGCGCTGTCGATGCCGACCATGCTGCTGCCGACATAGCGGGCGTCGTCGTGGTCGAGGGCGTTCGGCTCCCAGCCCAGGTAGGCACCGAGCACGCTCGGGTTGGCCTCGACGGTGCGCTTGAGCTGGTTGATCAGGTGTTCGCGGTCGACCCGCATCAGTGGCCGGCCGTCGGCGCCTTGCATGCCGATCATCGCGTTGCCGGTGGCCAGGCCGCGGGCGATCGACAACGGTGCTTCCAGGCCGCGCTGGATCTCACTGACCTGGGTGCGGGCCAGCGCCGACAGGCGCTGTTCGATCACACTTTCGAACTGTTGCTGGGTGCGCTGCTGTACCAGCGCCTGGGTGCGTTCGCCGGAGTACACGGCATAGAGCACCAGGGCGGCGACAATGCTCAGTACGATGGCACCGGCCAGGGCGGCCACGGAAAACTGGATCGACTTGAACTTCATGGAAGGCTCCGCGCGCAAGGAGGTCGTGTCCCAGGGTTATCGGCGGGCTAATACGAAAGCATGAGGGGTGTGGATAAATCTTCCCTGCGGCTCTGGCGGGGCCAGGCGACTAGGCCTAGGATACGCGGCACGTAAAAAGGGAGTGTTTCAAATGCGTAAGTCATTCGTTGTCAGCATGTTGAGCGCCAGCGTCCTGCTGGGCGGCTGCCAGGCGGTCAATACCACCAGTGGCGGTGCCGTGGGCGTCGAGCGCAAGCAGTACATGTTCAGCATGCTCTCGACCGATGAGGTCAACCAGATGTACGCCCAGTCCTATCAGCAGACCCTCGGTGAGGCGTCGAGCAAGGGCGTCCTGGATAAAAGCAGTGCCGACGCCAAGCGCGTGCAGGCCATCGCCGATCGCCTGATTGCCCAGGCGCCACAGTTCCGGCCGGATGCCGCGCAGTGGAAATGGGAAGTCAACGTCATCAAGAGCGACGAACTGAACGCCAACTGCGGCCCGGGCGGCAAGATCATCGTCTATACCGGCCTGATCGATCAGCTCAAGCTGACTGACGCCGAGATCGCCGCGGTCATGGGCCATGAGATTGCCCACGCCCTGCGCGAGCATGGCCGTGAAGCGATGTCCAAGGCCTATGGCGTGGAAATGGCCCGCCAGGGCGCGGGTGCGTTCCTCGGCCTGGGCCAGGACAGCATGGCGCTGGCCGATACCGTGGTGAACTACGCCATGACCCTGCCCAACAGCCGCGCCAATGAGAACGAAGCCGACCTGATCGGCCTGGAGCTGTCGGCCCGCGCTGGCTACGACCCGAACGCCGCGATCACCCTCTGGAACAAGATGAGCAAGGCGTCCGAAGGCGCGCCGCCTGAGTTCATGAGCACCCACCCGGCGTCGAGCAGCCGGATCGCCTCGTTGCAAGCGGCGATTCCGAAGGTGATGCCGCTGTATCAAGCCGCCAAGAAGTAAGTCACCGCGCCTCCCTGTAGGAGCCGGCGTTGCCGGCGAACACCGGCAACGCCAGTGCCATGCACCGCGGCGCCTGGTTCGCCAGCAAGGCTGGCTCCTACAGGATCCTCAGCCTATCCAGCCGCTGGTCTTCATCGCCGAATACACTGCGACGACGGCCAGCACGAAGAACGCCGCCGCCGCCAGTCGACGGATCAGCGTCAACGGCAGTTTCTCTGCGGCGAAGTTGCCCGCCAGCACCACCGGCACGTTGGCAATCAGCATGCCCAGGGTGGTACCGATGATCACCATGATCAGGTGCGGGTACTGTGCCGCCAGCATCACCGTGGCGACCTGGGTCTTGTCGCCGATCTCGGCCAGGAAGAAGGCGATCAACGTGGTCAGGAACGGCCCGAAGCGGCGTGCGTTGCTGGTTTCGTCATCGTCCATCTTGTCCGGCACCAGGGTCCACAGCGCGGTGGCGGTGAAGCTCGCGGCGAGGATCCAGTGCAGCACGGATTCGGTAAAGAAGCTGCTGACCCAGGCACCCACGGCGCCCGCGGCGGCGTGGTTGGCCAGGGTGGCGGCGATGATGCCGGCGATGATCGGCCAGGGTTTGCGAAAGCGAGCAGCGAGGATGAGCGCGAGCAGTTGCGTCTTGTCGCCGATTTCGGCGAGGGCAACGATGGCGGTGGGAACGAGCAGAGATTCCAGCATCAGGATTCCTACGGGGGCGGGTCGACACGGCTATGACACGTACGACCTCCCCGCCCCGGGTAAGGTGTGCGTGTCATAGGTCTTGTCAAACCCTGGACCTGTCTGCGCAGATCGTGGGTCGCACGCGCCATGGCCTGTGGGCCAAGTGTGTTGACGCGTACCGGGCGAGCGAGGGGCTCGCGGGAGACTACTCCCCTAGGACGGAGCGGATTCTGCCTACGCCGGGCGGTTTCGGCAAGCCCTGTTTTTACCCGCGTGTCGCCCGGTAGATGCGAAAGCCCTGTGCCTCGGCGCGGATTTCGCAGTTGCCCAAGGCGCCCTCGATGAGCGGCTGATAGCGCAGGAAGCTGTTGGCTACCAGGCGAATTTCGCCACCTTTTCGCAGATGTTCACCGGATTTTTTCAGCAGGTTTTCCGAAGCTTGGTAATCGGTGTGCACCCCGGTGTGGAATGGCGGATTGCTCAGGATCAGGTCCAGTTCACCCGGTGCGGCGTCGATACCATCACCGCTGATCACGTCGCCTTCCAGACCATTGGCTGTCAGGGTCAGGCGGCTGGCGGCGACGGCAAAGGCATCGACATCCAGCAGGGTGACCCGGCTCTGTGGGTAACGGCGCTTGATCGTTGCGCCCAACACGCCGGCACCACAACCGAAGTCGAGGACATGCCCACTGGGCAAACCGTCGAGGTGTTCCAATAGCAGGGCGGTGCCTTTGTCCAGGCGCCCATGGCTGAACACGCCTGGCAGGCTGACCACCTGCAAGGGGCCATCTTCCAGGGGCAGCTCGAAGCGCTCGGCCAGGCTCTCCAGCGGCTTGGCCTCGGGGGCGTTGTCTACGGTCACCTGCCACAGCTGGCAGTGGCGCGCGCTGTCGAGCTTGCGAGGCTTGCCGAACGCCTGCAGCTGTTTCGCCGCGCCCTCGATGCCGCCGCGTTTCTCACCGACCAGGTACAGCTCGCGCCCGGCCAGGCGCGCGGCCAGGGCGTTGAGCAGGTAGGCGGCCAGTTCACGGGACTTGGGCAGGAACAGGATAGCCGCGTCGAAAGCCACTTCGGGCACGCTCACACCATGGTGGCAGCGGCCGCCGAAACGGCTTTCAAGCAGAGCCTGGTCGCCTGCGTGCCAAGTCCAGCTGTGGGCCTTGGGCAATTGGCCGAGCAGGCCATCGGCGGGGGCGCCGGCGATCAGCAGCGGCCCCTGGAACAGCTCCGCCTGGCGGAGCATTACTTCACTGCGCGGGTCCATAAACGGCGCCTCCTGGAAAAAGTCGCGCAGTGTACCAGAGCCTTCGCCGGCTCAGCCGACCACTCGCCGCGGTTGCCCGGCAAAGAATGCCTGGGCGTTTTCGGCGAGCTGGCCGACGATGCGCTGGCGTGACTCCACCGCGCCCCAGGCGCTGTGCGGGGTCACGATCAGGCGGGGAATATCCGCCGCCAGCAACGGGTTGCCATTGACCGGCGGCTCGACACTGAGCACATCGGTTGCCGCGCCGCCCAGGTGACCGCTGCGCAGGGCATCGGCCAGGGCCTGTTCATCGATCAGCCCGCCACGGGCGGTGTTGACTACCAGTGTACCGGGCTTGAGCAGGGCCAGTTCGCGGGCGCCGATCATGTGCCGGGTGCGATCGTTGAGCGGGCAGTGCAGGGTCAGGGCGTCGACCTGAGGCAACAGTTCATCGAGTGGCAGCCGATCATCGCGGGCCGGGCGCCCAGGGATCTGCCCGCTGAGCACGCGCATGCCGAACGCCTCGGCCAGCCGCGCCACCGCACCACCCAGCTCGCCATGGCCGAGCAGGCCGAGGGTCTTGCCTTCGAGTTCGACGATGGGGAAATCCAGCAGGCAGAACTGGCTGGCCTTGGCCCATGCACCCCTGGCCACGGCCTGGTGGTAATCACACAGGCGCGTGGCCAGGGCCAGCAGCAGGGCCAGGGTGTGCTGGGCCACCGACGGCGTGCCGTAGCCCTGGCAGTTGCACACGGTGATGCCTTGAGCGCGGGCGGCGGCCAGATCGACGTTGTTGGTGCCGGTGGCGGCGACCAGGATCAGCTTGAGCTGAGGGTTGGCGGCCAGGCTGGCGGCGTCGAGCATCACCTTGTTGCTGATCACCGCCACGGCGCCCCGCAGGCGTTCGGCCACTTGCTCGGGACGGGTAGTGGCGAACAACTGAAGTTCATCGAACTGACCTTGCAGTGGGGAAAGGTCGAGGTCACCGAGGTCCAGGGAAGGGTGGTCGAGAAACACGGCGCGACGTGGATTGGGCATGGGGTCTCCGATGTGGGAGTGGTTCGGTCGCCGCGGTGGGTTTGGTCGGCGGGACTCTGTAGGAGCGGGTTTACCCGCGAACACGGGCGAAGCCCGTGCCATGCACCGCGTTGCCTGATTCGCGGGTAAACCCGCTCCTACAGGGGGCGCGATCCAACCTGGGCAGTGTCTGGCTCACCGGTGCCGTTCGTCAACGCCGGCATCGCCGCTCATACCTTTGCGCGGCAAATCATTCCTTCGGCTGATTTGACCGGCGCGTCACCGATCTAGAGTGGATCCCAGAGCTGTCCGGCCCGCATTACAGAAAAGGGATACCCATGTTGCAGACGCGCATCATCAAGCCCGCCGAGGGCGCCTACGAATTTCCGCTGCTGATCAAACGCCTGCTGATGTCCGGCAGCCGCTATGAAAAGACCCGCGAGATCGTCTACCGCGACCAGATCCGCCTCACCTATCCGCAATTGGGCGAGCGCATCGCTCGGCTTGCCAACGTGCTGACCGCAGCCGGCGTCAAGGCCGGTGACACGGTGGCGGTTATGGACTGGGACAGCCACCGTTACCTGGAGTGCATGTTCGCCATCCCAATGATCGGCGCGGTGGTGCACACCATCAACGTGCGACTGTCACCGGAACAGATCCTCTACACCATGAACCATGCCGATGACCGCCTCGTGCTGGTCAATAGTGATTTCATCGGCCTCTACCAGGGCATCGCCGGACAACTGACCACGGTGCAAGGGACCGTGCTGTTGACCGATGGGCCGGACAAGACTGCCGACCTGCCGGGCCTGCACGGCGAGTACGAGCAACTGCTGGCAGCGGCCAGCCCGCACTACGACTTCCCCGACTTCGACGAGAACTCGGTGGCCACCACGTTCTACACCACCGGCACCACCGGCAACCCCAAGGGTGTGTATTTCACCCACCGCCAACTGGTGCTGCACACCCTGGCCGAAACCTCCGTGCTCGGCAGCCTGGACAGCGTGCGGTTGCTGAGCAGCAACGATGTCTACATGCCGATCACGCCGATGTTCCACGTGCACGCCTGGGGCATTCCCTACGCGGCGACGATGATGGGGATCAAGCAGGTCTACCCCGGGCGCTACGAGCCAGACATGCTGATCAAGCTGTGGCGCGAAGAGAAGGTGACCTTCTCCCACTGCGTACCCACCATCCTGCAGATGCTGCTCAACTGCCCGTCGGCTGCCGGCCAGGACTTTGGCGGCTGGAAGATCATCATCGGTGGCAGCGCGCTCAACCGCGCGCTGTATGAGGCCGCACTGGCCAGGGGCATTCAGCTCACCGCCGCCTACGGCATGTCCGAGACCTGCCCGCTGATCAGCGCCGCGCACCTGAACGACGAGCTGCAGGCCGGTAGCGAGGATGAGCGTACCAGCTACCGGATCAAGGCCGGGGTGCCGGTGCCGTTGGTGGAAGCAGCCATCGTCGACGGAGATGGCAACTTCCTGCCTGCGGATGGCGAGACCCAGGGCGAGCTGGTGCTGCGTGCACCCTGGTTGACCATGGGGTATTTCCGCGAGCCGGAGAAGAGCGAAGAGCTCTGGCAGGGTGGCTGGCTGCACACCGGCGATGTCGCCACGCTCGATGGCATGGGGTTCATCGATGTCCGCGACCGTATCAAGGATGTGATCAAGACCGGTGGCGAGTGGATCTCGTCGCTCGACCTCGAGGACCTGCTCAGCCGCCATCCGGCGGTGCGTGAAGTGGCGGTGGTCGGCGTGCCAGACCCGCAGTGGGGCGAGCGACCATTCGCACTGTTGGTGGTGCGTGAGGGGCTGAACATTGATGCACGCAGCCTGAAGGAACACCTCAAGCCTTTCGTCGAGCAGGGGCATATCAACAAGTGGGCAATCCCTAGCCAGATCGCCATTGTTACTGAAATTCCCAAGACCAGTGTCGGAAAGCTCGACAAGAAGCGCATCCGCGTGGACATCAGCCAATGGCAGGCCAGTAACAGCGCATTCCTCTCCACGCTGTAACCGCCCTCGCGGGTCGCGCTCGCCAGATCGCGACCCGCACGCTAGAGAGGGTGGTGTCTTGTCAAACGGCAAAATTGAGCCATGCTTCACCACTGCCAGCGCACAGGCCGGTCTTTTGGGGCAGGCCAACAGCAGGAAGCGCAAATCACACTTTAGAGGGATCTAGCACCTGTGACCGCTGGCTATAGTCGGGCCAGGGGATTTTCAGGAATGGGGGAGGGCGCCGCGCATTGTCGTGGCGCCTCGGGCAGGAGCCGGCTTCACCAGGCGCTCGGCCGTTTCTGAAAGGACTCACTGCCATAACAAAAAAGTACATGGAGTAGCGTCGATGACATCTGCAAACCCGTTCTGGCGCCGGGCACGTCTGCCCTTGGCCGTCAGCCTCGCTTCCACGCTTGCAAGTCCTGCTTTCGCGGTCAGCTTCAACATCGGTGAAATCGAAGGCCAGTTCGACTCGTCGCTCTCCATCGGCGCCAGCTGGTCGACGGCCAACCCTAACAAGGACCTCATCGGGGTCAACAACGGCGGCAAGGGGTTGTCGCAGACTTCCGACGATGGCCACCTCAACTTCAAGAAGGGCGAAACCTTCTCGAAGATCTTCAAGGGCATCCACGACCTCGAGCTCAAGTACGGTGACACCGGCGTGTTCGTCCGTGGCAAGTACTGGTACGACTTCGAACTGAAGGACGAACACCGTGAGTTCAAGGATATCAGCGACTCCAACCGCAAGGAGGGCGCCAAGTCCTCGGGCGCGGAGTTGCTCGACGCCTTCGTCTATCACAACTACTCCATCGCCGACCTGCCGGGCTCGGTGCGCCTGGGCAAGCAGGTGGTCAGCTGGGGTGAGAGCACCTTCATCGGTGGCGGCATCAACTCGATCAACCCAATCGACGTGTCCGCGTTCCGTCGTCCGGGCGCCGAGGTGAAGGAAGGCCTGATCCCGGTCAACATGTTCTACATCTCCCAGAGCCTCACCGACAACCTGTCGGCCGAAGCCTTCTACCAGATCGAATGGGACCAGACCGTCGTCGACAACTGCGGCACCTTCTTCTCGCAGCCAGACATCATCGCCGACGGTTGCAACAACAACCTGCGTGTGCTCAACAGCAGCCGCACGGTGCCTGTGGCGGCCCAGCAGTTCCTCGCCACCCGTGGCGTGAACATCAACGAGGAAGGCGTGATGGTCGGCCGTGGCCCGGACCGTGACGCCCGTGACAGCGGCCAGTTCGGCGTCGCCATGCGCTACATGTTCGAGCCGCTGGACACCGAGTTCGGTGCCTACTTCATGAACTACCACAGCCGCGCGCCGATCTTCAGTGCCACCGGTGCCGCGCCTTCGGTATACGCCGGCCTGGCGGGTCTGCCGGCCCAGCTGAGGTCGCTGGCGCCGATTATCGTCGCGGGCAACTCGAAGTACTTCGTCGAGTACCCGGAAGACATTCGCCTCTATGGCCTGAGCTTCTCCACCACGTTGCCCACCGGCACGGCCTGGAGCGGCGAGTTGAGCTACCGCCCCAACGCCCCGGTGCAGTTGAACACCACCGATATCCTGTTCGCTGGCGTGCGTCCGATCGGTGGCGCGCTGGCCAACGCTTCGCTGCTCAACGGCGTTCCCGGCCAGGACCTGCATGGTTATCGCCGCAAGGAGATCACCCAGTTCCAGACCACCCTGACGCACTTCTTCGACCAGGTGATGGGCGCCAGCCGCATGACCGTTGTCGGCGAGGTGGGTGTCACTCACGTCGGTGGCCTGGAAAGCGCCCACGAAGTCCGCTACGGCCGCGACCCGGTCTATGGCCCTGGCCCGCTACCCGCCACGGGGGGGGCCGACACCTGCCAGGCACTCAATGCCAGCACCATCGCCGGTGCCGGTGCAGGTGCCTCCACCGCCAACCTCAACCGCAAGTGCGAGAACGACGGCTACACCACCAGCACCTCCTGGGGCTACCGCGCCCGGGTGATCTGGGACTACAACGACGTCTTCGCCGGGGTCAACCTCAAGCCCAACGTGGCCTGGTCCCACGATGTCTCCGGCTACTCGCCGGGCCCGGGCGGCAACTTCGAAGAGGGCCGCAAGGCGATCAGCCTGGGCCTGGACGCCGAGTACCAGAACACCTACACGGCCAGCCTGTCGTACACCAACTTCTTCGACGGCAAGTACACCACCGTGGATGACCGCGACTTCGTCGCCCTCAGCTTCGGCGTGAACTTCTAAGAACACTGATCCAGGACGACAACAGAATGAAGATGACCACACGTCTGCTGCAAGCCGGTGTACTGGGCCTGTCCCTGCTGGCGACCAGCGTCATGGCTGCGGTTTCCGCCGATGAAGCAGCCAAGCTAGGCTCGACCCTAACGCCAATGGGGGCGGAGAAAGCCGGTAACGCCGATGGATCGATCGGCCCTTGGGAGCCGCTGTCGAAGTCCGCCGGAACGGTCGATGCCAAGGGTTTCCTCTCCGACCCCTATGGCAGCGAGAAACCGCTGTTCACCATCACCAAGCAGAACGCTGCCCAGTACAAGGACAAGCTTTCGCCTGGCCAGATGGCGATGCTCGAGCGCTACCCGGACACCTACAAGATCCCGGTGTACAAGACCCACCGCGGTTCCACCGTGCCTGACGATGTCTTCGCCGCGATCAAGGAAAACGCAACCAAGACCACGCTGGTCGGCGGGGGCAACGGCCTTGAAAACTTCCGCACCGCCATCCCGTTCCCGATTCCGAAGGATGGTGTGGAAGTGATCTGGAACCACATCACCCGCTACCGTGGTGGCAGTGTGACGCGCCTGGTCACGCAGGCCACCCCGCAGCAGAACGGCTCGTACAGCCTGGTGTACTTCAGGGACCAGTTCGTCTTCCGCGACAAGATGAAGGATTACGACCCGAGCAACCCAGGCAACATCCTGTTCTACTTCATGCAGGAAGTGACCGCGCCAGCGCGCCTGGCCGGTACCGTGCTGCTGGTCCACGAAACCCTCGACCAGGTCAAGGAACCGCGCAAGGCTTGGATCTACAACGCTGGCCAGCGCCGCGTGCGCCAGGCACCGCAAGTGTCGTACGACGGTCCGGGTACCGCCGCTGACGGCCTGCGTACGTCCGACAACCTGGACATGTTCAACGGCGCGCCAGACCGCTACGACTGGAAGCTCGAAGGCAAGAAGGAGATGTACATTGCCTCCAACGCCTACAAGCTCGATGACCCGAAGCTCAAGTACGCGGACATCATCAAGCCTGGCCACATCAACCAGGACCTGGCGCGTTACGAGCTGCGCCGTGTCTGGCACGTGGTCGCGACCCTCAAGCCTGGCCAGCGGCACATCTACGCCAAGCGTGACTTCTACATCGACGAGGACACCTGGCAAGCTGCGGTGATCGACCAGTACGACGGTCGTAACCAACTGTGGCGCGTCTCCGAGGCCCATGCCCAGCCGTACTACAACGTGCAGGTGCCGTGGTACACCCTCGAGGCCATCTACGACCTGCAATCGGGCCGCTACCTGGCCCTGGGCATGAAGAACGAAGAGAAGAGCGCCTACGACTTCGGCTTCAGTGCCAGCAAGGCCGACTTCCAGCCAGCCGCCCTGCGTCAGTCGGGTGTACGTTGAGCTGATTGTCACCCACTCCGTGTGATCCCCCAGAACGCCCCGGCTTGCCGGGGTGTTTCTGTTTTGGCGTGGGCTGAATCCGGCAGGGATTTTCCACCCTGCATTGATGACGAGATATCGACCCCGCTGATGTCGATCAGTCTTGTTTCGTTTTGTCGTAGTCTTTTTTGCCCAATTCGCCCCCATCATCTTCAATTGCGTGGCGTTTGCCGCTAGTCTCGCAAAGATCCGTACCGCCGAAGCCTTACAATCAGAACGAGCCGGCCATGACAGACCTGTCCCGTACGCATGGAGTTGCCAGTCAGGCCTTGGGCCTGCTGGACGGGCGTTTCTTCCGGCCTCCGCTGCCGGAGGCGCATGTACCCAGAGCGCGGTTGTGCCAGCGTTTGCAGGCAGGGCTCATGGGGCGTTTGTTGTTGGTCAACGCACCGGCGGGCTTCGGTAAAAGTTCACTTGCCATCGAGTACTGCCAGGAACTGCCTTCTCACTGGCGCAGCCTATGGCTCGGCCTGAGCCAACGCGACGCTGACCCCGGGCGTTTCCTTGAACGCCTGCTCGAAGGTCTCCAGCAGTTCTGCCCAGCCTTGGGCGGGCAGGCCCTCGGGTTGCTCAAGATGCGTCAGCGTCACCAGCCTTTCGCCTTCGAAGAGTGGCTTGATGGCCTGCTCGACGAGCTGGCGCTCTACCTGCAACCCGACACGCCCTTGCTGCTGGTACTCGACGACTACCACCTCGCACAGGGGCCGGTGCTCGATCGCTGCCTGCAATTTTTCCTCAATCACCTGCCACCCGGCCTGGTGCTGCTGGTCACCAGTCGCCAGCGCCCCGATTGGCACCTGGCTCGCCTGCGGCTGTCACGGCAACTGGTAGAGCTCAACGAGCAGGACTTGCGCCTCACTCCAGACGAAGCACTGGCCGTGATCGGCCGCCAGCCCACCGGTTTGCGTGGCCAGGCCCTCGACAATCTGATCCAGCGCAGCGATGGCTGGGTCGCCGGCCTGCGTTTCTGGCAGTTGGCGGCCAGCGAGTCCGGTGACGACAACGCCTTGCCCCAGGCCCTGCATGGCGGCGAGGGGCTGATCCGTGATTACCTGCTGGAGGAGGTCATCGACATGCTGCCTGCGCCAGTGCAGGCATTCCTCTATGACACCGCTTGCCAGGAGCGCTTCTGTTCTGAGCTGTGCGATGCCCTGCGCGAGCGCCATGACAGTGCAGATGTCTTGCGCTATTTGCAGGCCCACCAGGTATTCCTGGTGCCGCTCGACGAGCACGGGCGCTGGTTCCGCTATCACCATTTGTTCTCCGACCTGCTGCGTAGTCGCCAGGCGACCGAGCCATTGGCGGCGCTGCACCTGCGTGCGTGTCGTTGGTTCGAAGGGCAGGGGCTGCTCGATGAGGCCGTGGAGCAGGCGTTGCGAGCGGGCCACCTGGATGTGGCCGCCGACCTGGTACAAAGCCTGTCCGAGGAGCAACTGCTTGCTGAACAGAACGTCGGCATGCTGCTGCGCTGGAAAATGGACCTGCCCGACAGCCTGCTCATCAGCACGCCACGGCTGATCGTGCTGTACAGCTGGGCCTTGGGGCTTGCCTGCCAGTTGGACGCCGCCGAAGAGCTTGCGGGCTACCTCAGCCGTTTCCTGCCAGCACCATCGGCCACGGCCCAGAAGTCGATGCTGGCCCAATGGCTGGCGCTCAGTGGCGTCATCGCCCGTGGCCGTGGTGACCGTGAGCGCACCCAGGCGTACTGCGGCGAGGCGTTGCAAAGCCTGCCCTGCAAGCGTTATGGCCAGCGCCTGGTTTGCCTGTCCACACTGTCCAACCTGGCCATCGCCGATGGCGATTTCTGGCGTGCGCGTGGGTGGAACCGTGAGGCGCTGGAACTGGCCCAGCGGGTCGGCAACCCCTTGTTCGAAGCGTTGGCCCACTACGACCGGGCTCGGGTACTGCATGCCCGCGGCGAAGTGCTGAGGGCGCAGGATGAAGTGCGCCAGGGGCTGCTGCGGCTGCAAGGGTTGTCGGGGCAGCGCTTGTACGCCGTGCGCGCACGCCTCACCCTGTACGAAGGTTACCTGCTGGCAGCGCGTCTCCAGCCTGTCCAGGGGCGCGCCCGCTTGCGTGCGGGCCTCAGCGAGGCACGTAGCTGCCGCGATATCAGCGTGTTGATCGGCCATTGCGTGATCGCTTCGCTCGATGGTCGTGAAGGGCGCTTCGCCGAGGCATTCGCAGAGTTGGCCGAAGCTGAGCGGTTGATGCATATCTGGGACGTGCCGCCGATCTTCTACCTGGCCATGATCACCCTGGTGAAATGCGAACTGTGGCTGGCCCAGGGGCGGACGGACCTGGCCGAATCCTGGTTGATGCGTCTGGGGCAAACCTATGGCGGCGAGCAACCTGCGGCTGCCCCCGAGTTTCACCCGCTGCTGCCACTGCATATCGAACTGCAGCAAGCGTTGCTGGAGCGCGTGCTGGCTCGCCCACGCGAGGCGGAGGCACGTTTGCGCACATTGGTCGAGCGAGGCCAGGCCAGTGGCGGCATGACACTGGTGGTCAGTGCGTTGTGCCAGTTGATCGGCCTGTTGCTCGGTGAAGGCCGGGAGCCCGAGGCGGGCAGGTTGTTGCCCCAGGCACTTGAGGCGGCTCAAGGTGGTGCGCTACAGGCATTCCAGCGGTTGCTCGAGGATCAGCCCACCTGGTTGCGCGAACAACTGGTGGGCCAGCCCGCCAGCCCTGCACAGGTTGACCTGCTGGCGCGTCTCCCTGAGGCTCAGGCGAATGACCTCGGCGCTACCGAGGCGCTCAGTGGTCGTGAACTGGCTGTGCTGGAGCTGATTGCCCAGGGCTGCTCCAACCAGCAAATCAGTGAGCGCCTGTTCATCTCGTTGCACACGGTCAAGACCCACGCCAGCCATATCAATGGCAAGCTGGGTGTCGAGCGCCGCACCCAGGCCGTGGCCAGGGCCAAGTCCCTGGGGCTGCTGGCGTAACCCCACCTGCGTCATTCCAGGGCTCATCTTTCCCGACCCGCTGCCGATACAGGATTCGGCGCCATGCATCGTCGCGCGCCTTCTCCCCATTTCTTCGCATACAGGTCGTGTTGATGCTGCAGTACGGGCAAAAAAGCTTTCTGATCGTCGACGATTTCACCGACTTTCGCACCTCGACCCGCTCCATGCTGCGGGAGTTGGGCGTGCGCGACGTGGATACCGCGGACAGCGGCGAGCAGGCGCTGCGCATGTGCGGGCAAAAGCGCTACGACTTCATTCTCCAGGACTTCCACCTTGGCGATGGCAAGAAGAATGGCCAGCAGGTGCTCGAGGACCTGATCCTCGACAAGCTCATCAGCCATGAGTGCGTGTTCATCATGGTCACGGCCGAGAGCAGCCAGTCCATCGTACTTAGTGCCATTGAGCACGAACCCGATGCGTACCTGACCAAGCCTTTCAATCGGGTCGGCCTGGCCCAGCGGTTGGAAAAACTCACCCAGCGCAAGACACTGCTCAAACCGATCCTCCAGGCGCTCGACCGTTCTCGCCCGGCCGAAGTGCTCGCGGCTTGTGCAGAACTGTGCAAGAAGGATCCGCGCTTCGCCCCGTTGTGCCTGCGCTATCGCGCCGACGCACTGCGTGACCTGAACCGTTTCGAGGAACTCGAGAAATTCCTCAAGAGCATCCTCGCCAGCCGCCCACAGCCGTGGGTCTACGCCGCACTGGGCAACCTGTTGCACAAGCGCGGCCAGAGCGCCCAGGCCCAGGGCGTCTACGAGCAGGCGCTCAAGGCCTTCCCGATCATGCCCAACCTGTATGACGGCATGGCGGAGGTGCTGGTTGCCCAGGGTGAGACCCGGCGTGCCCAGCACATGCTTGAAGAAGCGGTGCGTCTGTCGCCACTCGCCGTGCGCCGACAGGCCGCCTTGGGCAAGCTGGCCCTGGACAACGCCGACTTCGAGAGTGCTTCGAAGGCCTTCCGCCACGCCGTGAACCAAGGGCAGAGCTCACGCTACAAGGATGCCGAAAGCAACCTGGGCCTGGTCCAGGCCCTCATGAACAAGAACGCCGGTAATGGTCTCGATGCCCGTACCCGCGTCGAAATCAACACCGTGCTCAGCGAAGTGGCCAAGGAGAACGTCGAGGACCAGGGCCTGCAGGTGCGCGCACGTTTGATGAAGGCCGCCAGTCTGCAACAGGCCGGTGACGCGGAAACCGCGGCCAAGCTTACCGAGCAGGCCATGCAGCGTCTGGACAAGATGGAGCAGTTCTTCTCGGTCGAAGCGGCGCTGACCGTGGCCAAGCAGTTGCAGCAGCTTGGCCAGGATGCGGCGGGCACCTCGATTCTCAAGGGGTGCGTGGAAACCTACGGCGATGATCCCAAGGTCATGCAGAGCGTGGCCAAGCTCACCGATGACCCCACGGTGCTCGGTGCCGTGACCGAGGCGGTGGATCTGAACCGTCAGGGCGTGCGCAGCTATCAGGGTGGGCAGCTCAACGAGGCGCTGGGCATGTTCCGCAAGGCGCTGTCGTTGCAGCCGAAGAACATCAGCATCGCCTTGAACACCGCCCAGGCGCTGTTGCGCATCGGTGGCGAGGCGCCGTCGCCCGCCGTCATGCAGGAGTGCCGTAACTGCTTGACCAGCGTGGCCGGTATTCCCGCCAGCGACAGCCGCTACGACCGCTACCGCAAATTGCACATCCGGGTGTTCGGCGCATGAACCAGGACAACCAGGGGCTGGATTTCTCCACGGTGATCGCCTCCACCGTGCATGACCTGAAGAACTCGCTCTCGGCGCTGACCCATGCCCACAGCCAATGGCTGGCGCGCCTGCCCGAAGAACTGCGCGGCGGCACCGAGCAAGGCGTGGTGGAGCACGAGCTCAGCCACCTGAACGGCATGTTGGTGCAGTTGCTGGGGCTGTACAAGCTGGGGGTCAACCAGCTTCCCATCTGCCCGGACTACCACGAGCTCGACGATTTCATCGAGGCTCAGCTGGCAGCCCAGGAAGAGGTGATCAAGCACCGCGACATCCTTGCGACCTGGCGTATCGAGACCGAAAGCCCGCTGGGGTTCTTCGACCGCGAACTGGTCGCCTCGGTCGTCGCCAACGTGCTCACCAACGCTATCCGCTACGCCGGCCATGCGCTGCTGATCAGCATCGAGGAGGAGGGTGAGCAACTGGTGATCAGCGTCAACGACGACGGCACCGGTTATCCACAGCGCATGCTCGAGCGTCAGCACGATTATGTGCAGGGTATCGATTCGCAGAGTGGCAGCACCGGGCTGGGGTTGTACTTCGCCGCGCGGATTGCCGCGTTGCACGAGCGCAACGGCGTGCGCGGGCGGATTGAAATCGCCAATGGCGGAGCGTTGGGCGGCGGGTTGTTTCGGTTGTACCTACCCTAAGTGATCTCATGCTGGCTTCTTGCGAATGTGTTGCTTGATGCTCCCAAATTAGATCTGAGTCCCGAGGCAGCGTAGGCGATTTCCCTTTCGAGCCAGGCGGGCTTTCTTTAAGGCTGGTCGAATGACAATGTAGATACTCCGTTTCTACATTTTTCTTGCCATCGCCGAGAGGGTTTCTACTATGTATCTACCTTGGGAGATACTTATGCAGATCAAGATTCAGCAATGGGGCAACAGCGCAGCTATTCGTCTTCCTGCGGCGGTGCTCAAGCAAATGCGTTTAGGGGTGGGTTCGACCTTGAACCTGGATACGGCCGGTGAAACGCTGGTGCTCAAACCGGTCAGATCGAAGCCCCGGTACACACTCGAAGAGTTGATGGCGCAGTGTGACCTGGATGCTCCCGAGCCAGCGGACATGGCCGACTGGAACGCCATGCGTCCGGTGGGGCGTGAGGTGTGAAACGCGTCAAGTTCGCCAGGGGCGATATCGTTCAGGTCAATCTCGATCCCACCGTCGGCAGAGAGCAGCAAGGCGCAGCACGGCCTGCGCTGGTGCTGACACCTGCCGCGTTCAATACCTCGGGGCTCGCAGTGATCGCACCTATCTCCCAAGGTGGTGATTTTGCACGGCATGCAGGTTTTGCAGTTACCCTCAGCGGCGCGGGTACGCAGACGCAAGGCGTCATGCTCTGCAACCAGATCCGCACGGTGGACCTCGAAGCCAGAAACGCCAAGCGTATCGAATCTGTTCCGGAAGTCGTGATTCTAGACGCGTTGGCGCGTGTTCAAACCCTCTTCGATTAATTGCCTGTAGTGTTTATTCATGGAAAATGCATCGGTAGCGCTCATCCGCGAAACCTTCCCCGTAGGCCCGTTGCAGTGCAACTGCACCCTGATCGGCGACCCCGTCACCAAGAAAGCCATCGTCGTCGACCCGGGCGGTGACGAGCAGAAGATCCTCGCCCGCCTGCAGCACCACGGCCTGACGCTAGTGAGCATCATCCACACCCACGCCCACTTCGATCATTTCCTCGCCTCCGGCAAGCTCAAGGCGCTGACCGGCGCCACATTGCACCTGCACAAGGCCGACCAGCCACTGTGGGACAACCTGGAGATGCAGTGCCAGATGTTCGGCATGCCCTTCACCCCCGTACCGTCGCCTGACCGCTGGCTGAGCGACGACGAAGAGCTGGCCTGCGGCTGCGGCGTGGCGCTGCACACCCCCGGGCACACGCCGGGCTCGATGAGCTTCTGGTTCGCCGAGCACAAGCTGCTGATCGCTGGCGATACCCTGTTCCGTCGGGGCGTGGGCCGTACCGATTTGTGGGGTGGCGATCAGCGGGCTATCGTTCGTTCCATCAAGGAACGCCTGTACCGCCTGGATGAAGAGGCCATCGTGGTGACCGGCCATGGCCCGGATACCCGCCTCGGCGACGAGATGCGCGAGAACCCGTTCGTGCGCGCCTGAGGTTTCATGGAATTTTTTCGCTGCGCTGCAATCCAAGGCTGGCACAGATCCGTGAGTGATCCGCCGCACTTTTGAATTTCAGTAGGAGCTTGTCCATGTTCACCATGCGTTGTCTGATTATCGTCGCTACCGCCGCTGCCCTGATGTCCGGTTGTGCCAGCCCCAACCCGTATGACAACCAAGGCCAGTCGCAGGAATCCACAGGGATGAGCAAAACCGCCAAGTACGGTGGGCTGGGTGCGCTGGCCGGCGCCATCGCCGGTGCCGCCATCGACCACAACAACCGTGGCAAGGGCGCGCTGATCGGCGCCGCCGCGGTGGGCGCCGCCGCTGCCGGCTATGGCTACTACGCCGACAAGCAGGAAGCCGAGCTGCGTGCGAAGATGGCCAACACCGGCGTCGAAGTGCAGCGCCAGGGTGACCAGATCAAGCTGATCATGCCGGGCAACATCACCTTCGCCACTGACTCGGCGAACATCTCCCCAAGCTTCTATTCGCCGCTGAACAACCTCGCCAACTCGTTCAAGCAGTTCAACCAGAACACCATCGAGGTGGTCGGCTTCACCGACAGCACCGGCAGCCGCCAGCACAACATGGACCTGTCGCAGCGTCGCGCCCAGGCGGTCAGCAGCTACCTGACCTCGCAGGGGGTGGATGCTTCGCGGGTTAGCGTACGCGGCATGGGCCCGGACCAGCCGATCGCCAGCAACGCCGATGCCAATGGCCGTGCGCAGAACCGTCGGGTCGAGGTCAACCTGAAGCCGATCCCGGGCCAGCAGTATGACCAGCAGGGTACCGTTCAGCAGTACCCCTAAGTCGCCAAAACGTTGAGCCGGTGGGGCCGCTTCGCAGCCCATCGCGGGTAAACCCGCTCCTACAGGTACAGTACAAACCTCAAGGCTTGCGCTGTACCTGTAGGAGCGGGTTTACCCGCGATGGGGCGCGTAGCGGCCCCATCTGCATTCAGCGCACGGTGCTGGCCTGAATGGCCGTCAGCGCGATGGTATGCACGATATCGTCCACCTGCGCCCCGCGCGGCAGGTCGTTGACCGGTTTGCGCAACCCCTGGAGCATCGGCCCGAGGCTGACGCAGTCGGCGCTGCGTTGCACGGCCTTGTGGGTGGTGTTGCCGGTGTTCAGGTCGGGGAACACGAACACTGTGGCGCGTCCAGCTACGGGGCTCGATGGCGCCAGCTGGCGGGCGATCTCGGGGTTGGCGGCAGCGTCGTACTGCAGCGGCCCGTCGATCAGCAGGTCGTGCTCGGCCTGCTGCGCCAGGCGCGTGGCCTCGCGCACTTTTTCTACCTCTTCGTCACTGGCCGCCGAGTCGCTGGAATAGCTGAGCATCGCCACCCGTGGCACGATGCCGAACGACTCGGCCGATTCGGCGCTCTGCCGGGCGATCTCGGCCAGCTCGGCAGCGCTGGGGTGCGGGTTCATCACGCAATCGCCATACACCAGCACCTGGTCGGGGAACAGCATGAAGAACACCGACGACACCAGGCTGGCGCCCGGTGCGGTCTTGATCAGTTGCAGGGCCGGGCGGATGGTGTTGGCGGTGGAGTGCACCAGGCCCGAGACCAGGCCATCGACCTCGCCCAGGGCGAGCATCATGGTGGCGATCACCACCGGGTCCTCGAGTTGCTGCTCGGCCATTGGTGCGTTGAGGTTCTTGCTCTTGCGCAGCTCGACCATGGGCTCGACATAACGGCCGCGAATCAGCTCCGGATCCAGCACCTCCAGGTCGGGCGGCAGGATGATGCCTTGGGCCCTGGCGACGGCTTCCACCGCCTCCGGCTTGGCCAGCAGCACGCAGCGGGCGATGCCGCGCGCCTGGCACAGCGCGGCGGCCTGGACCAGCAACGGCTCGGCGCCTTCGGGCAGGACGATACGCTTGTTGGCCTGCTGGGCGCGCTGGATCAACTGGTAGCGGAACACCGCTGGAGACAGGCGCAGCTCACGGGGCGTGCCGCAGCGCTGATGCAACCAGTCGGCGTCCAGGTGGCTGGCGACGAAGTCGGTGATGAACTCGGCGCGCTCACGGTCATCCACCGGGATTTCGCGGTTCAGCGAGTTGAGCTGGTTGGCGGTGTCGTAGGAGCCGGTGCTCACCGACAGAATCGGCAGACCGGCCTGCAAGGCGCCGCGGCACAGGCCAAGGATGCGCGGATCGGGTTTGCTGTCGCTGGTCAGCAGCAGGCCGGCCAAGGGCACGCCGTTGATCGCCGCGAGGCTCACCGCGAGGATGATGTCGTCGCGATCGCCCGGGGTCACCACCAGCGTGCCGGAGGTCAGCAGCGGCACCGTATTGGCCACGGTGCGCGCGCAGATGATGATCTTGTTCATGCGCCGCTGTTCGTAGTCACCGGCGTTGAGCACCTGGGCACCCAGCAGTTCGGCGACATCGCGGGTGCGCGGTGCATTGAGGTCGGCCTGGTAGGGGATGCAACCCAGCAGGCGGAAGTCGTTGCCGCGCAGCAGCGGCGAGTGCTCGCGCAGGCGCGTGGCGAAGTCGGCCATGCTTTCGTCGGTGCGCACCTTGTTGAGGATCACCCCCAGCACCTTCGGGTCGCGTGGGCCACCAAACAGCTGGGCCTGCAGTTCGACCCGGCCGGACAGCTCGCTCAGCACTTCGTTTTCCGGCGCTGATACCAGGATCACCTCGGCATCCAGGCTCTTGGCCAGGTGCAGGTTGACCCGCGCCGCGTAGCTGGCGTGCCGGGTCGGCACCATGCCTTCCACGACCACCACGTCCTTGCCGACGCAGGCTTGCTGGTAGAGGCGGATGATCTCCTCGAGCAGTTCGTCCAGTTGCCCGTCGCCGAGCATACGCTCGACATGGGCCAGGCTCAGCGGGGTGGGCGGCTTGATGCCATGGGTGCGGGCAACCAGTTCGCTGGAGCGCTCCGGGCCGGTATCGCCGGGATGCGGTTGGGCGATCGGCTTGAAGAAGCCGACCTTGAGCCCGGCGCGTTCCAGGGTGCGGACCAGGCCCAGGCTGATGGAGGTCAGGCCGACACCAAAGTCGGTCGGCGCGATGAAAAATGTCTGCATGCGTGCTTCTCGAAATAAGCGGTGCAAGGAATTCAATGGCCAAGGGTAGCGCTAACGGCACCCTGGGCGCACCAGCCGCAGGCAAATGCCTGGCCGACCCGTTGCGCACGCTGGGCAGGGTCGAGCACCCAGGGGCGCGATTGCCAGGGGGGCTGGTGGCGCAGGTGCTGGGTGTGGCCGCAGGACAGATCGGCCACCCAGTGGCCTTCCTCGTCCTGGTGAAAGCCGAGGATCTGACTGACGGGCGATTGTTCGTCCATGGCGCGTTCGCAATCGGACGATGCCTTGGTTACACTTCCCGGTTCTACATTCTTTTGCAAAAGGTCTTGCCCCATGCTGATCGCCGCCAACAAGGCTGTCTCCATCGACTATACCCTGACCAACGACGCTGGTGAGGTCATCGACAGCTCCGCCGGTGGTGCGCCGCTGGTCTACCTGCACGGTGCCGGAAACATCATCCCGGGCCTGGAAAAAGCCCTGGAAGGCAAACAGGCCGGTGACGAACTGACCGTTGCCATCGAACCGGAAGACGCCTACGGCGAATACTCCGCCGAACTGGTCAGCACCCTGAGCAGCAGCCTGTTCGAAGGCGTCGACAAGCTGGAAGTCGGCATGCAGTTCCACGCCTCGGCGCCGGACGGCCAGATGCAGATCGTCACCATCCGCGACATCGACGGCGACGACGTGACCGTCGACGGCAACCACCCGCTGGCTGGCCAGCGCCTTAACTTCAAGGTCAAGGTCGTTGACGTGCGTGACGCCAGCGAAGAAGAAATCGCTCACCGTCACATCCACGGTGAAGGTGGCCATCACCACTGATTTTCTGCGCTAAGCTCAGAGAGTCGCCAGGCGCTCGGGCAAGCCGGACTTGCCCTCCTCGGGAGGGTAGACGGTTTGACCGCGCGCCTTTTTAGTGGGCGGGATTCGCCCCCAGCGGCAAATGGGAACCTGAGAGGGGAATCAACATGAGTGCATTTCACGACCTGACGTTGCAGGCGCTGGATGGCAAGGAGCTGCCCCTTGCACCGTTCAAGGGCCAGGTGGTGCTGGTGGTCAATGTTGCGTCCAAGTGTGGCCTGACGCCGCAGTACGCTTCGCTGGAAAAGCTCCATCAGCAGTTCAAGGGCAAGGGGTTCAACGTGCTCGGCCTGCCGTGCAACCAGTTTGCCGGGCAGGAGCCTGGGAGCGAAAAAGAGATCAACGATTTCTGCCGCCTCAACTATGGCGTGAGCTTCCCGATGGGGGCCAAGCTCGAGGTCAACGGCCCGCATCGTCACTCGCTGTATCGCTTGCTGGCGGGCGAAGGCGCCGAATTCCCGGGTGACATCACCTGGAATTTCGAGAAGTTCCTGGTGGGCAAAGATGGCCGTGTGCTGGCGCGTTTCGCGCCACGGACCGCGCCGGACGATCCGACCGTGCTGCAGGCGATCGAGAAGGCGCTGGCCTGAACAGCCCGAGGGGCCGCCGAGCGGCCCCTGCAATCTCTCGCGATACCCCGCAATCACTCAAATCAATGATGCTGTGCCCGCCACCAGGCTCCCCCTACTCTTTGGCGCAATTCCTCACCCGTCGGGAGCGCCGCATGTCCAGCAACCCTCTGTTCCAGCCCTTCACCCTTGGCTCCCTCGACTTGCCGACCCGCGTGGTCATGGCGCCAATGACCCGTACCTTCTCGCCGGGCGGCGTGCCCCATGACGGGGTGGTCGAGTACTACCGCCGCCGCGCCGCCGCCGGCGTTGGGTTGATCATCACCGAAGGCACCACGGTCGGCCACCTGGCCGCCAATGGCTACCCCAACGTGCCGCGCTTTCACGGCGAGGATGCCCTGGCGGGCTGGAAGAAGGTGGTCGACGCGGTGCACGCCGAAGGCGGGCGCATCGTGCCGCAGCTGTGGCATGTGGGCAGCGTGCGCCGTCTGGGCACCGAGCCGGACGGCAGCGTGCCGGGCTATGGCCCGAGTGGCAAGGAGAAGGATGGCAAGGTGGTGGTCCACGGCATGACCCACGAGGATATCCATGACGTCATCGCAGCCTTTGCCCAGGCTGCCCGTGACGCCCAGGCCATCGGCATGGACGGCGTGGAGATCCACGGCGCCCACGGTTATCTGATCGACCAGTTCTTCTGGGAGGCCAGCAACCGTCGTGATGACGAATATGGTGGCGATTTGGCCAGTCGTTCACGTTTCGCCATCGAGCTGATCCAGGCCGTGCGCGAAGCGGTCGGCCCGGACTTCCCGATCATCTTCCGCTTCTCGCAATGGAAACAGCAGGACTACAACGCGCGTCTGGTGGAGACGCCCGAAGCCCTGGCGGCCTTCCTCAAGCCGCTGTCCGAAGCGGGTGTGGACATCTTCCACTGCTCCACGCGTCGCTTCTGGGAGCCGGAGTTCGCCGGCAGCGAGCTGAACCTGGCCGGCTGGACCCGCCAGCTCACTGGCAAGCCGACCATCACCGTGGGCAGTGTCGGGCTGGACGGCGAGTTCCTGCAATTCATGGTCGACACCGACAAGGTGGCCAAGCCGGCCAGCCTGGAAGGGTTGCTGCGCAGGCTCGAGGACGAGGAGTTCGATCTGGTGGCCGTGGGCCGGGCCCTGCTGGTGGACGCGCAGTGGGCGCAGAAGGTGCGCGACGGGCGTGAAGCCGACGTGCTGCCGTTCAGCCGTGAGGCACTGACGAGCCTGGCTTGATTGCCAGCGTGGCGGCAGGAACTCCGCTTCCTGCCATCGCGCCACGCAGGTAACCCTCGAACTGCTCGACGATGGCCGGCCAGCCCTGGCGGCTGGCATGCTGCCGGGCATTGAGGCGTACCCGGCGCAGGGTTTCGCCTTCCTCGAGCAGCCAACAGGCGGCATCGATGAAGGCGGCCTGGTCGCCGGGCATGGCCAGGGCGCCGCTGTGGCCGTGGCGGATGTGCTGGGCGGCGGCGGCTTCGTCGTAGGCGACCACCGCCAACCCCGAGGCCAGGGCCTCCAGCACCACATTGCCAAAGGTCTCGGTGAGGCTGGGGAACAGGAACAGATCCCCGCTGGCATAGTGCTCGGCCAGCGCCTCGCCACGCTGCGCACCACAGAACACCGCCTGCGGCAGTTGCTGTTCCAGGCTCGCACGCTGTGGTCCGTCGCCCACCACGATCAGGCGCAGGCGCTTTTGTGGATAACTGCTTGCCAACGCTTCCAGGCAAGGGCGCAGCAGGGCCAGGTTCTTTTCCGGGGCCAGGCGCCCGACGTGCAGCACGGCGATGTCATCCGCGCCCAGGCCCCACTGTTCACGCAGCGTCTGGTTGCGCCGGGCCGGGTTGAACAGACCGGCATCGACGCCACGGGCCATCAGGCCCAGCCGCTCGAAGCCGCGTCGTTCCAGTTCCAGCCGTTGGCTGGCGCTGGGGACCAGGGTGATGGCGGTGCGCCGGTGGAACCAGCGCAGGTAGTGGGTGAGCATCCGCGCCAGCAGGCCCAGGCCGTATTGCCCGGAGTACTGCGGGAAGTTGGTGTGGAAGCCGCTGACCACGGCGATCCCCAGGCGTCGGGCGGCGCGCAGCGCGCTCAGGCCAAGCGGGCCTTCGGTGGCGATGTACAGCACATCCGGCCGCTGCCGGCGCCAACGGCGCAGCAGGCGGTGCATCGACACTTCGCCCCATTGCAACCCGGGATAACCGGGTAACGGCCAGCCTCGGCAAAGCAGCAGCGTTTCATCAGGTACACCCGCGGTGTCACCCGCCTGGCGTGGACGGACGATTTCCACCTGATGGCCCCGTTGCCGCAGCCCGTCACTCAGGCGGCCAAGGGTGTTGGCCACACCGTTGATCTCGGGTGGAAAGGTTTCGCTGACCAGGGTGATGCGCAGGGACGGTGTATTCATGACAAAAAGTTTCCGATGCCCCGATTGCGCTCATATGACGCCTTTGTGACGTGCAGATGACGCCTGATTTCCGGCGATTTCAGGCCAATGAATAATTCCTTGCAGGATGCTCAAGAACTGCATGGCCGCAGCCGATGCAGAGGCATTCGTCTACGGGAATTCGCTCCAGGAGAGCGGTCATGTTCAACAGCAAACTGAAGAAAGAAATCCAGCAACTGCGCGAAGAGTTGATGTCCATCGAGCAGGTCAAGAACAGCCTCGACAGCGAGATGCTGGTGCTCCAGCTCGATCCCCAGGGCCGTATCGAGTCGGTCAACGGCAATTTCGAGACCGAGATGCTCTACCGCGCCGAACAGCTGGTCGGGCGCAACATCGAGGATATCGTCCCGCCCCACGTGAAGAAGCTCGACTTCTACCAACGCATGAAGCACGCGATCACCCGTGGCGAGCACCTCAACGGTGCCTTCCGTCTGCTGCGTGGCAATGGCGAGGAAGCCTGGTTGCGCTCGATCCTGCAGCCGGTCAAGAACAGCGAAGGGCGGATCAAGTACTTCTCGCTGCATTCCAGCGACCTGACCCGCACCATCGAGACTTCCCGCGAGCATGAGAGCCTGATCAAGGCACTGATGCGCTCCACCGCGGTGATCGAGTTCAACCTCGATGGCCAGGTGATCACCGCCAACGACCGCTTCCTGCAGACCATGGGCTACAACCTGGAGCAGGTGCGCGGCAAACACCACCGCATGTTCTGCGAGCCGGAAGAGGCTGGTTCGGTCGGCTACCAGCAGTTCTGGGACAAGCTGCGCCGTGGCGAGTATGTCGCGGACCGCTTCAAGCGCATCGATGCACACGGTCGGGTGGTGTGGCTGGAGGCCTCGTACAACCCGATCATCGACGCCCACGACGTGCTCTACAAAGTGGTCAAGTTCGCCACGGTGATCACCGACCAGGTCAACCAGGAGCTGGCCGTGGCCCAGGCGGCGGACATCGCCTACACCACCTCCCTGGAAACCGACAGCAGCGCACGCAAGGCCACCGACGTGGTGACCCAGACGGTCGAGGTGATGCGCGGCCTGGAGGGTTCCATGCAGGATGCCGCCGAGGGTATCCAGGCGCTGGACAAGCAGTCCAAGGTGATCGGCGCGATCATCAAGACCATCAGCGACATTGCCGGCCAGACCAACCTGCTGGCGCTCAACGCCGCCATCGAGGCGGCCCGGGCCGGCGAGCAGGGGCGCGGTTTCGCGGTGGTCGCCGACGAAGTGCGCCAGCTCGCCTCGCGCACCAGCAGTGCTACCGAGGAGATCGCCAAGGTGGTGCAGCAAAACGAACAGTTGGCCCAGGCGGCGGTGGACATCATCGACACCAGCAAGCGCCAGGCCGAGCAGGGCTTGGCCCTCGCCGCCGATACCGGAGGGGTGATCGTGGAGATCCAGGAAGGGGCGAAGAAAGTAGTGGATGCGGTGGGGCAGTTCTCCAGCCAGCTCAGTTCCTGACCTGAACCTGTAGGAGCCAGCTTGCTGGCGAACCGGGCGCACCGCGTCGCTCCGGTTCGCCAGCAAGCTGGCTCCTACAGGGATAGCGCGCGGGTCAGCCGCGCTCACGCACCCAGAACAGCGTGGCGCCCGCCACCGCCGCCGGCATCATCAGCACGTTCACACCCGGGATCATCAACGCCAGGTACGTGATCCCGCCAAACCCCATCGACTGCCAGCGCTTCTGCCGCAGCCAGGCCAGCATGTCCTGCCAGCTCATCTTGTTGTTGTCCGCCGGGTAGTCGATGTACTGGATAGCCATCATCCAGACACCGAACACCAGCCACAGCGGCGCGGCGATCACGTTGACCACCGGGATGAACGACAGGATGAACAGGCCGATGGCCCGTGGCAGGAAGTAGCCGAGCTTGCGCATTTCCCGGCTCAGGGTGCGTGGCACCATGGCTAGCAGCTCCGCCCAACTGAAGGGTGGGAAGGTGTCCTGGCCGCGCACCACCACCTCGACCTTTTCCGCGAGAAACCCGTTGAACGGCGCGGCGATCACGTTGGCCAGCAGCGTGAAGGTGAAGAACACCATCAGTAGCACCAGGGCGACGAACAACGGCCAGAGGATGTAGGTGAGGAAGCTCAGCCAGTCGGGCAGGGTGGGCATCAGGCTGTCGACCCACAGGCTGAACTGGTGCCCGGCGAAGTAGATCAGGCCGCCGAACAGCAGCAGGTTGACCGCCAGGGGCAGCAGCACGAACAGCCGCAGGCTCGGGCTCAGGACCAGCTTCAGCCCTTCGCGCAGGTACTGGGGGCCGGAAAGGACGGGGGCTTGCATCGGAATGCTCCGCAGAAGGAAAACGCGCTGACCTTACAGAGTTTGGCGCGGCGACGAAAGGCACGCGGTGGCCGGGAAACGGCCTGTAACAAAGCGCCTGGGCATTGCCTATCGGTTTCTTCCCAGGATAGAGGCTGCCTATGAGGTGGATTGTCGAAGGATATTTCCTTACTCTCTGCGGCCTCGCTACAGTGCGCTCAACTTTTTTGGTTTCAGGACCTGCGCGTTGTAGCCTTCCCCAAGTGCTGCGTGGGTCCCTTTTAATTCCAGCTGGCGCAGCCGGTACACAGGTATCGGCCCGGTGCGGCCGGCTCGACAGGAGTTCGACATGTCCGAAGTACGTCATTCGCGCGTCATCATTCTCGGTTCCGGCCCTGCCGGTTACAGCGCCGCGGTCTATGCCGCCCGCGCCAACCTCAAGCCGCTGCTGATCACCGGCATGCAGGCCGGCGGCCAGCTGACCACCACCACCGAGGTCGACAACTGGCCGGGCGACCCCCATGGCCTGACCGGCCCGGCCCTGATGCAGCGCATGCAGGAGCACGCCGAGCGCTTCGAGACCGAGATCGTCTTCGACCACATCAACGCCGTGGACCTGGCCAACAAGCCGTTCACCCTGCGTGGTGACAGCGGCACCTACACCTGTGACGCACTGATCGTCGCCACCGGTGCCAGCGCTCGCTACCTGGGCCTGCCTTCGGAAGAGACCTTCATGGGCAAGGGCGTGTCGGCCTGCGCCACCTGCGACGGCTTCTTCTACCGCAACAAGCCGGTCGCGGTGGTGGGCGGCGGCAACACTGCCGTGGAAGAGGCGCTGTACCTGGCCAACATCGCCAGCAAGGTGACCCTGGTGCACCGTCGCGACACCTTCCGCGCCGAGAAGATCCTGATCGACAAGCTGCACGCCCGCGTGGCCGAAGGCAAGATCGAGCTCAAGCTCAACGCCAACCTGGACGAAGTGCTGGGTGACAACATGGGCGTGACTGGCGCGCGCCTGAAGAACAACGACGGCAGCTTCGACGAAATCAAGGTCGACGGCGTATTCATCGCCATCGGCCACACCCCGAACACCTCGCTGTTCGAAGGCCAGCTGACCCTGAAGGACGGCTACCTGGTGGTCCACGGCGGCCGTGAAGGCAACGCCACCGCCACCAACGTCGAGGGCGTGTTCGCCGCTGGTGACGTGGCCGACCACGTCTACCGCCAGGCCATCACCTCGGCCGGCGCCGGCTGCATGGCCGCGCTGGACGTCGAGCGCTACCTGGACGGCCTGGCCAACGCCGCGCACTAAGCGTTGCGTTGGTTCGCCGGCAAGCCGGCTCCTAAAAGCCCCTGTAGGAGCCGGCTTGCCGGCGAACAGGACCTACAAAAAAACCGGCCTTATGGCCGGTTTTTTCATATCCGCGATTCGACTTACAGGCTAAGGCGCATCGACAGGTCCACCGCCTTCACATCCTTGGTCATCGCACCGATCGAGATGTAATCCACGCCCGTCTCGGCGATCACCCGCAAGGTGGTTTCGTTCACACCGCCGCTGGCTTCGAGCTTGGCCTTGCCGTTGTTGATGCGCACCGCCTCACGCATCTCATCCAGGGTCAGTTCGTCGAGCATGACGATATCGGCCCCCGCCGCCAACGCCTGGCGCAGCTCGTCCAGGCTTTCCACCTCGATCTCCACCGGCTTGCCCGGCGCGATGCGGTGCGCCGCCGCCACGGCCTGGGCCACGCCGCCGCTGGCGGCGATATGGTTTTCCTTGATCAGGAAGGCGTCGTACAGGCCGATGCGGTGGTTGTGGCAGCCGCCGCAGGTGACCGCGTACTTCTGCGCCAGGCGCAGGCCGGGCAGGGTCTTGCGGGTGTCGAGCAGGCGCACCTGGGTGCCCTCCACCAGGTCGGCGAGCAAGCGCGCGCGGGTGGCCACGCCCGAGAGCATCTGCAGGAAGTTCAGGGCCGAGCGCTCGCCGCTGAGCAGCGAGCGCGCGGGGCCTTCGAGGTGGAACAACGCCTGGTTGGCCGTCGCCCGTTCGCCGTCCGCGACTTGCCAGTGCACTGCCACCCGCGGGTCGAGCTGGCGGAATACCGCATCCACCCAAGCAGTGCCGGCAATCACGCAGTCCTCGCGGGTGATGATGGTCGCCTTGGCCAGGCGCTCAGCCGGAATCAACTGGGCGGTGATGTCGCCGCTGCCGATATCTTCCAGCAGCGCGCGGCGCACATTGGCTTCGATTTCGGCGGTCAGGTCGGCGAGGCGTAGGTTCGGCATGGTCGGCTCCACAAGCTAGGTGCCGGCGATTATAGGGCAGGGGGGCAGCCTGTACAGCTGTCGCGCCGATGACCTTTGGTCAGGTCGTGCGAGCAACCGGGCGAATGCACTGTCAGTGAGGCGTGCGAATGGCGTGCTAGCAGCTATCAGAATTTTCATCGATAATGGCGCCTTGTATTTGGCGTCATAGCTTTGACGACCCCTTCCAGTCGAACAACGTTACATCCAGCAAGGAGTCCGGGATGCATAAAGAAGGCAAGGTGGTGCCCTTGGCGGCCGCCATCGACCGGGGCGTGCGCACGCCCTCGCCGAGCCTTCCCGTGTTGCTCCTGCAAGTGCGCGACAAGGCAGCCTTGCAGCTACGCCAAGGCTTGCAGGCGTTGTTCGACAATGCCGACGACACCCTCTTCGAGATGGCCGACAAGGCCGGCGCCCGGGTTGATCAGAACCTCTACTTCGAAGCCATGCGCGACCTGCGGTTGAAGCGCAAGAGCATTGAGCGCGGGTTCCTCGATCTGTTCCACGAAGCCTTTGCGCTGATTGGCCGGAACGACCTGTTCGATTCGCTGATGCCGACGCCGGGGGCCTGCGGCGAGACCGAACTTGAGCGTTCCATCGTTGTACAGGGCATGGTCGACCAGGTGCTGTCGCGCGACGGCTTTTTTCTCCAACAGCTGAATCAGCGCTTTGCCGTGCTGCTCGATCGGGACCTGGACGAGCGACGTAACCCGCTTGGTCCTGCCCGTCTCTGTGATTATTTCCTGGCGGCAGGGCGCAACCTGGGCGTGGGTACGAGCGTCAAGATGGTCTTGCTCAAACTCTTCGAGCGCTATGTGTTGCGTGATCTCGACCTGTTGTATGGCGAGGCCGGCCAGCTGCTGGCCAGTGCCGGTGTGCTGCCTGACCTGCAACCTGCGCCACGCCGCCGCGCCGAGGACCTGCGCGACATTGCCCGGCGCGTGCCAAACAACCCCGTGCAAGCCGGCGAGGCGGGGGCCGACGCAGCCGGGCAGGCTTTCTTCGCCTCGGTGCAGGGACTTCTGGCGCCTTCGCGGGGAAGCATCGCGCCGCGTCTGCAGGCCGTGGGCTCGGCGCAGCCGATCGGCACGAGCGACCTGCTGCGCCTGCTCACCCACCTGCAGCATTACGTACCTGGCGCTGGCGAGCCGGACGACTTCAACCTCGGCCAGCAGTTGGAGCAATTGCTGCTGCGGGTCAGCGTGCGCAGCGGTACGCGCCGGCGTATCGCCACCGACGACGAGGACATGATCAACCTGGTGGGCCTGCTGTTCGGCTACATCGAGGGCGACGACAATTTACCCGTCAGCCTGCGTGGGTTGATCGGTCGCCTGCACATTCCTCTGCTCAAGGTCGCCTTGATCGACAAGGCGTTGTTCTGCCGCGCCACCCATCCGGCGCGGCGCCTGCTCAACGAAATCGCCACCACGGCCATCGGCTGGGAGAGCGACGCAAACGGCCTGCGCGACAGCCTGCACCTGCGGGTGGAGCGCATCGTCCAGCGGCTGCTCAATGATTTCTCCGAAGATTGCGGGCTGTTCAGCGAGCTGCTCGACGAGTTCCTGGCCTTCAGCCAGGACGAGCGGCGGCGCAACGAGTTGTTCGAGCAACGCACGCGCGACGCCGAGGAAGGTCGCGCCCGTACGCTGCTGGCCCGACAGCGGGTGCAGCATGAGCTGAACCAGCGCCTGCGGGGGCGAGTGTTGCCCGAGGGGGTGCTGCGGATGCTGGTGCAGTCCTGGAGCCAGGTGCTGCTGCTGGCCTGGCTCAAGCAGGGCGAGGCCTCGACGGCGTGGACCGAGGGCCTGGCGACCATCGACACCCTGCTCGTCAGCATTGTCCCGGCCCCTGAGCCAAGCCTGCTGCTTGAGCAGGTACCAGGCCTGCTCAAGGCATTGCGCGAAGGGCTGGCGGGGGTGGCGCTGGACTCGGCGGCCACCCGTGAGTTCTTCCTGCAACTGGAGCGGCTGCACCTGCAGGCGTGCGCGGGGAAGGTGGAGGAGGCCGATGGGGCGTTGGCCCTGGTACGCGTCGAAGACGACATCGTACTGGCCATCACCGACGAGCCGGCCTGCGGGCCACGCCCATGCCTGGATGATCAGGAGCCTGCGTTGCGCCAGGTGCAGCACCTGCGTATCGGCACCTGGGTCGAAGTGCTGGACGATGATGAACCGTTGCGTTGCAAGTTGGTGGCGCGGGTGGATATCAACGACCGCTTCGTCTTTGCCAACCGTACCGGGATGAAGGTGCGTGAATGGAACCGCGCCGGGCTGGCCATGGCGCTGCGTCTGGGAGAAGTTCGCCTGCTCGATGGCGGGTTGCTGTTCGAGCGGGCGCTGGAGGCGGTGCTTGAGGGTTTGCGCCGGCAGCAGGGGCGCTGAAGCCGTAGGACTGTATGTTGGCTGTACTGGCCCTTTCGCCGGCAAAGCCGGCTCCTACAGCGTGGGGCGCTGTTCGCGAGGTGATCCGACGCTTTGCGCTCTGTTGCGGCCCTTACAATGATTCACATGCAATCGGCCGCGCCGGCGAGGCATACTGCGGTTCTGTACCCGGTGTTTTCAGGATCTGCTCCATGCAATTGGACCGTGCGACCGGTTGGTTCTCCGGCGTGACCCGCTGCCCTTCGCCGAACTTCAACGCCCGCCCCGACGGCGAGGCCATCTCGCTGCTGGTCATCCACAACATCAGCCTGCCGCCGGCCTGTTTCGGCACTGGCAAGGTCCAACAGTTCTTCCAGAACCGCCTGGACCCGGACGAGCATCCCTACTTCGCCAACATCAAACACCTCACGGTGTCCGCCCACCTGTTCGTCGAGCGCGACGGCAAGGCGACCCAGTTCGTCTCGCTGCTCGACCGCGCCTGGCATGCCGGGGTATCGCGCTTCGAAGCGCGCGAGGGCTGCAACGACTTTTCCATCGGTATCGAGCTGGAGGGCACCGACGAACTGCCCTACACAGATGCCCAGTACGCCACCCTGGAGCAGCTGACCCGTGAGATCTGCGGCGCCTGGCCGGTGATCGGGCTGCAACGCATTTGCGGCCACAGCGACATCGCCCCGCAGCGCAAGACCGACCCGGGCCCGGCATTCGACTGGCCGCGCTACCGCGCCGCCCTGCAGCGTAACGAGGACAAGGCATGAGTTTCCTGGTGTTGGTGCTGGCGCTGTGGGTCGAGAAGTTCTCCGCCCTGCGCCACCGTGTGCAGCGTGATGGTTTCTTCCTCGGCGAACTGGTGCGCCTGGAGCGCAGCGGCAAGGTCCACCCCTGGTGGACCCTGGCCATCCTGATCCTGGCGCCGGTGGCGGTGCTGGCCTTGCTGCTGCACGTGCTGGAGCCGGTCGCCTATGGCCTGCTGGCCTTGCCGGTGCACTTGCTGGTGCTGGTGTACAGCCTGGGGCGTGGCGATGTTAAGGCGGCCTTGGGGCCGTTTCGCGATGCCTGGCGCCGGGGCGACGACCAGGCCGCGCTGCACGTGGCCGAGCGTGACCTGGGCCTGGCCGCCGATGATGCCCAGGGCCTGATCAAGCGGGTGCAGGGGCATTTGCTGTGGCAGGCCTACCAGAGCTTCTTCGCGGTGATCTTCTGGTACTTCCTGCTCGGGCCGGGCGCGGCGCTGGCCTACCGCCTGCTCGCCCTGACCGCCGACCACAGCCGCCAGCCAGCGCTACAGGCCCTGGCCGGGCAATTGCGCCATGCCCTGGACTGGTTGCCGGTGCGGGTCATCGCGGTGAGTTTCGCGCTGGTTGGCAACTTCGTCGCGGTCACCCGGGTGATGCTGCACGAGCTGCTCGACTGGCATATCAGCGCCGGGCACCTGGTGGCCAAGGTCGGGCGGGTGGCCGACGATATTCCGGAAGAGGAAGACCGCCAGCGCGGGCTGGAGCGGCTGGACAGCCTGTGGGAACTGCTGCTGCGCTGCGCGGTACTGTGGTACGCCTGTTTTGCGCTGTGGACCGTGCTGGTCTGAGCTTTGGCGGCGCCTGGAGCACCTGTAGGAGCGGCTTCAGCCGCGATCACCCGCGCAGCGGGTGCCCACACCGCATCGCGGCTAAAGCCGCTCCTACAGGTGAGCTTAACCATAAGTTACAAACCTTGATTCCAATCTGCGCTATACAAAGCGTTGGGCCATAGATGGCCTAGTGCTACCCCGCAGAACAACAAGAATTCAAGGAGGTGACCTGTGAAGCAGCTGCTCTATCCGGCCATCGCACTGATGAATCGCCTGAGCTTCGGCATGAAGTTCAGCTTGATCAGCGTCCTGTTTTTCCTGCCCATGCTCGCCACCAGCTTCTATCTGGTGCGCGATGCCTACAACCAGTTCCATGCCACCCACGTCGAGCTGCAAGGCCTGCGGCCGCTGGGCGATAGCCTGGCCCTGCGCGGCGACCTGGAAACCCTGGGCAATCTCCTGCAGATCAATGCCGTGCTCGGCCAGTCGGGCCAGGCCGGTGATGTGGAGACGCGCATCGCCGCCTTGCAGGACAAGGTCCAGGCCCAGCTCGACGCGCTCAGGGGCGGCGATTCGGTGATCGAGGCCAAGCGCGGCGAGCTGGCCGATGCCTTTGCCCAGGCGCGTGGCGAGACGTCGCTGCAGAACAAGGTGGCGCTGTTCGACAAGCTTCTGGCCCAGGCCCAGGTGCTGGGTAAGTTGATCGCCAGCCAGGCGGGCCTGAGCCAGGACAGCCAGGCCTCGGTACGCCAGTTGGGGGAATTGGTCGGTAGTGCCACCGCGCAGGTCACCCAGGCGCTGGGCGAGGGGCGGGCGATGGGATCGGTGGCCCTGGGGCGCGGCTTCATGGACTCCTCCGGCAGTGCTCGCTTCGAAGACCTGTTGCAGCGCCTTGAACGGTTGTCCGCCGACTATGCCATCCGCCTCGACGATGTCCTGGCCAGCGATGCTGCCGCCAAGGCCGACCTCGCCGCTGTTGCCCAGGCCAGCCAGGCCACGGTCAAGCAGGCGTCGACGCTGTTCGAAGATCAGGTGGTGGTGGCTGAAAGCCTGGACACGCCGTGGGCCGGCTTCTACCAGCAGACCAGCGACCTGATGGCCCAGACCTACCGCCTCAACGACGCGGTGCTCACCCACCTGCACGGGCAGCTCGAGGAGCGCCTCGGCGAACACCGCCTGCGCATGATCGGCCTGGTGGTCGCGCTGGCCTCGGTGTTCGTGTTGATCATCTACCTCTACAGCGGTTTCTACGTTTCCACCCGCGAAACCCTCGGTAACCTGGGCAGTGCCATGGACAAGGTGGCGGCCGGCGACATGACGGTCAGCTTCCAGGCCCGCAGCCAGGACGAACTGGGTGAACTGGGGCGGGGCTTCAACGAGACCGTGCGGCGCATCCGCGGGCTGATCGAGCAGGTGGGCCACACCGTGACCACGGTCGAGGAACAGGCTGGCCAGGTGCTGTCGGTGTCGGCCCGCAGCAACCAGGCAGTCAGTGGCCAGCGCGAGCAGATCGAGCAAGTCGCCACGGCGATGAACCAGATGAGCGCCACTTCGCTGGAGGTCGCACGCAGCGCGGCATTGGCCGCCGAGGGCGCGCAGCGGGTCAACCATGAAAGTGCCTCCGGCCGGGATCTGGTGGAGAGCCAGCAGGGCAGCATCGCCCGCCTGGCCGGCGAGATCGACCAGAGCGTGGCGGCGGTCAACCAGCTGGCGGGCGACAGCCAGGCGATCGGGCGGGTGCTGGAGGTGATTCGCAGCATCGCCGAGCAGACCAACCTGCTGGCCCTCAACGCCGCCATCGAGGCCGCCCGGGCCGGCGAGCAAGGCAGGGGCTTCGCCGTGGTCGCCGACGAAGTGCGTACCCTGGCCAGGCGTACCCAGGACTCCACCGAGGAGATCGCGCAGATGATCCAGCGTTTGCGCGAGGGGGTCGGGGCAGCGGTGAAAGTCATGGGCAGTAGTCACCAGATGGCTGCTGGCACAGTCGACGAGGCGCGTCAGGTGCAGCAGGCACTGGGCAATATTCTTGGCGCGGTGGGCGGGATCGTCGAGCAGAACCAGCAGATTGCCGCCGCCGTCGAGCAGCAGACGGCCGTGGCCCACGATATCGACCTGAACATCGTGGCGATCAACCGCGCGGCCCAGGACACCACCGAGGGGGCTTGCCAGACCGAGGACGCCAGCCGGGCACTGTCGGCGCAGGTGGTGGAGCTCAAGCGTCTGATCGGAGCGTTCAGGGTCTAGCCGGCAGCGGCTCGACCCCTGTAGGAGCGGCCTTGTGCCGCGAATGGGCTGCGTAGCAGCCCCAGTGACAGTTGTCGTGACGCAGAATGCCGGGGCCGCTTTGCGGCCCTTTCGCGGCGCAAGGCCGCTCCTACAGGGATCGCGTTGGTCTACCAGCCAAAAACCTCACAGGCATTCCGGCTGCTGGCCTCAGCCAACAATCCGACTTCTACCCCCATCACCTCCGCCAATGCCCCCGCAATCGCCGGCAGATGCTCCGGGCTGTTGCGCTGCCCGGGGAACATCGCCGGCGCCATGTCCGGCGCGTCGGTCTCCAGCACCACGCTCTCCAGTGGCAGGCGCGGCAGGGTCTTGCGCAGGCGCAGTGCCTGGGGCCAGGTGGCGGCGCCGCCGAGCCCCAGCTTGAAGCCGAGCCTGATGTATTCCCGCGCCTCCTCATAGCTGCCGGCAAAGGCATGGATGATCCCCGCCCGTGCCGGTGTGTAGCGCTTGAGCGTGGCGATCACCTGGGCATGGCTGCGGCGCACGTGCAGCAGCGAGGGCAGGGCGAAATCGCAGGCCAGTTGCAGTTGGGCCTCGAACAGCGCCTGCTGGCGCGCCGGGTCCAGCTCCGGCAGGTAGAAGTCCAGGCCGAACTCGCCCACCGCGCACAGGCGTGGATCACCGTGCAGGCGCTCCAGCCATTCACGCAATTGCACCAGGTGTTCGGGGCGATGCTGGTCGAGGTAGATCGGGTGCAGCCCCAGCGCGGCGTAGACACGCTGGTCGCGACAGGCCAGGTCCCACACCCGCTGGAGGTTCTCCTGATACACCCCCAGCACCACCACCCGCTCTACGCCGTGCGCCGCCGCGTTGTCCAGCAACTGCTCGCGATCGGCGTCGAAATCAGGGAAGTCGAGGTGGGTGTGGGTGTCGATCAGGCGCATGGTCAGGCCAGGGCGATACGTTGCTTGAAGGTGCGGCCAATGGCATGCACACCGGGTTCGTAGCGTTTGTGCTCGATGGCGGCCAGCGCCAGCTCCAGCGCGGTGGCGGCGATCAGGCCGTGCTGCTGGGCCATGGCGTTGACCGGCAGCGGCAGGAAATCGAGCAACTGGTTGTCGCCGAAGGTGCCCAGCTGCAGTTGGCGCGAATCGGCCGGGCGCGCCTGAAGCGCGTCGAACACCCCTTGCAGCAGCACATAGGAGGTGGTCACCAGGGCATCCGGCAAGCCACCCAGCTCGTCGATCAGTTGCTGCATCAGGCGCTGGCCGCATTCGCGGCTGAACGCTTCGCCCTGGTAGCGGCGCACGTCACCGGCAAAGCCTTGCAGGGCCTCGTCGAAGCCACCGGCGCGGGCCTGGCTGACCGACAGCTCCGGGCGCGCGCCGATCAGGGCGATGCTGCGCGGTTGGGTCTTGAGCAGGCTTTGGGCCAGCTGGCGGCTGGCGTCGCGGTCGTCGCTGATCACCGAGCAGAAATGCGCCGGGTCCAGGCGCCGGTCGATGGCGATCACCGGCAGGCCCTTGGCCTGCAACTCACGGTAGCTGTCGTCCTCCGGAGGCAGGCAGCTGGCGACGAACAGTGCGTCGCAGCGGCGGGCGCGGAACAGCTGCTGCAACTGGCGCTCGCTGTCGGGCTGGTCGTCGCTGCTGGCGATCAGCAGCTGGTAGCCGCGGGCCCGGGCCCCTTGCTCCAGTTGCTTGGCGATGCGGGCGTAGCTGGGGTTCTCCAGATCCGGGAGAATGAAGCCCAGTGTGCGCGTGTGCCGGCTGCGCAGGCCCGCGGCCTGGGGGTTGGGGGTGAAGCCGTGGGCCTCGACCACCGCGCGCACGCGCTCGACGGTGCTGTTGCTGATGCGCTGCTGTTCGGCCTTGCCATTGATGACGTAGCTGGCGGTGGTCACGGACACACCGGCCAGACGGGCGATATCGCTGAGTTTCACCGAATTTTCCTTGTTATTTCCGGGGCTGACTGCTTGCCTGACCGGGTAGTTTCACCCATCGGCAGGCCCGCGCGCAGACGACCATTGTCGCAATTGTCCGACAGGATGGGGCTTTTTCGTCGGAAGATTATCGAGTAACGTGGCCACTTGGTCAGATTAAACGATTCAGCACTGGAAATTTTTCTGCCGAGAAACCAGTTGTTTGCCCGCCATGCTGATCGTTCGAGCGGTATCTAGCCGCCAAATCCACAACAATACCTGGGTCGCCGACGTGGGCGCCGCAAAAGGAGAAGGTCATGCTCGAGCTTGCCGTGGAGCAGATTGCCATGGGCCAGAAGGCCGCCGACAAGGGCGAGGCGCTGGCCTTGCTGGCCGGGCGGCTGGTGGCTGATGGGCTGGTGGCCGAGGGGTACCTCGCAGGGCTGCATGCCCGCGAGGCGCAAGGCTCGACCTTCCTCGGCCAGGGCATCGCCATCCCTCATGGCACGCCACAGACCCGCGACCAGGTATTCGCTACCGGCGTGCGCCTGATGCAGTTTCCCGAGGGCGTGGACTGGGGCGACGGCCAAGTCGTCTACCTCGCCATCGCCATTGCCGCCCGCTCCGACGAGCACCTGCGCCTTCTGCAACTGTTGACCCGCGCCCTGGGCGAAACCGACCTGGCCGAAGCCCTGCGCCGGGCCAGCTCCGCCGAAGCGCTGCTCAAGCTGCTGCAAGGCGCCCCCCGCGAGCTGGCGCTGGACGCACAGTTGGTCGGCCTAAGCCTGGCCGCCGAGGACTTCGACGAGCTGGCCTGGCGCGGCGCCCGCCTGCTGCAACGCGCCGGCTGCGTCGACAGCGGTTTTGCCGCGGTGCTGCAACAAGCCGAACCGCTGCCTTTGGGCGAAGGCCTGTGGTGGCTGCACAGCGAGCGCCAGGTGTTGCAGCCTGGCCTGGCCTTCATCACCCCTCAACAACCCCTGCGCTACCGCGACCAGCCGCTCAATGGCCTGTTCTGCCTGGCCAGCCTAGGCGCTGCTCACGAAGCGCTGCTCGAGCGCCTGTGCGAAGTGCTGATCGAAGGCCGTGGGCAGACGCTCTACCAGGCCACCAGCAGCCGCGCCGTGCTCGAAGTGCTCGGTGGCGAGGCGCCCACCGACTGGCCCAGTGCCCGCGTGGTGCTGGCCAATCCTCATGGCCTGCATGCCCGCCCGGCCAAGGTGCTGGCGCAACTGGCCAAGGGCTTCGAGGGCGAAGTGCGGGTGCGCCTGCTCGACAGTGGCCAGCCCGCGGTATCGGTGAAAAGCCTGAGCAAGCTGCTCAGCCTGGGTGCGCGCCGTGGCCAGACGCTGGAACTGGTCGCCGAGCCGGCCATCGCCACCGATGCCCTGCCGGTGCTGCTGGCGGCCATCGAGCAAGGTCTGGGCGAGGACGTCGAGCCGCTGCCGGCGACCGTGCCGCCGACCGTCGAGCCAGCGGCCGAAGCCCTTCAGGCGCCGATTCCAGGCAGCCACCTTCAAGGTGTCGCTGCATCGCCGGGCATCGCCAGCGGCCCGGCCCACGTCTGTGTCGAGCGAGAGATCGACTACCCTCTGCGCGGTGAATCCCCCGCGCAGGAGCGTCTGAAGCTACGCCAGGCCATCGAAGCCGTGCACGGCGACCTTCAAGCGCTGGTACAGCGCAGCGACAAGGCCATCGGCGAGATCTTCGTCACCCACCAGGAAATGCTCGCCGACCCGGCCCTGACCGACGAAGTCGAGTTGCGCCTGGCTCAAGGCGAGAGCGCCGCCGCAGCCTGGATGGCAGTGATCGAAGCCGCCGCACGCCAGCAGGAGGCGCTGCATGATGCCCTGCTGGCCGAGCGCGCCGCCGACCTGCGCGATATCGGTCGCCGGGTGCTGGCGCAGTTGTGCGGCGTGCAGGACACCCCGGCGCCCGAACAACCCTACGTGCTGGTGATGGCCGAGGTCGGCCCGTCGGATGTGGCGCGCCTGGACCCGGCCCGGGTCGCCGGCATCGTTACCGCCCAAGGCGGCGCCACCGCCCACAGCGCCATCGTCGCCCGTGCCCTGGGTATCCCGGCCGTGGTTGGCGCCGGGGCTGCGGTGCTCTTGCTGGACAGCGGCACCCCCCTGTTGCTCGACGGCCAACGTGGCCGGGTGGTGGTCGTACCGCCTGCCGATGAACTGCAGCGTGCCCTGGCCGAGCGCGATGCCCGCGAACAGCGCCTGCAAGCCGCCTGGGCCAACCGCCACGAGCCGGCGATCACCCGTGACGGCCACCGCGTGGAAGTGGTGGCCAACATCGGCGAAAGCAGCGGTATCGACAAGGTGGTGGAGCAGGGCGCCGAAGGCGTGGGCCTGCTGCGCACCGAACTGATCTTCATGGCCCACCCCCAGGCGCCCGACGTGGCCACCCAAGAAGCCGAGTACCGCCGCGTGCTCGATGGCCTGGCCGGTCGGCCGCTGGTGGTGCGTACCCTCGATGTGGGTGGCGACAAGCCGTTGCCTTACTGGCCCATCGCGGCGGAGGACAACCCCTTCCTCGGCGTGCGCGGCGTGCGCCTGACCCTGCAACGGCCCCAGGTGATGGAGGACCAGTTGCGCGCCCTGCTGCGCGCCGCCGGCGACCGGCCGCTGCGGATCATGTTCCCCATGGTCGGCCAGGCCCACGAATGGCGCGCGGCCAAGGCCATGGTCGAGCGCCTGCGCCAGGAGATCCCGGTCAGCGACCTGCAGGTCGGCATCATGGTCGAGGTGCCCTCGGCCGCCTTGCTGGCGCCGCAACTGGCCCGCGAAGTGGACTTCTTCAGCATCGGCACCAACGACCTCACCCAGTACACCCTGGCCATCGACCGCGGCCACCCGAGCCTGTCAGCCCAGGCCGACGGCCTGCACCCGGCGGTGCTCAACCTGATCGACATGACCGTGCGCGCCGCCCATGCCCATGGCAAGTGGGTGGGCGTGTGCGGCGAGCTGGCGGCCGACCCGCAGGCGGTCGCCGTGCTGCTGGGCCTTGAGGTGGACGAGCTGAGCGTGTCCGCCCGCAGCATCCCTGAAGTCAAGGCCCTGGTGCGCCAGGCCAACCATTCGACGGCCCGCGCCCTGGCGCGCGAGGCCCTGCAACAAGACAGCGCCGAAGCGGTCCGGGCGCTGGTGGAGCGTTACTGAGATGGCCAAGATCCTCACCCTCACCCTCAACCCTGCGCTGGACATCACCGTCAGCCTCGAGCACCTGCGCCCGGGCCAGGTCAACCGCAGCCAGGCCCAGTACAGCCATGCTGCCGGCAAGGGCTTGAACGTCGCCCAGGTGCTGGCCGACCTGGGGCACGATGTCACCGTCGGCGGCTTTCTGGGCTGCGACAACCTGCAACCTTTCGAGGCGCTGATCGGGCGACGCGGTTTCGCCGATTGTTTCGTGCGCGTGCCGGGCGAGACCCGCAGCAATATCAAGCTGGTCGAAGCCGATGGCCGGGTCACTGACATCAACGGCCAGGGCCCGCAAGTGGACGAAGCTGCTCAGGCCGAGTTGCTGCGCAGGCTTGCGCAGATCGCGCCCGGCCATGACGCGGTGGTGGTGGCCGGCAGCCTGCCGCGTGGCATCAGCCCGCAGTGGCTGCGTGCACTGCTGGATACCCTCAAGGCCCAAGGCCTGAAGGTGGCGCTGGACAGCAGCGGCGAAGCGCTGCGTGCCGGTTTGCAGGCGATGCCGTGGCTGGTGAAACCGAACACCGAGGAACTGGGCGAGGTGCTGGGGCTGGCGGTGAACACCCTGGCTGAACAGCGCGCCGCCGCCCGGCAATTGCTGGCCACCGGCATCGAGCATGTCGTGGTGTCCCAGGGCGAGCAGGGCGTGAACTGGTTCGCCAGTGGCCTGGCGCTGCACGCCCAACCCCCTCAGGTGCGCATCGCCAGCACCGTGGGCGCGGGCGACTCGCTGGTGGCCGGGATGGTCCATGGCCTGCTGCAAGACGAGCCCGCCGCAGACACCTTGCGCCGCGCCACGGCCATCGCCGCCCAGGCGGTGACCCAGGTCGGTTTCGGCATTGACGACCGTGACCAGCTGGCACGGTTGCAAGCCGGCGTACAGCTGACAGAACAACAAGAAGAGGGCTGCTGATGAACATCGCCATTGTCACCGCCTGCCCCAACGGCCAGGTCTCCAGCGTGCTCAGCGCGCGCCTGCTGGCCGCCGCCGCCCAGCGTCGCGGCTGGAGCACCAGCGTCGAAGTGCAGGACGCCGAACACCCAGAACGCCGCCTGACCCCGGCGCAGATCGCCGAGGCCGACTGGGTGCTGGTGGTCAGCACCGGCCCGGTGGACCTGGCGCGCTTCGCCGGCAAACGCCTGTACCAGAGCACCCCGGCCCAAGCCCTGGCGGACCGCGAAGGTTTCCTCGACGAGGCGGCGGCCAAGGCACAGGTTCAGGACGTGGCCCCGGCCGTGGCCAGCGCTGCGGTGAAGATCGTCGCGGTGACCGCCTGCCCCACGGGCGTGGCACACACCTTCATGGCCGCCGAGGCCCTGCAGCAGGCCGCCCAGGCGCTGGGCTACCAGCTCACCGTCGAAACCCAGGGCTCGGTCGGTGCGCGCAATCCCTTGTCTAGCGAAGCCATCGCCGAAGCCGATGTGGTGCTGCTGGCCGCCGATATCGAAGTGCCCACGGCCCGCTTCGCCGGCAAGCGCATCTACCGCTGCGGCACCGGCATCGCCCTCAAGCAGGCCCGCGCCACCCTGGACAACGCGCTGAACCAGGCCAAGGTCGAGAGCACAGGCACCAGTGCCCCGCAAAAGGCCGAGAAGGCCGGCATCTACAAGCACCTGCTGACCGGGGTGTCGTTCATGTTGCCGATGGTGGTGGCGGGTGGCCTGCTGATCGCGCTGTCGTTCGTATTCGGCATCGAGGCCTACAAAGAGGCCGGCACCTTGCCCGCCGCGCTGATGCAGATCGGCGGCGAGGCGGCGTTCAAGCTGATGGTGCCATTGCTGGCGGGTTATATCGCCTGGTCCATCGCCGACCGCCCGGGTTTGGCCCCGGGTATGATCGGCGGTCTGCTGGCCGGCACCCTGGGCGCGGGTTTCATCGGCGGCATCATCGCCGGTTTCCTCGCCGGCTACAGCGCCAAGGTCATCGCCCGCTGGGTGCGCCTGCCAACGAGCCTGGAAGCGCTCAAGCCGATCCTGATCATCCCGCTGCTGGCCAGCCTGTTCACCGGCCTGGTGATGATCTACGTGGTCGGCCAGCCGGTGGCGGCGATGCTCGAAGGGCTTACGCAGTTTCTCGACAGCATGGGCACCACCAACGCCATCCTGCTCGGGCTGTTATTGGGCGGCATGATGTGTGTCGACCTCGGTGGGCCGATCAACAAGGCGGCCTATGCGTTCTCGGTGGGGCTGCTGGCCTCGGCCAGCTACGCGCCGATGGCCGCGACCATGGCCGCCGGCATGGTGCCGCCGATCGGCCTGGGCATCGCCACCTTCCTGGCCCGGCGCAAGTTCGCCCAGAGCGAGCGCGAGGCCGGCAAGGCGGCGCTGGCGCTGGGGTTGTGCTTCATCTCGGAGGGGGCGATCCCGTTTGCCGCCAAGGACCCGCTGCGGGTGATCCCGGCGAGCATCGCCGGGGGCGCGCTGACCGGTGCGCTGTCGATGTACTTCGGCTGCAAGCTGATGGCACCCCATGGCGGGTTGTTCGTGCTGCTGATCCCCAACGCGATCAACCACGCGCTGCTGTACCTGCTGGCGATCCTGGCGGGGAGCCTGGTGACGGCGGTGGTGTATGCCGTGATCAAGAAGAGCGAGCAGGTGGAGATGGTGGTGGCGCCTGCCAAGGGGTAGCGTCTGGTTGCTTGCCGGGGCCTTGCCCCCAGGCAGCTATTCGAAGGTTGTACCGATCCTGGTGTAATCGCTTGAAGCAAAGATCCCTGTCACTTTGGCGGTAACGTTGGCTTCCAGTATCTGCCCCATGAATCGACTGTCATTGGAGTTGTCGCGGTTGTCGCCCAGCACGAACACATGGCCCGGCTCGACCACCACGGGGGCCAGCGTCAGCGAGTGTGGGTGTCTGACCATTTCTGGCAACGCATGGAAAAGTCCCAGGTTGCTGCCATTGACGATCAGCTCGCCATTGACGATCTCCAGCGTGTCGCCGGCCACGCCTGCCACGCGCTTGAACTGAGTTGTGCCGTTTTCTTCGCTGTACAGCACGATGTCACCGACCTTGGGGGCGTCGGCCCGGCAATCACCGATGATGTAATCACCGACTTGCAGTGCAGGTCGCATCGATGTCGAGGGGATTATTCCGACCTGGAATCCGAGCAAAGGACCGGTCACTTGCAGCAGCCCTACAAGCATGATGAGTATCGCCACTGCATAGGCGGCCAGTCGCTTACCTGAGGGTTGCTTGCCGGCTCGGCCGCGATGTGCAATCCAGGCTGCCGTGCAGGCCAGTACAAGGTTCAAGGTGTCGGTGATGGCAAGACCGGCGATCAGCGCCGTGGGCGAGGCGAACCATCCAACCAGATAGAACAGGAATACTTGCGAGGCGATGGCGGCCAGCGCCCAGTACAGCCGACCCACATAGAACAGGCCCCAGAAGGGTATCAGCAAGCACAACACAAACGCCCACGTGGCGGATTGACGGGATTGCATGGGAGGCGATTCATCCGTGAGAAGGGCGGGAGTGTGTTTGTCGGCGTGCCCTGGCGAACCTTGAGCGGATTCCCCTCAAATGTTGCGCCCCTTGGCTCGCAACGGCTTCAACAGGTCACCCAACCCGTTGTGGTCGATCTCGTGCATCAACGCCAGCAACCCGCCCAGTTCGCCGGGCGGGAAGCCCTTGCGGGCGAACCACGCCAGGTAGTCGCCCGGCAGGTCGGCGATCAAGCGGCCCTGGTACTTGCCGAAGGGCATGGTGCGGGTGACCAGCAGTTGCAGTGATTCAGGTTTCATCAGCTCGGGCCTGGGCAGGGTTGGACCGCGAACCATACTGCAATCTGCACGACGGCCCAAGCGGCGATCATGCAGAACGCTGCTTTTCGGGTTTTGCTGAGATCTTCTAAGTAATTGATATTGAATAAGTATTTTTACAGCTCAGGGCTGGCATGAAGCCTGCTCCGTTACAGGTGACTTCCACCTGCCAAGGAGTAGTTGCCATGAGCAATCCCAACAAAGACGTGATTGACGTACTCAACGACCTGATCGAATACAGCAAGGATGGCGAGAAAGGCTTCAAGGCGTCCGCCGACGATGTGAAGAACCCTCAACTCAAGGCGTTCTTCGTCCAGCGCGCCGGTGAGTGCGCCAATGCCGCAGGCGAGCTGCAGGGCGAAGTGCGTCGCCTGGGCGGTGATCCGGAAACCAGCACCAGCATCAGCGGTGACTTGCACCGTGGCTGGGTCAACCTCAAGTCGATGGTCACCGGCAAGGATGAAACCGCCGTGCTCAATGAAGTGGAGCGGGGCGAGGACCATGCCCTCAAAGCCTACAAGGAAGCTCGCGAAAAGTTGGTCAAGCTGGGGCGTAGCGTTAGCGACCCGACCTACGTGCTGGTAGAGAAGCAACTGCAGGGCGTGCAGCGCAATCATGACCAGGTGAGGGCGCTGCGTAACGCGGCCCGCGCTGGGTCTTGAACTTCGGGGCCGCTTTGCGGCCCATCGCGGCTGAAGCCGCTCCTACAGGTGTCCCGCCGTTCCTGTAGGAGCGGCTTCAGCCGCGATGGACTGCCAGGCAGCCCCAAGCTCACATTGCCGGGTCCTGGGGCCCTTCTACCCGGTTCCGACCATTGGCCTTGGCCCGGTACAACGCCTCGTCCGCATCACCTAGAAGCGCCGCCAGATCCTGCTGGGTGCCCGGGATGTGCAAGCCGATACCCACGCTGACAGTCACCGCACGCACATCGTCACCGAACGGCGGCATCGCTTCGACGCTGCCCCGGATACGCTCGGCCAACAGTTGGGCGCCGGCAAGATCCGTCTCTGGCAGTACTACCTGGAATTCCTCCCCGCCATAGCGCGCGGCCAGGTCAGCCGGGCGCCGGATGCACAGCTCGATGGTCTTGGCCACCTCGCGCAACACGTGGTCGCCGCCTGCATGGCCATGGCGCTGGTTGAACGCCTTGAAATGGTCCACATCCACCATCAGCACCGCCAGCGGCCGGCGATTGCGCTGGGCGCGCGCCCATTCCTGGCGCAGCACCTGGTCCAGGCGACGGCGGTTGGCCAGGCCCGTGAGGCTGTCGGTGGCGGCCAGGGTCGCCAGGCCCTGCTCGGCTTCATGGCGACGGCGCAGTTCGCGGCCCAGCAGCAGGGTGAGCCAGAGAATGCCGATGCACAGCACGCCGGTGGCCACGCTGACCAGGATCGCCGTGCGCCGCCACGACTGGAACACCTCGTCCGAGGAGTGCACCACCAGCACGATCAGCGGCAGGTCGGCGACCCGGGCGAAGGTGTAGATACGCTGAACGTCATGGGTGCTGGAGCGGGCCGTGAAGCTGCCGCTGCGCTCGCTGAGGATGCGTTTGAAGTTGGGGCGTTCGCTGAAGCTGGCGCCGATCAGCGGGTCCTGCGGGCGGGTCGGTTGGCGCGCCAGCAACTGCCCGTCGGTGTTGAGCAGGTTGATACTGCTGTCCACACCGATGTCCAGGCGTTCGAACAGTTGGTTGAAGTACGACAGGCGCAAGGCACCGGCGGCCAGGCCGAGGAATTCGCCGTTGCTGCCAGTGATTCGCCGGCTGAAGCTGATGCACCAGTCCAGCTCGCCCAGGCGCGCCTTGAACGGTGGGCTGATCAACAGGCCCATGCCGGGGCGGTCGCGGTGGGTCTGGAAGGGCACGGTGTCGGCGAAGTTGGCCTGGCGCGGGATGATGCTGGTGGAGTCGCCGACCACATCGCCTTTGTTATCGAGCCAGAGGATGTCGCCGCGGATGGGCGCGGTGAACGCCTGGTTGAACAGGATCTGTTGGCGCAGCTTGGGCGGCACGTTGAGCAGTTCCGGGTGTCGCACCGCCCAGACCAGGCCCTTGAGCGACTGGTCGTAGAGTTCGACGTTGCGCAGGATGTCGCTTTCGATCAATTGCACGATGTTGCTCGACGAGCGCATCGCCGACTGCTCGACGCTGTCGCGCTCGCGGGCCAGCAGGTAGCTGACGATGGCCACGATGGCGAGCACGGCGAGGCAGCTGCCCAGGTTGAGGATCAGCTCGGGGTGTGACTTGTACAGGGCGGATCGTGGTGATCGGGTGGGCAACGTCATGCTCGCAACTGCATAAGCCCCGGGATCCATGGGGAATGGGCCGGAAAGCGGCGGGCGATATTCTAGGGAAGCGGGGATTGTCGGACAAGATTAAAGGTGTTCCGCCCGACGGAAATGATTCAGTAGGGCTATCGCGGGGCGTACGACAATTCTGAATCTGCAACCGAATGCTTCAGCCGAGCATTGCTTCGGACCTATCCTACGCAACTGCCGGAAGGGTCCGGATATGCCGGGAAATTCATCAGGGCTAACGTCGTCGGGTCGCCAAATGGGTGACCGGGTGTGAGAACCCGACGATATGACTGTTAGCCATCTTAATGGCAGCCGTGTTCGGGCAGACCCTTGGTCTGGCCGGGTTTCATGTCCTCGGTTTCTCACCCCGTACACGGTTGCCACCCAATCCCGTGAGAAAGGTTCAAGTGGCGATTTCTTCCAATCGACATGAGCGATTCAGAATGAAAAAGCGAGTACCTGACCCACCCATCCCCTACATCTCCATCATCAATCACCTCACCGTCGACGAAGTCCGGGACCACGCCGCGGTCCTGATGTCGACGATCCACAAGACCGCCGATGTCTACCTGGCCTTCAAACCCGAAGACCGCCCCGAAGTGCTGGTGGACAACCTCTGCATCCTTGCCCAGTTGCTCCAATGCCTGTTCGAACACACCAGGTCGCAGGAGGTGGCGCCATGAGCGAAAAGCCCGAACCCGGCTACACCGCAGGCGAGGAGACCTTTCTCGAATGTTTTCGTGTTCAGCCCGGTGTGCCCTTCAGCCGGGCGTTCGATGAAATCTCAGTGTTGCAGGGCTGCATCCTGCACCTGACCACCGAGGCGGAATTCGAAGGGGATTTGCTGGCGGGGAGTGCGGCGCGGATGCTCAGTGCCATGGCCAAGGCGCTGATCAATGACCTGGAGATCGGGTTGAATCGAAATCGGTGAGTGGGGCCGCGTTGCGGCCCATCGCCGGCAAGCCGGCTCCTACAGGGGACCCAGGTAGGAGCCGGCTTGCCGGCGAAACGAGGGCGAAGCCCTCGCCCCCGATCCCGGATCAGAACACGTTCAGCGGATAATCCACGATCACCCGGAACTCGTCGTTGTCCGCCGTCGACGAGTACGCCGCGTTGGCGCGGTGCGTGGCATAGCGCAGCAGCACCGACAGGTCCTTCAGCTGGCCTTCCTGGAACACGTACTTCACGTCGAAGTCACGCTCCCAATGCCGGACGTTCTCGCCCTCGGCGTTGTAGAAGTTGTAGTACTGGGTGTCCTGGCTGGCCTTGGTCAGGTCGGCCTTGCCGCGCGAGTACGACAGCGTCGAAGTCAGGCCAGGGATACCGAGGCCAGCAAAGTCGTAGTTGTACTGCAGCTTCCACGAGCGCTCGTTCGGCGCGTTGAAGTCCGAATACATGCGCGAGTTGTCCAGGTAGATGCTGTCACCGAGGTTGATGTAGTCGAACGGCGTGTCGCCGTTGACCCGCTGGTAGGCGGCGGTGACGCTGTGGTACCCGGCGGCCACGGTGAAGTGCACGCTCCAGGTGTTGTTGTCGATGTCGCCCAGCTTCGACTGGCCGGTGTCCTGGGTGTGGTAGAAGTGCACGCCGGGGTTCAGGCTGACCAGGTCGTTGATCGGGTAGGTGTAGTCGAAATCGGCGTAGTACTGGTTCCAGATGTCCTTCAGCTCGGCGGCGTAGACGTTGGCGGTGACGCCCTCGGTGCCGCTCCACGACGCGCCGGCCCAGCTCAGGTTCTGGCTGTCCTGCTCGGGCGTCTGGTTGCTGTAGTAGGTGTTGATGCGGCGGTGGCCGCTCTGGTTGTACGGCTTGGTGAAGCTGACCTTGCCGCCTTCGAGCATCAGCCCGTCGATGCTGCGGTTGGTCACGGCGACGCCGCGGAAGGTCTGCGGCAGCATGCGGCTTTCGCCACCGGCGATCACCGGGTTGGTGAGGAACAGGTCACCGGCCTTGAACTCGGTGTCGAAGCCCTTGAGCTTGATCGCGCCGCCGGCGGTGGAGAAGGCGTGGCGCGCTTTGTCGCCAGGGGTGCTCGGCAGGATCGAGGTGCCGGCGTGGCCGGAGCCGCCGTCCAGCTTCAGGCCGACCATGGCGTGGGCGTCGAGGCCGAAACCGATCACGCCCGGCGTGTAGCCGGACTCGAAGCGGGCGACGGCGCCTTGGCCCCACTCGCGCTTGTCCTTGATCTGGGCATTCTTCTCGTTGCGGTTGAAGTAGGCATTACGGAAATGCAGGTTCAGCGTGGAACCTTCGATGAAGCCATCAGCCTTGGCTTCATCGGCCTGTGCGGCCACGGGCATCGTTGCGGTCAATGCAACGAACAACGGGGTGAAACGAAACGCAAAAGACACCGGTACAAACTCCTTTGGTCAAGCGATGGGGCAGTTTTTTATTGTCGTGCCTGCAAGTTTCTTATTAGAGACGTAACAGCCGGGCTGATATTTTCGACACATAAAAAAAGCCGCTGCGGGGCAGCGGCTTGGAAAGGCTAACATATCGTCACAGGCAGTGCCCATGGTGTAGCCAAGGGAAATCTGGAGACGCGGGTGTGGCCCGATCAGCTGTCGGCGTTGTCGTCGACCGACACCTTGGAAGCAGTCTGCTGCACGTCTTTGGCAGCGTCGGCCTGGCGTGCCGCGAAGGCTTCCTGGTGAACAGTGGCAAGTTCGGCGTTACGGGCGACGAAGGCCGGGGATTCTTCCGCCATGGCCAGGGGCGACAACAACAGGGAAGACAGGACGAACACGCTGGCAATACCCATACTGTTGGACATTTGATGCAACCTTCTTGCGGGGCAAGTGCTAATGGAGACAGGGCTTAAGTTAGTCCCGTAAACACATGGGAAACAGAGGCCGTTTAGATAAGCACTGTTGCGCAAAAAGTAATGATCAAGATGAATAACTTCAGATTTTTACCGCAAACCCGCGTAGTTGAGCGTTCGGCAGGCTAATGCCAAATGTGTTGGCGCCGGCTTCGCTGTGCACGAAAACACTGCCGCCATGCATCACGGCGATGGCCTTGACGATCGCCAGCCCCAACCCATGGTTGCCACCCCCGCTGTTGCTGCGCGCCGCATCCACCCGATAGAACCGCTCGAACAGCATCGGCAGGTGCTCCTCGTCAATCGCCGGCCCCGGGTTGCTCACGGCGATGCTCACCTGCTCCTCACCTGCCTCGATACGCACCTGGATCACCTGGTGCGGCGCCGTGTGCTGCACAGCGTTGTTCAGCAGGTTGATCAGCGCCCGGCGCAGCTGGGCCTTTTCGAAACAGGCCTGGGCGTCGCCGCTGACGCTGACGCTGACTTGGGCGTCTTCGAGGATGTAGTCGAGGTAGTCGAGGGTGGTGGCCACTTCCTCGGCCAGCGAGGCGCTGGTCAGCGAGGTGGCCTTGCTGCCCTGGTCGGCGCTGGCCAGGAACAGCATGTCGTTGATGATGCTGCGCAGGCGCTCCAGCTCTTCGAGGTTCGATTGCAGCACTTCGAAGTAGTGTTCGGCGCTGCGCCCGCGGGTCAGGGCGACTTGGGTCTGGCCGATCAGGTTGGTCAGCGGCGAGCGCAGTTCATGGGCGACGTCGGCATTGAAGGCTTCGAGCTGTGAATAGGCCTGGGTGACGCGGTCGAGGGCGGCGTTGAAGGCGCCGGCGAACTGCGCCAACTCCGGGGGCAGGTCGTGGGTCGGCAGGCGGCCGTCCAGGCGCGGCGGGGCCAGGGCCTGGGCTTCGTCCGACAGGGCTTGCAGGGGCTTGAGGCCGATGCGCGCCACCCAGTAGCCGAGCAGCGAGGCCAGCAGCACGCCGAAGGCGGCCAGGCCGACGATGGCCACCAGCAGGCTGTGCTGGGCCTGCCAGAAGGTCTCGGTGTCGATGCCGATCAGGAAGCGCAGCGGCGGGCGGCCACCCAACGCCGGCAACTCGCTGACCAGCACTTTGTACGGGTAGGGGCTGCTGGCCAGGCGCAGGTCGCGCATGCCTGGCGCGCCCTCGGCGAAGGCGCGGACCTGTTCGGTGGGGTGGCCGTATTCGAAGGCCGGGTCGCTGCTGACCACCCAGAAGCGGATGCGCCGGTCTTCTTCGCTCAGCAGGTTGAGCTTGTTGTTGATCTTGGCCCAGTGCTCGGGGGTGCCGAAGCGGTTGAGGGTGGATTCGAGCACGCTGAAGCGTGCGTCCAGTTCGGCGGCCGGCAGCAGGTCGAGGCTGCGGTCGACCTGGCGGTACAGGGCGCTGCCGATCAGCACGAACACCGCCAGGGCCACCAGGGTGAACAGGGCCGAGAGGCGCAGGGCGATGGAGTTGCCGGGTTTGCCTGGGAAAAGGTTCATGGGCGACTACCCCAAGGGGCTGCTTTGCAGCCCTTTCGCGGCACAAGGCCGCTCCTACAGGAGGCCGCGATCCTCTGTAGGAGCGGCCTTGTGCCGCGAAAGGGGCGCGCAGCGCCCCCAAGGCTACCCACGGTGCTCCAGGACATAGCCCATGCCTCGAATGGTATGCAGCAGCTTGTTGTCGAACGGCCCGTCGAGCTTCGCCCGCAGGCGCTTGATCGCCACCTCGACCACATTGGCGTCGCTGTCGAAGTTGATGTCCCAGACCAGTTCGGCGATGGCGGTCTTCGAGAGGATCTCACCCTGGCGCCGGGCCAGCACGCTGAGCAACGAGAACTCCTTGGCAGTGAGGTCCAGGCGTTGCCCCGCGCGGGTGGCCTTGCGCGCCATCAGGTCAATCCACAGGTCGGCGACCTGGATCTGCAAGGGCTCATGAATGGCGCTGCGCCGGGTCAGCGCCTGCAGGCGGGCGACCAGTTCAAGGAACGAGAACGGCTTGCCCAGGTAGTCGTCGGCGCCTTCGCGCAAGCCATGGATGCGGTCCTCGACCCGCTCACGGGCGGTGAGCATGATCACCGGCGTCTGCTTGCGTGCCCGCAGCGCGCGCAGCACGCCGTAACCGTCCAGGCCCGGCAGCATCACGTCGAGCACGATCACCGCGTAGTCGCCTTCCAGGGCCAGGTGCAGGCCGTCGATGCCGTCGCGGGCCAGGTCGACGGTGAAGCCTTGCTCGCTCAGGCCGCGATGCAGGTAGTCGGCGGTTTTCTCTTCGTCTTCGATGATCAGCACACGCATGGTCTTGTCTCAACTGGCGCTTGGCGCGGCGGCCGGGGTGGCCCGGCGGCGGTGGAACAGGTGTTCCAGGGCCAAGTATATGACCGGGGTGGTGAACAGCGTCAGGGCCTGGCTCACCAGCAGGCCGCCGACCACGGCGATACCCAGCGGCTGGCGCAGCTCGGCGCCGGTACCGAAGCCGAACATCAGCGGCACCGCGCCGAGCAGGGCGGCGAGGGTGGTCATGATGATCGGGCGGAAGCGCACCAGGCACGCCTGGCGGATCGCCTGCTCGGGCGTCATGCCCTGGTGGCGCTGGGCCTCGAGGGCGAAGTCGATGAGCAGGATGCCGTTCTTCTTGACGATGCCGATCAGCAGCACCACGCCGATCAAGCCCATGATGCTGAAGTCCTGGCCACTGGCCCAGAGCAGGATGATCGCGCCCAGGCCTGCGGACGGTAGCGTGGAGATGATGGTCAGCGGGTGCACGAAACTCTCGTAGAGCACGCCGAGGATGATGTACACCGCCACCAGTGCGGCGAGGATCAGGTACGGCTGGCTCGACAGCGAGCTCTGGAACGCCTGGGCCGCGCCCTGGAAATTGCCGGCGATGGAATCGGGCATGTCCAGCTCGCGCTGGGTGCGTTCGAGGATCTGCACCGCGTCGCCCAGGGCCACGCCGGGGGCCAGGTTGAACGACAGGTTGGCGGCCGGGAACAGGCCGTCGTGGCTGATCGACAGGGGGCCGGTGCTGGGCGGCGCGACATGAGCCAGGGCCGACAGCGGCACCATCTCGCCGGACAACGGCGAGCGCAGGTAGAAGTAGTTGAGGCTCTCGGCTTTGCCGCGCTGGCGGGCGTCCAGTTCGAGGATCACCTTGTACTGGTTGGTTTCGGTCTGGAACTCGCTGATCTGGCGCTGGCCGAAGGCGTCGTACAGGGCCTGGTCGACGTCGGTGGTGGTCAGGCCGAAGCGCGCGGCGGCCTGGCGGTCGATGTCGATGCGGGTGACGCTGGCGCCCAGTTGCAGATCGTTGGACAGGTCGCGGAACGCCGGGTTTTCCCGCAGGCGCTCGGTCAGGCGTTGCGTCCACTGGTTCAGCGCCACGCCGTCGTTGCTCTTGAGCACGTACTGATATTGGGTGCGCGATGGGCCGGAGCTGAGGTTGATGTCCTGGCCAGCACGCATGTACAGGACGATGCCCGGCACCTGGGCCAGTTTCGGGCGGATCCGGTCGATCCACTCGCTGGCCGATACATCGCGCTCGCCCCGTGGCTTGAGCGAGATCCAGAAGCGGCCGTTGGCGATGGTCTGGTTGCTGCCGGTGACCCCGACCGAGTGCGAGTAGGCGCGCACGGCCGGGTCGTCGCCGATGATCTTGGCCAGGGCCAGGTGCTTGTCGATCATCGAGGAGTACGAGACATCTGCTGCCGCCTCGGTGGTGCCGAGGATGAAGCCGGTGTCCTGCAGGGGGAAGAAGCCTTTGGGGATGCCCACGTAGCCGGCCACGGCCAGGGCCAGGGTGAGGCCGAACACGCCGAGGGTGATACGCCGATGGGCCAGGGCGCGGTCCAGGCCTTTCTCGTACCAGCGCAGCAGGCGCGGGCCGAACCCGCCCTCATGCTCGCCGGGCGGGCGGCGCATGAACAGTGCGGACAGGGTCGGGGCCAGGGTCAGCGACACCACCACAGAAATCAGGATGGTGGCCGTGGCGGTCAGCGCGAATTCCTTGAACAGCCGGCCTACTACGCCGCCCATGAACAGCAGCGGGATAAACGCGGCGATCAGCGAGAAGCTGATCGACACCACGGTGAAGCCGATTTCGCCGGCGCCCTTGAGCGCGGCGGTGCGGCTATCGTCGCCGGCTTCGAGGTGGCGGTGGATGTTCTCCACCACCACGATGGCGTCGTCGACCACGAAGCCCACGGCGATGACGATGGCCACCAGCGTCAGGTTGTTGAGGCTGAAACCGGCCATGTACATCAGTGCGCAACTGGCGATCAACGACACCCCCAGCACGCTGGAGACGATGAAGGTCGCCGACCACTGGCGCAGGAACAGCGCCATCACCCCGATCACCAGGGCCACGGCGATCATCAGGGTCAGCTCCACCTCATGCAGCGAGGCGCGGATGGTCTGGGTGCGGTCCTGCAGCACCGAGACCTCGACCGAGGCCGGCAGCATCTCCTGCAGGCGGGGCAGGGCGTCGAGCACCCGGTCCACGGTATCGACGATGTTGGCCCCGGGCTGGCGGAAGATCACCAGGTTCAGGCCGGGCTGGTCGCCGGACCAGGCCTTCACATAGGCGTTCTCGGCGCCGTTGATCACCTTGGCCACGTCGGCCAGGTGCACCGGCGCGCCGTCGCGGTAGCTGACGATCAGCCTGGCGTAGTCCTCGGGGTGGAACAGCTGGTCGTTGGCGGCGATGGTCGACACGCTGTGCTCGCCATAAAAAGCACCCTTGGCCAGGTTGAGGCTGGTCTGCTGGATGGCCTGGCGCACGTCGGCCAGGGTCAGGCCGATGGCGGCGAGCTTCTCGGGCTGGGCCTGCACGCGGATCGCCGGGCGCAGCTGGCCGGTGATGTTGACCAGGCCGACCCCGTCGATCTGGCTGAGCTGGCGGGCCAGCAGGGTCTCGGCATAGTCGCTGAGCTCGTTGCCGGGCATCTGCGCGGAGCTGACGGTGAGGATCAGCACCGGGCTGTCGGCCGGGTTCACCTTGCGCCAGGTGGGGGGGCTGGGCAGGTCCTGGGGCAGGCGCGCGGTGGCGGTGTTGATCGCGGCCTGGACCTCCTGGGCGGCGGTGTCGATGTTCTTGTCGAGGGTGAACTGCAGGATCAGCGTGGTCGAGCCCAGGGCGCTGCTGCTGGTCATCTGGGTCATGCCGGGGATGGCGCTGAACTGCACCTCCAGCGGCGTGGCCACCGACGAGGCCATGGTCTCGGGGCTGGCGCCGGGCAGCGCGGCGGTGACCTGGATGGTCGGGAAGTCGGCTTCGGGCAGCGGCGCCACCGGCAGGCGCGGGAAGGCGATGGCGCCCAGCAGCACCAGGGCGAAGGTCAGCAGCAGGGTGGCGATGGGGTGGTCGATGCACCAGGCCGAGATGCCGTTGCGGGTGTTCATGGCTGGCTCCTGCGGTCGGCCATCTCGGCCGGCGCCGGGGCATCCGGCGTGACCTCGACCTTCGACCCCGGCTTGAGGCGCGACTGGCCATCGAGCACCAGCTGGTCGCCAGCCTTGACCCCGGCGACGATGTTCAGCGTGCTGTCCTGGTACAGCACCTTGACCGGCACGCTGGTGACCTTGTCGCCGTCCACGCGGTAGACGAAGTGGCCGTCGATGCTGCGCTGCACCACCGGCGGTGGTACCACCAGGGCGTTTTCATCCACCGCCGTGCGCAGGCGCACGGTGACCAGCTGGCCGGGCCACAGGCGGCCGTCCTGGTTGTCGAACTCGGCCTTGACCCGCACGGTGCCGGTGGTGGCCGATACCTGGTTGTCGATCAGGCTGAGGTGGCCCTTGGCGAGCAGGCTGCGTTCGCCGTCGGCGTCCATGTAGGCCTCGACCTCAGCCGGCGTGGCTGTTTTCAGCAGGCTTTGCAGGGTTGGCAGCTGTTGCTGGGGCAACGAGAACTCCACGGCGATCGGGTCGATCTGGGTGACGCTGAACAGGCCCTGAGTGTCGGTGGTGCGCACCAGGTTGCCGGGGTCGACGTTGCGGATACCGACGCGGCCGGTCACCGGCGAGGCGATGCGGGTGTAGGAGAGCTGCACCGTGGCGTTGTCGATGGCGGCCTGGTCGCCGGTAATCGTGGCCTGAAGTTGGTTGACCAGCGCTTGTTGCTGGTCGAGGGTCTGCTTCGACACACCGTCGTCGGTGCTGAGCAACTGGTAGCGCTTGAGGTTGACCCTGGCCACCTGCAACTGCGCCTGGGTCTGGCCGAGCTGGGCGCGGGCCTGGTCGAGGCTGGCGCGGATCGCCCGGTCGTCGAGGGTGGCCAGCAGGTCGCCCTGCTTCACCCATTGCCCTTCCTTGACCAGCACCTGAGTGAGCACACCCTCGACCTGGGGGCGCACCTCGACGCTGTGCAGCGACAGCACCGAGCCGATGGCACCGATGTAGCGCGGCACGTCCTGCTGGGCGACGGCGACCACCCGCACCGGCACGGCGCTCGCGCCACGGCTGGCGGGGGCCGACGGCCGTTGGGCCAGCCAGAGGCCGGCAGTGGTCAGGGTGACCAGGGCCAGGGCGGCGAGAACGAGGGGGCGGGACGGACGTCGCATCGGGCGGGCACCTTGGCCAGGGGGCGGAAACAATTTTCGGTTATCCAGGGTTATAGCGCGCCGACCGGGTCGCCAGCGTGACGCCTGGCTGTCACGGCTGTCAGTTTCGAGGCTTGATGGCCAAATGCCAATATCCTGCCGTGGATCAATATTGCCCTGCCATTTGCCCCTAGAGTCGAACGCCCTGCCGATTTCCCGAACAACAACGAGAGCCTCCGATGAAGTGCAATATGCCCGTTACCGGTCGCGAAGTGGATTACCCCGGCGACGCCAATATCCTTTCCACCACCGACCTGGACAGCCGCATCACCTACGCCAATGACGACTTCCTGCGGGTGAGTGGTTTCACCCGTGACGAGCTGTTGGGCCATGCCCACCATGTGGTGCGCCACCCGGACATGCCGCCCCAGGCCTTTGCCCAGATGTGGCAGGCGCCCAAGGCCGGGCGTTCGTGGATGGGGCTGGTGAAGAACCGTTGCAAGAACGGCGATCACTACTGGGTCAGTGCGTTCGTCTCGCCGATCAGCAGCGGCGGGCAGGCATTGGAGTACCAGTCGGTGCGGACCAAGCCCAGTGTCGAGCAGGTCGAGGCGGCCGAGCGCTGTTATGCGCGGTTGCGCGAGGGGCGGCGTGGTTGGCGCGAGCGGCGGCTACCGGTGCCGGGGCTGGCGACGCGGTTGTCGCTGGGCATCGCGGGGTTGTTGGCAGTGGTGCTGGGGGCCGGGCACTGGTGGCTTGAGCGCCCGCTGTTGGCGTCACTGGTGGAGATCGGTGTCGCGGCGGGCCTCAGCGCCGGGGTGATCCTGCTGTTGCTGCGCCCGCTCGAGCGCCTGCGCCGTCAGGCGCTGGCGATCGCCGACAATCCGTTGAGCCAGCAGCTGTACACCGGTCGCCGTGACGGCCTGGGCCAGATCGAGTTCGCCATGCGCATGCTCAAGGCGCAGCTGGGGGCGGTGGTGGGGCGTATCGGTGACACCTCTTCACGCCTGGCCGGGCACTCCGGGTCGCTGGTCGATGCGCTGCACAGCAGTCATGCCAACAGCCTGGAGCAGCAGAGCGAGGCCGACCAGGTGGCCACGGCGATCCACCAGATGAGCGCCAGTGTTGCCCAGGTCGCCAGCAGTGCGCAGATGGCGGCGATGGCCGCCGACCAGGCCGAGGATGAGACGCAGTCCGGCCATCAGTTGGTTGACCGTAACCGCTGCGCGATCCAGGATCTGGCCGGGTCGTTGGTGGAAGCCAGCGAAGTGATCCAGCAGTTGGAGAACCACAGCAGCGAGATCTCCGGGGTGCTCGATGTGATCCGCGGCATTGCCGAGCAGACCAACCTGCTGGCGCTCAATGCCGCCATCGAGGCGGCACGGGCCGGCGATCAGGGGCGCGGTTTCGCGGTGGTCGCCGACGAAGTGCGCGGCCTGGCCCAGCGCACCGCGCAGTCCACCCACGATATCCAGCGCATGATCGGCGCCCTGCAGGACGGCGCCCGCGCGGCGGTGCAGGTGATGCAGCAGAGCAGCGCCCATGCCGGGCACAGTGTCGAGCAGGCGCAACTGGCCAGCGACGCGCTGGACAGCATCAGCGTGCGGGTGAACCAGATCAACGAGATGAGCCTGCAGATCGCCGCGGCGGTGGAGCAGCAGAGCCAGGTGAGCGAGAACATCAACCGCAACATCATCAGCATCCGCCAGGCCAGCGAGGCGACGGTCAGTGTCGGGCAGCGCAGTCATAGCAGTGCCAGCGATGTGGCGGACCTGGCCAAGGACTTGCGGCGGCTGGCGGATGAGTTCTGGCGGCGGTGTCAGTAGGTAGGAACGGCTTTAGCCGCGATGCGGGTGGTGCCGTTTTGGCACCCGCTTCGCGGGTGATCGCGGCTGAAGCCGCTCCTACAGAGATCGCCTAGAAACCGATGAATGCGTAGTAGACCGGCGCTTCGCCGGTCACCTGCAAATGGTGATCCGTTAGCTCGGCGGCAATGACCTCGTCCTGGACATGTACCGCCCAGGGGGCATCGAGCGTCCGTGGCGCCTGTTCCAGCACCGCGGCAAACGCCGCCATATCCGGCAACCATGCGGTAAACCCATTGCCCTTCAACGCGCTGGTGGTCATCCCCAGCGCTTGGCAGATCGCCACTTTGGCGGCGATATCGTCCCGGTCCGCCTGGCGCGACGCATCGATCAGCGCCCGGAGCCCGGCATCCACCGGCAGGCTGCCATGGATCAGCGCCGGCCCTTGCTCCCAGGCCTCGGGCGGGCAGTCCTTGCTTTCCGGGCGTAGCGGCAGGTGCGGGTTGATCTCGGCGGGGTAGATCCGGCACACCAGCGGACGGGTGTCGTAGATGGTGCACAGGTCGTTGGCGTCGAGGTTGCGGCAGCGCCCTGGGTTGAAGGCGGCGAAGGTCACCGAAACACGCAGCTCGCTTGTGCCGCAACGCACAGGGTGGGACCGGCGCAACACATGTTCGCGTTGATCGGCCGGCATGCCGGGCCCATCGACGATGAAACCCTCGATCAACACGACCACCTGGCCACCTGAGGCGGCCCACTGATGTGATTCGGCAAGTGTCAGGGGAACATGGTGGCCGGTGCAGCATTTGCCGCAGCCGGTACAGGCGAAACGAATGCTGTCGCTCACGGCTTGCCGGCTTCCCACTCGGTCACGAACGCTTGCTGGCGCTGGCGATCGTACAGGCACAGCTCTGTGCCGGTGCGTTGTTGCATGTGCTTCTGTGGATAGGTGCCTTCGACCAGCAGCGCGCTGTAGCCGACCTGGTCGTCGAACTCGGCGGGCTTGCCCAGCACGTGGGCATCCTTGAACTGGCTGGCGGCCAGGCAGGCCTTGAGCATGTGCTGGCGCTGGTCGCTCCAGGCCTGGCTGCTCGAAGCATGGGCTACGCCGTTGAACAGGGCGTAAGCGAGCAGGAGAGAGCTGAGATATTTCATATGCGTACTGGCCATGAACATCTGAAGGGCGCGAATTATGCCCGAACATTCTCCTGCATCAAGTCAGGAAAGTCCTGACTTGATTTATCAGCGCTCCTCGAACACCACCGCCCGCGCCGCCGTCACCAGGCAATTGGTCAGCTCCGGCGAGGAGAACTTGGTGAGGATGGCGTTGGCTCCCGCCAGCTTGGCCTTGTCGCCGCTCATCGCGCTGTCCAGCGAGGTGTGCAGCAGGATGTACAGGTGCTGGAAGTCCGGCGTCTCGCGCAAGGTGCGGGTGAAGGCGAAGCCGTCCATCTCCGACATCTCGATGTCGGAGACGATGATGTTGATTTCCTTGTCGGTACCTTGCAGCTCCAGCAGCACGTTGATCGCATCCTTGGCGCTGCGCGCGGTGTGGCACTCGATACCCAGGTTGCGCAGGGTATGCACCGACTGTTGCAGCGCCACCTGGCTGTCGTCCACCACCAGGATGTTGGCGGCGGCCAGCAGGCTGGCGTCTTCTTCGCTGACTTCGCCCGGGTGCGGCTCGTGCGGCGGCGGGGCGATGCCGTGGATGACCTTTTCGATGTCCAGCACCTGCACCAGGGTGTTGTCGACCCGGGTCACGCCGGTGATGAACGAGCGGTTGCCGGAACCGAACGGCGGCGGCTTGATGTCGGTGCTCAGGCAATGGACGATGCGGCTCACCGCCTGCACGTGCAGGCCCTGGCGCGAACGGCTGATCTCGGTGACGATCAGGCAGCCGCCGTCCGGGTCGGCCAGGGGCATTTCGCCGATGGCGCGGGACAGGTCGATCACCGACAGCGAGTTGCCGCGCAGGGTGGCCACGCCTTTCACATGCGGGTGGGCCTCCGGCAGCTTGGTCAGCGGCGGGCAGGGGATGATCTCGCTGACCTTGAGCAGGTTGATTGCCATCAGCTTGCCGCTGCGCAGGGTGAACAGCAGCAGGGACAACGAGTCCGCGCGGGCTTTTTGCGTGGCCATGGGCAACCTTTGGTTCGAAATGGGGAGGATGCCGGGTTATCGGCTTTTTGGCGTCGGGCTTTAGCTTAGTTTGCGATTATGGAGTGCGCTTTGCGGCGGGTTCGCCGGCAAGCCGGCTCCTACCTGACCTGTAGGAACCGGCTTGCCGGCGAACAGATCCAATCAACGCAGCCCCAGACGCTTGGCCAACCGGCTCAGGTTAGCCCGGTCCAGCCCCAGCTCCCGTGCCGCCGCCGCCCAATTGTCCTGGTGGCGATGCAGGCACGCCTCGACGATCTGCCGTTGATAATCATCCACCGCCTCGCGCAGTCCGCCCTCGGGCAGGGGCGCGTCGATGGATGGCATCTCGGTATCGACAGCTACTGCGGGCACGACATTGCGCAGATCCAGGTCCGCCACCTCCAGCGTCAGTATCTTCGGCCGATGCCCGTGTTGCCCCAGCGCCTTCAGCGCCGAACGGCCGATCAGGTGCTCCAGCTCACGCACATTGCCCGGCCAGTCGTAAGCCAGCAGCGCGGCCTGGGCCTCGGTGGAAAGCCTCAGGCTTCCCAGCCCCAGGCGCGAACGGTTCTGCTCCAGGAAGTACCCGGCCAGCAACAGCACATCGCGGCCCCGCTCTCGCAGGGGCGGTACCTGCAGGGGATAGACGCTCAGTCGGTGATAGAAGTCGGCCCGGTAGTTGCCGTTGCGCACTTCTTCCGCCAGGTCGCGGTTGGTCGCGGCGATCAGGCGCACATCCACCTGATGCTCGCGGTCAGAGCCCAGCCGTTGCAACTGGCCGCTCTGCAGCACGCGCAACAGCTTGGCCTGTACGGCCAACGGCAATTCGCCGACTTCATCGAGGAACAGTGTGCCGCCGTTGGCCAGCTCGAACTTGCCGCGCCGTTCACCATGGGCCCCGGTGAAGGCACCACGCACATGGCCGAACAGCTCGCTTTCCACGAGGGTGTCGGGCAGCGCGGCGCAGTTCAGGCTGATCATCGGCTTGTCGGCGCGGTTGCTGGCGCTATGCAGTGCCTGGGCCACCAGCTCCTTGCCGACGCCGGTCTCGCCGGTGATCAGCACCGTCAGGTCGCTGCCGCCAACCAGGCGGATTTCCTCGACCAGGTGCTTGTGTGCCTTGCTCTGGCCGATCAGTTCCCTGCCCTGGCCGCTGGCCTGGCGGTACACCTCGGCGCGTTGGTGCTCGTCCTCGGCGCGTAGGGCCAGGTGCTCGATGCGCTCGGCCACGGTGACGGTGGCGGCGGCCAGGCTGGCGAAGGCTTGCAGGGCATCGAGTTCCAGGCTCTGGAACTGGCCGGGGGTAAGGGCGTCGAGGGTCAGCAGCCCCCAGGGGCGCTCGTCGACCATCAAAGGGCAACCCATGCAGTCGTGTACTTCGAGGTCGGCGTGGGGGGCGTTGACCAAGCCGTCGTAGGGGTCGGGCAACGGGCTGTCGCTGGCGAAGCGGGTCGGCTCCGGGCGGCTGAGCAGCGCCTGAAAGCGTGGGTGCTCGCTGACCCGGAAGCGCCGACCGAGGGTGTCCGCTGACAGCCCGTCGACCGCCAGCGGCACCAGCCACTCGCCATCCAGGCGCAGCAACGCCGCAGCGTCGCATGGCAGCAGGCCGCGCATGGCCTGGAGCAGACGGCGGTAGCGCTCCTGGTCGGGCAGGTCGCAGGACAGGTCGCTGACCAGGGGGAGGAGGGCGGTGAGCAGGGGTTTTGCAGTCATATGGACTCCTTTTGGTCGGAATGACTATACGCTTGGGTGTGTCTTTATGACACCCGTAATGCTCAAGGCCCTGAATTCATTGGCTTTTAAAGTTGGCACGATTGCTGAAACGATGAAAGCAACTATTCGAAGCCACAGGCTCAGGAGTCGCTGCAATGCTCAATGCCGAACAACGTGCAATCATCAAGGCCACTGTTCCCCTGCTGGAAAGCGGTGGCGAGGCGCTGACCACCCACTTCTACAAGCTGATGCTCAGCGAATACCCCGAAGTGCGCCCCCTGTTCAACCAGGCCCACCAGGCCAGTGGCGACCAGCCGCGTGCCCTGGCCAACGGCGTGCTGATGTACGCCAAGCACATCGACCAGCTTGAGCAGCTCGGTGGCCTGGTCGGGCAGATCATCAACAAACATGTGGCCTTGCAGATCCTGCCTGAGCACTACCCAATTGTTGGTGGCTGCCTGCTGCGCGCCATCGAGGAGGTGCTGGGCAAGGACATCGCAACCCCCGAAGTGATCGCCGCTTGGGCCGCCGCTTACGGGCAGTTGGCGGACATCCTCATCGGCGCTGAAGAGAGCCTGTACAAGCAGAAGGAAGAAGCCGCTGGCGGCTGGCGTGGTGCCCGCGCATTCCGTCTGGTGCGCCGCGAGCAGGAAAGCAGCGAGGTGGTCTCGTTCTACTTCGCCCCAGTGGACGGCAAGCCGGTCATCAAGGCCGAGCCCGGCCAGTACATCGGTCTGCAACTGTTCATCGGCGGTGCCGAGCAGCGTCGCAACTATTCCCTGTCGGCCCTGTGCGACGGGGAGCAGTACCGCATCAGCGTCAAGCGCGAGGCTGAAGGCAAGGTTTCCAACTACCTCCACGACGAACTGGTGCTGGGGGCGATGGTGCAGCTGTTCCCGCCTTCCGGTGACTTCACCCTGGCCGCCAGTGACAAGCCGCTGGTGCTGATCAGTGGTGGCGTGGGCATCACCCCGACCCTGGCCATGCTCGAAGCGGCGCTGAAGACCGAGCGGCCGGTGCACTTCATTCATTGCGCGCGCAATGGCGCGGTGCATGCGTTCCGTGACTGGGTCGACGGGCTGGCCGCGAAGCATCCGCAGCTCAAGCGCTTCTATTGCTACGCCGAGGACGACGGCAGCCGTGCTGCTGATGCGGTGGGCCTGCTGGACCAGGAGCTGCTGGCGCAGTGGATGCCGCGCGAGCGTGATGTCGATGCCTATTTCCTCGGGCCCAAGGGCTTCATGGCGGCGATCAAGCGCCAGCTCAAGGGGTTGGGGGTGCCGGAAGGGCAGAGCCGTTATGAGTTCTTCGGGCCGGCGGCGGCATTGGAGTAATTGGTAGCGCTTACTGACGGTTCGCCGGCAAGCCGGCTCCTACAGGTTGCGTAGGAGCCGGCTTGCCGGCGAACGGCACTTGATCCCAATCGCTGCGGTTCGGCGTTCTGTCGTAGCGCTTCCTGCCAGGCTCCCGACCGTGGGTAATCGAGAACGAAGCGGACGATAGCATTCGCATGGGGCGCTGCGGCCGAGCGCCGAACCGCAGCGATTGGGCCCAGCCTCCCTCTCTATATAAGGAAAGATGAAAGCCGCTACACCGGCCTTCATCTTTAATCCTCCTTTAATCACTGTATCCTTCACTCCCGAGTGTCGAGGGGCCTTGCCCTGTCCGGCGCTCGGGCCGCCGTGTTTTTCACGCTTGGCGGTTGAACCGAAACCGACCCGCTCGGTCCTAGGTCAACAGTGGATAGCCGCACGCCCCGCCTCGACACATTCAAAGGTCATCTCCAGCGTGTAGACTTGGCGCCCCCGGGCAGCCAACGCTGCCACTCTCCATCGAAGGAATCGGCAATGAACGAACTCACATCGCGCCTGAATCGGGAACGGCGCTTTCTGGTGCTCCTCGGCGTGATCTGCCTGGCGCTGATCGGCGGTGCCCTGTACATGCAGGTGGTGCTGGGCGAGGCCCCTTGCCCGCTGTGCATCCTGCAACGCTATGCGCTGCTGTTCATCGCGATCTTCGCCTTCATCGCCGCCGCCATGCCGGGGCGCAAAAGCCTGACCTTCTTCGAGGTATTGGTGGTGCTCAGCGCCATCGGTGGCATCGTTGCAGCCGGCAACCATGTGTATATACTCGCCAACCCGATGGTCAGCTGTGGCATAGACACGCTGCAACCGATCGTCGATGACCTGCCGCTGGCCAAGCTGTGGCCGCTGGCATTCCAGGTCGATGGCTTCTGCTCCACGCCGTACCCGCCGATCCTCGGGCTGTCGCTCGCCCAGTGGGCCCTGGTCGCCTTCGTGCTGACCACCGTGCTGGTGCCCCTGGGGATCTACCGCAACCGCCGTCGCGGTTAGACCAAAGTCCCTATTTGACCCAGGTCTATTGCAGGGCGCGAGAAGGCACAAACCCTGCCGAATGATTGACCAGGATCAAGCTCGGGACCTTGCGCAATGCGGGTTTCAGGGCTATTCGGCGGGGTGCGACAAACTGTCGCGAAGTTGATTTTTCGAGCGCTATTGTTGCAGATTCTGTAAAGGACTGTTGCTCAATAAGTCATAGTCAATGGGGGGCGACCTCACTACAATCGCCCCCAATTTCCGTTCGGCACTGCTTGCAAGTCGCAGGATTGAAGGAAGCCGCAGCGCTCCCTTTTGCTGACTTCGTCAAGTTTCGCCCAACGGCGATACCGGGCGGACCCCCCTCCGCGTTTTCCCGCACCAAATGGACTTGGTCTGAAGTACAGGCCTGTTGCCTACGAAACCATAAGCACCGTTGACACGCTTGGCGCCAAGATCCTGCAGTCGGATCCCGGGCAGGCGCGAGTACGGGCGCGAATTGCCGCACTTGGCAGGACGAAGTGTTGGCTACCAAAACACAAATTGCATTGAAGCAAGCTGATCTAGAGGTCGTGAGATGAGTAAAAAGCGTTACCCCAGACTGTTTGGCATATTGCCCTTTTTAGGCATGCTTTTACTCAGTGGGTGCAACTGGACCCTGCTCGACCCGAAGGGCCAGGTCGGCATTGAGCAGAAGAACCTGATCCTGATCGCCACCGGCCTGATGCTGCTGGTGGTCGTGCCCGTGATCATCATGACCCTGGCGTTCGCCTGGAAGTACCGTGCTTCCAACAAGGCCGCCACCTACACCCCCGACTGGTCGCACTCGACCAAGATCGAAGCCGCGGTGTGGATCATCCCGATCCTGATCATCATCGCCCTGGGTTACTTCACCTACCACTCCACCCACAAGCTGGACCCGTACCGTCCACTGGATTCCGACGTGAAGCCGGTGCAGATCGACGTGGTCGCGCTGGACTGGAAGTGGCTGTTCATCTACCCGGAGCAGGGTATCGCCACGGTCAACAAGATCGTCTTCCCGGCTAACACCCCGGTCAACTTCCGTGTCACTTCCGACGCCGTGATGAACTCGTTCTTCATCCCGGGCCTGGGTGGCCAGATCTACGCCATGGCTGGCATGACCACCAAACTGCACCTGATCGCCAACGAGAACGGTGAGTTCGACGGTATCTCCGCCAACTACAGCGGCGCCGGCTTCACCGGTATGAAATTCAAGGCTGTTGCCACCTCGCAAGCTGACTTCGATGCATGGGTCGCTGAAGTGAAGGCATCGCCGAAGAAACTGGACCAGGCCGAATATGACGCCTTGGCCAAAGCAAGCGAAAACAACCCAGTCGCGCTGTACAGCGAGGCCCAGGCTGACCAGTTCCAGCGCATCGTCGACAAGTACGAAGGCATGAACCGCGGTCGTCCGAGCCACGAAGAAGCAGGCAGCAAAGACCTGGCCACTACCAAGGGTGTGGAATCGAGTATGCAACCAGCTGCCGGTGCAGAGGAGTAAGAGATGTTCGGTAAATTAACTCTGGAGGCGATACCGTATCACGAGCCGATAGTCATGGTGACGCTTGCCATGATCGCGCTCGGTGGTATTGCCGTCGTTGGTGCCATCACCTATTTCCGCAAGTGGACCTACTTGTGGACCGAGTGGCTGACCACGGTCGACCACAAGAAAATCGGCGTGATGTACATCATCGTCGCTATGGTCATGCTGCTGCGCGGCTTCGCCGACGCCATCATGATGCGTACCCAGCTGGCCGCCGCCACCGGTGGCTCCGAAGGCTACCTGCCGCCTGAACACTATGACCAGATCTTCACCGCCCACGGTGTGATCATGATCATCTTCATGGCGATGCCGTTCTTCACCGGCCTGATGAACCTCGCGGTTCCGCTGCAGATCGGTGCACGTGACGTTGCCTTCCCGTTCCTGAACTCCCTGAGCTTCTACCTGCTGCTGGCAGGCGTGCTGCTGGTCAACATCTCGCTGGGCGTTGGTGAATTCGCCAAGACCGGCTGGGTTGCCTATCCGCCGCTCGCGGGTATCCAGTACAGCCCTGGGGTGGGTGTCGACTACTACATCTGGGCGCTACAGCTCTCAGGCTTGGGTACGACACTGACCGGCGTGAACTTCCTCGTCACCGTGATGAAGATGCGCGCCCCTGGCATGAAGCTGATGGACATGCCGATCTTCACCTGGACCTGCACCTGGGCCAACGTGCTGATCGTCGCTTCGTTCCCGATCCTGACCGCCGCACTCGCCCTGCTGACCGTTGACCGTTATCTGGACTTCCACATCTTCACCAACGAGCTTGGTGGGAACCCGATGATGTACGTCAACCTGTTCTGGGCATGGGGTCACCCTGAGGTCTACATCCTGATCCTGCCGGCCTTCGGCGTGTTCTCGGAAGTCACCTCGACCTTCGCAGGCAAGCGCCTGTTCGGTCACCACTCGATGATCTACGCATCGGGCGCGATCGCCATCCTCGGCTTCGCGGTCTGGCTGCACCACTTCTTCACCATGGGTGCCGGCGCCAGCGTCAACACCTTCTTCGGCCTGGCGACGATGCTGATCTCCATTCCGACCGGTGTGAAGCTGTTCAACTGGCTGTTCACCATCTACCAGGGCCGTCTGCGCTTCACCGCGCCGATCATGTGGACCCTGGGCTTCATGGTCACCTTCTCCATCGGTGGCATGACCGGCGTTCTGCTGGCTGTTCCAGGTGCCGACTTCGTTCTGCACAACAGCCTGTTCGTGATCGCCCACTTCCACAACGTGATCATCGGTGGCGCGGTATTCGGCTACATCGCCGGCTTCGCCTTCTGGTTCCCGAAAGCCTTCGGTTTCACCCTGAACGAGAAGTGGGGCAAGGCTGCCTTCTGGTTCTGGATCTCCGGCTTCTACGTTGCGTTCATGCCGCTGTACGCCCTGGGCTTCATGGGCATGACCCGTCGTCTGAACCACTCCGACAACCCACTGTGGGAACCCTACCTGTACGTGGCCGTCGTCGGCGCCGTGCTGATCCTGTTCGGTATCGCCTGCCAGCTGATCCAGATCTACGTCTCGGTTCGCGATCGCAAGGACAACATGGACGTCACTGGCGACCCATGGGGCGGCCGTACCCTGGAATGGTCGACTTCGTCGCCACCTCCGTTCTACAACTTCGCTCACATGCCTGAGCATGTAGGCCTGGACGCCTGGCACGAAGCCAAGCAAGCCGGTGCCGCGTACAAAGCTCCGGCCAAGTACGAAGCGATCCACATGCCAAGCAACACCTCGACCGGTCTGTTCATGGGCCTGCTGTTGACCGTGTTCGGCTTCGCCTTCATCTGGCACATCTGGTGGCTGGTGGGTGCGAGCCTGGTTGCGACCATCGCTGTCTTCGTTCGCCACGCCGCGCGTGACGACCAGGGCTACATGGTCCCGGCCGAAGAAGTAGCGCGCATCGAAGGCGAGCGCATGAAGGCGCTGGCCCAGGCTGGTGCACTGCCTGCCGGCGGCGCACGTGTCGAATCGTTTGAACGGGTGTAATCAATGTCCAGTCAAGTAATGCACGGTGCTGCTCATGGTCACGACCATGGGCATGATGACCACCACCACGACTCGGGCCAGATGACCGTCCTCGGTTTCTGGCTGTACCTGATGACCGACTGCATCCTGTTTGCGTCGCTCTTCGCCACCTACGCGGTGCTGTCCGGCGGTTTCGCCGGCGGCCCGTCGGGTCATGACATCTTCCAGCTCGACTTCGTGCTGGTAGAAACCGCGTTCCTGCTGCTGTCCTCGATCACCTTCGGCTTCGCCATGCTGAAGATGTTCGACGGCAAGAAGGCAGGCGTACTGGGCTGGTTGGCTGTGACCTTCCTGTTCGGTGCCGGCTTCATCGCGATGGAAATCTATGAGTTCCATCACCTGATCGCCGAAGGCTTCGGCCCGCAGCGCAGTGGCTTCCTGTCGGCGTTCTTCGCCCTGGTAGGTACCCACGGTCTGCACGTGACCGCCGGCCTGATCTGGATGGCGATCATGATGTATCAGATCAACAAGCACGGCATCACGCCGACCGCCAAGACCCGCATGAGCTGCCTGAGCCTGTTCTGGCACTTCCTGGACGTGGTCTGGATCTGCGTGTTCACCGTCGTCTACCTGCTGGGAGTTCTGTAATGGCTAGCGCACACGACACTCATCACGAGGGTAACCACGGTAGCGTGAAGTCGTACATGATCGGCTTCGTGCTCTCGATCATCCTGACCGCGATCCCGTTCGGCCTGGTGATGTTCCCGAGCCTGCCGAAGAACCTGACCGTCCTGATCGTGGTGGCCATGGCCGTCATCCAGGTGGTGGTGCACCTCGTGTACTTCCTGCACATGGACCGCTCGAAAGAGCAACGCTCCAACGTGTCGACGTTCCTGTTCACTGTTCTGGTAATCGCGCTGCTGGTCGGCCTGTCGCTGTGGATCATGTTCAGCATCCACTTCGAAATGCTGGCCAAGTGAGGTAAGACTGCATGTCCGTTAAGCACTTTATCCAAATCACCAAACCGGGGATCATTTTCGGTAACGTGCTTTCCGTGGCAGGCGGTTTCTTCCTTGCCTCGAAGGGCCATGTGGACTTCGCCCTGTTCCTGGCGGTGGTGATCGGTACTTCCCTGGTGGTCGCGTCCGGATGCGTGTTCAACAACTGCATCGACCGTGACATCGACCACAAGATGGAGCGCACCAAGAACCGCGTCATGGTGCAGGGCGGCATGTCGCTGCCCCTCGCGCTGGCCTACGCCACCCTGCTCGGGGTGGCCGGCTTCAGCTTGCTGTATGTCCAGGCCAACCCGCTGGCGGCGTTCTGCGCGCTGGTCGGCTTCGTCGTCTACGTCGGCTTCTACAGCCTCTGGCTGAAGCGCAAATCGGTGCACGGCACCTTGGTTGGCAGCCTGTCCGGTGCCATGCCTCCGGTGATCGGCTACTGCGCCGTGAGCAACAGCTTCGACCTGGCGGCGGTGACGCTGCTGGTGATGTTCAGCCTGTGGCAGATGCCGCACAGCTTCGCGATCGCGATCTTCCGCTTCAAGGATTACAGCGCCGCCAACATTCCGGTCCTGCCGGTGGCGCGCGGTATCCTGGCGGCGAAGAAGCAGATCGTGCTGTACGTGCTGGCCTTCGTCCTCGCCACCCTCATGCTGACCCTGGGCGGCTACGCTGGCCTGGGTTACCTCGCCGTGGCGGCTGCCATGGGCCTGTACTGGTTGTACATGGCCTGGGGTGGCTACAAGGCCGAGGACGACAGCAAGTGGGCGCGCAAGGTGTTCGGCTTCTCCATCCTCACCGTCACCGCCCTGAGCGTGATGATGTCGGTGGACAGCCAGACCGCGGCCGATGTGCTGATGACCTACGCTCGCTGACAGCTGCCTGAACCGTAAAAACGCCCCTGCTTGCAGGGGCGTTTTTTTTTGTGCTGGAAAATACATAACTATCCAGTTGACAGGGTCACGCACTTTGCAGGATTTTATCCGCCGCAGGTCAGGACGACCTGGCGGCCGTGGTTTGGCCGTATCCCCTTCCGACAAAGGACTGTACCGTGACCGAATCGAGCCTCGCTCTCTCGGCGGGTGGCGTGTTGCCGCGCCAACGCCTTCTCGCTGCGCCCACCGACACCGCACTCGCTATTCTTGAATGCCTGTTCCGCCGCCGCAGCCTGGCCCCCGGGCAGGACCCTGCGCTGGATGAGGCCGCCCTGGCACCGCACCTGCCCAAGGTGTTGGCCGCGCTCGAACAGGGCCTGCCGATCGAAATGGTGCTGCCGGCGTTCCCCGGCAAGTCGCCGAACCGCCAGAAGACCCTCGGCCCATTGCCCGACCTTGCCGAGCACCACGCCATCGACGAGCTGCACAGGTTGTGCGAAGAGATCCGCGCGCTGCACGCACCGGGCGCGGTAATTCATATCTGTTCGGACGGCTATGTGTTCTCCGACCTGGTGCGCGTGCCCGATGCCCATGTCCAGGCCTACACCGATGACATCCAGCGTTATGCCCACCAGCACTACCCCGGCAGCTTCACCCTGTTCGACCTGAAGGACGCGTACCCGCATCTGGGTTGCCTGGATTCGATGCGCGAAGAGCTGATGATCGAGCACGGCCAGTCGCTGCGGGTGTTGCAGCAGCGCTTCGAAGCCGAAGACCACATGATGTTGATGTACTGCGGTATCCACCGTTTCCTGTCGGAGGACTATGCCGGCCTGGCGGATTTCGCCGGCATGAGCATGAACGCGGTAAAGAAGGTGGCCAAGCCCGCGTCGCAGCGGGTGATCCAGCGCAGCGAAGCGTGGAGCGCCTTGCTGGAGGCTCGCTACCCCCAGTGCCTGCGTCTGTCGATCCACCCGCAACTGGCGGTGTCCGCCAAGATTGGCATCCGCCTGGTGCCGACCAGCGACCTGTGGCGCACCCCTTGGCATTCGGTGGCGATCAAGCGTCGTGGCGTTGTGACGCTGGAGCGCCGCAGCAATGTCGACGAGCGCTACAGCCGTCTTGTATTCAGCCGCGGCCGGCCGTGCCACTACGCCAGTGTGCAGTGATGGAACGACTGGCTGATGTGCGTGCGGTGCTGTTCGACCTGGACGGTACCCTGGTAGACACCTTGCCCGATATCGCCTGGTGCCTGAACCATGTTCTGGGCCAGCACCGGCTGCCCCAGCTGGCGGTCGAGTCCGTGCGTACCCTGGTGGGTGGCGGCGTGGCCGCAATGATCGAGCGGGTCGCGCAGGCGCACGGCGTAGCTGACGCCCGGCACCTGCAAGCAGCCTACAGCGCCTGCTATCGCCAGCACCTGGTCAGGTTGTCGCGGCCTTACGCGGGTGTCGAGCAACTGCTCGACGCCCTTGGCGCGCGCGGCCTGCCCATGGCGGTGGTGACCAACAAGGCCCATGCGCTGGCATTGGACGTGGTTGAGCACCTGTTGCCGGCGAATGCCTTCGCCGTGGTCCTTGGCCATAAAGCGGGGCAGCGGCTCAAGCCCGCGCCGGATGCCGCCCTGCAAGCTGCTGAGCGGCTTGGCGTGGCGCCTGAGCATTGCCTGTTCGTCGGTGACACGGCGTTCGACCTGCTCACCGCGCAGGCTGCCGGTATGCCCGTGGCGGCGGCAGGCTGGGGCTATGGCGAGCCTGGCGTGCTGCGCGATCACAATCCGCAGCTGTACTGCGAACACCCCCATCAGTTGCTCGCGGCCTTGTGCCCGGCAGCTGTGCAACCCCCGCGAGCCGAATTGACAGGTTCGCTGTAGCTTCCACTCAAGGACGACAAGAAGATGCAAGACAAAGACAGCTGGGTCTCGGCCGTCAGCCAGGTGCTGGACGGTTATCTGCTCAAGGCCGAGGGTGATCGCTTCGCCGACACCGGCAAGGCGCACCTGGCCAGGGACCTGGTACGTTGCTTCGAGCGCGGTGAACCTGTGCGCCTGGTGCTGCCGGGCTTCCCTTGCAAGTCGCCGAACGACCGCGACAAGACCTTTGGCGTGTTGCCGGACTTCGGCGAGGTGATGGCCATCGAACGCCTCGACCGTCTTGGTCAGGAGATCGCGGCCCTGCACATGCCGGGCTGCGAGATCGTCATCCTCAGCGATGGCACCACCTTCAACGACATCGTCGGTGTGCCTGACGACGTGCGCCGGCAGTATAACCAGGCGTTGCGCACCCTGTGCGTCACTCACTGCATTCGCTGGGTGAGCATGGAAGACCTGTTCCCCCAGGCCAGCAGCCCGGAAGCGTTGCGTGCGACCCTGGTCAAGCAGGCCCGCCTGCCCTGGAAGCACGTCGAGGCGTTGATCGAACAGTGCCAGCAGGATGAAAACCTGGCCCGCAGCCACGACAAACTGTGCAGCCACCTCTACAACGACCTGCGCCTGTGCCGCCAGCCGGGGCAGGACGAGGACGAGCACCTGCGCCAGATCAGCCACAAGGCCTACCAGATGATGCTGCGTGGGCAGGCCCTCAATGCCGCAGTCGATCGTTTCTTCCCCGAACACATTCGCTTGTCCGTACACCAGTACGACAACGCCGGGCCCAAGTTCACCCTGGCCTTGGCCGACGGCCTGAGCCACGTGGCCAGCCCCTGGCATGCGGTACCGGTGCGCCAGCTCGATGGCGGCCAGTCCTTGCGCGGCCGCGCCGAGATCGACGGCAGCCGGCATGTGCAGGTGACCTGGCAGGGGCGGCCATGGCTGCTTCACGAAACCCAGGGCGAAGCGCTGCAAGGCTATCGCTTCGAATTGCAGAAGCTGCCGCTGTTCGGCCTGGTGGTCAGCGACCCCATGGGGCTGGGCTTCGAGCGGCTGTCCACCGAGACCTTGCAAGCGCTGGTGCGCAGTTTCGGCTTCGTCTGCCTGAGGGGCTGCGAGTACGCCGACCAGGCCAGCTTCGCCGCCGACTGCGCGCGCTTCGGCACCATCTACCGTTGGGCCTTCGGCGAAGTGCACGTGGTCAAGCCGGCCGACCAGCCGCAGGGAGTGGTGCACTCACTGGAGAAGACGCCGTTGCACTGGGACCTCAACCTGCTGCCCGACAGCGACCCGTTGGTGCAGCGCGACCCCAAGTTCTGCGCCCACACCTTCATGCTCTACTGCAAGACGCCGCCGCAGCCCGGGGAAGGGCAGACCACCATCGTCGACAGCCGCAACGCCCTGGCCAAGGTCGGCCTGCGGACCGCCCGGCAGTGGCAGGGCATCGACATCACCTACTACACGCGCATGACCTATTTCGGCGGCTCACCGCGTTCTTATCCGCTGGTGGACCGCGATCCTCGCAGTGGCGAGCCGGTGTTGCGTTACCAGGAAGGGTGCGAGTCGTCGCTGCAGACCCTGGAGCAGCGCGTGGAGGGGGGTGACGAGGTCTTCCAGCGCGAGCTGATCGAGCAACTGGACGGGCTGGTCTACGACCCGCATTGCCTGATCGCCCATGAATGGGCGGCGGGTGACCTGGTGCTGATCGACAACTACCAGACCTTGCACGGGCGCCTGCCCATGAGCCCGGCCTCGGCGTCGCGTGAGCTGTGGCGGGTGCAGGTGTATTGAGCACTGGTCGTTGTAGGAGCGGCCTTGCGCCGCGAAAGGGCCGCAAAGCGGCCCCACGGTGTATGCAACACCCCAGAATGTTGGGGCTGCTGCGCAGCCCTTTCGCGGCGCAAGGCCGCTCCTACAGGGATAATTGTGGTTCTGAATTTGTGTATTTTTCAAATGATGCGCCTGAAAAATTCTAATAAAACAGAAAATTATCCTTTGCGAAATTATCTCTGCGGGATTATCTTCTGATTCGGCCGCCGCAGCGGCCAACGTCGCTCGGACGGTTCCGGGCGCTTACGTCTGCAGAGGAACACATGGCCAATCCCGGTTCGCCGCGCCGCTTCGCGCGCATCGATCGTCTCCCCCCGTACGTCTTCAACATCACCGCCGAGCTCAAGATGGCCGCCCGCCGCCGTGGCGAGGACATCATCGACCTGAGCATGGGCAACCCCGATGGCGCCACCCCGCCGCATATCGTCGAGAAGCTGGTGCAGGTCGCCCAGCGCGAAGACACCCACGGCTACTCCACCTCCCGCGGCATCCCGCGCCTGCGCCGCGCCATCTCGAACTGGTACAAGGAACGCTACGACGTCGCCATCGACCCGGAGAGCGAGGCCATCGTCACCATCGGCTCGAAAGAGGGCCTGGCGCACCTGATGCTCGGCACCCTCGACCATGGCGACACCGTGCTGGTGCCCAACCCCAGCTACCCGATCCACATCTACGGCGCGGTGATCGCTGGCGCCCAGGTGCGGTCCGTGCCACTGGTGCCAGGTGTGGACTTCTTCAACGAGCTGGAGCGGGCGATCCGCGAATCGATCCCCAAGCCGAAGATGATGATCCTCGGTTTCCCATCCAACCCCACCGCCCAGTGCGTCGAGCTGGACTTCTTCGAGCGCGTGGTGGCCCTGGCGAAACAGTACGACGTGCTGGTGGTGCACGACCTGGCCTACGCCGACATCGTCTACGACGGCTGGAAGGCGCCGTCGATCATGCAGGTGCCGGGGGCCAAGGACATCGCGGTGGAGTTCTTCACCCTGTCCAAGAGCTACAACATGGCCGGCTGGCGGATCGGCTTCATGGTCGGCAACCCGGAACTGGTCAGCGCCCTGGCGCGGATCAAGAGCTACCACGACTACGGCACCTTCACCCCGTTGCAGGTGGCGGCCATCGCCGCCCTGGAAGGCGACCAGCAATGCGTGCGCGACATCGCCGAGCAGTACCGCCAGCGCCGCAACCTGCTGGTCAAGGGCCTGCACGAGCTGGGCTGGATGGTCGAGAACCCCAAGGCCTCGATGTATGTCTGGGCCAAGATTCCCGAGGCTTATGCGCACCTGGGGTCGCTGGAGTTCGCCAAGAAACTGCTGGCCGAGGCCAAGGTCTGCGTGTCGCCGGGCATCGGCTTCGGTGACTACGGTGACGACCATGTACGTTTCGCCCTGATCGAGAACCAGGACCGGATTCGCCAGGCCATCCGCGGCATTCGCCAGATGTTCCGGGCCGACGGCCTGATCAGCAAGTAACCCCCCGATCCTGTAGGAGCCAGCTTGCTGGCGAACCGATGCCAGCGCGTTCGCCAGCAAGCTGGCTCCTACAGTTAAAGCGCCGCCGATGGGCGGCGATGTTTTTTTGCATGCCCCCTCTTCTCAGCCGTTCGCGCTTGGATTACAAATGGCGCCGCGGGCGCTCGCCCTCATAACAACAACCTCCCTCCCTGGCCATCATGTCCGAACAGAACCCTTGCCTGACCTGCGGCGCCTGCTGCGGCTACTTTCGTGTGTCTTTCTTCTGGGGTGAATGCCAGTCCGCCGGCGGCGTGGTACCCGACGATCTGGTGGTGCAGATCAACCCGACCCGCGTCGCCATGATCGGCACCGACGCCAAGCCTTGCCGCTGCGTCAGCCTGGGTGGCGAGATCGGCACGCAGGTGGCGTGCAGCATCTATGAGAACCGTTCCAGCCCGTGCCGCGAGTTCGAGGCTTCCTGGGAGAACGGGGTGCACAACCCCAGCTGCGACGATGCCCGGGCGGCCTATGGCCTGCCACCGCTGACACCGCCAGGGGCCAACGAGCCGCACTGGCCGGATGACGGCGCCGAGGTGGCCTGACCCAGCGTATGAAACCTCTGTAGGAGCGGCTTCAGCCGCGATCACCCGCAACGCGGGTGCCGCATATCGCGATGCCCGCATCGCGGCTGAAGCCGCTCCCACAAACGTCTAACCTGTTCACGCTTTGGCAAAGTGACATGACCGTTCGTCGGATGGATCCAATCAGGATCCCCTTGAAACCCACGAAACACGTGTTGCCTTGAGAAAGTATTAACACCATTTGATCTCCTCCAACGCCGTACTGCCTGCCCTACAGCGGCTACACATTCCCTCAAAGGAAATTCGTAGCCATTGATCAGGCGTTTCGGCCGTCGCGTGTTTCGCTGCTCTTTCTCGCCCCGTTGCACACGCATTCAAGGACTGAATTGCCTGATCCACGAAGGAGCTCTCCGTGGACAGACGTGCCGCCTCCCGTTTCCCCTCCCGTTTCTCGCATCTGTCCCTGGCTATCAGCCTGGGCGTCGGCGCCCTGGCCTTCGGCCTGACGAGCGAGCAGGCGCTGGCCGCCTGCAGCGCAGCCGGGTCCATCATTACCTGTAACGGCGCGGCCAACCCCCTGGCACCCAGTTACACCAACGGCGGCAGTAGCCTCACGGTCAACGTCAACCCCGGTGCCACCCTGGGCACGCTGCTGGGCGTGGGCGGCACGTCCCTGTCGCTGGCTGGCAACAACAACACGCTGAACAACTCCGGGACCATCGACCCGACGCTGCTGGGGCTGTTGAGCATCCAGTCCTCCGCCGTGCTGATCGGCAACACCGGGACCTCCGGCACCCTCACCATCAACAACAACGCCTCGGGCGTGATCAAGGGCACCGGCGCCTTGCTGGGCGCCAACCTGCTGAACCTCACGGGCATGGCCCTGGACGCGCGCAACGGGGCCGCTGGCACCACCACCATCAGCAACGCCGGCAGCATCGGCTCCTCGGCGCTGGCCAGCCTCACCCTGGTGAGCGAGGACACCCCGGTCATCGCCGTGACCGGCGGCAGCACGGTGAACTTCACCAACACCGGGACCATTCTCGGCCGGGCAGCGTTCGAGGCTTCCGCAGCGGGCAACACCTTCACCAACGCCGGGACCCTGACCGGCAGCCTGTCGATGGGCGCCAACAGCACCAACCGCTTCAATGCCATCACCGGCTCCAGTGTCGGTGCCGGGCTCGGGGTCGGCGTGGCCTTGCTGGTCACCAGCAACCCCAACCTCGCCTACGCGGCGGCGGGCAAGATCGATGGCGGCGCCGGTGGCACCAACACCCTGGCGTTGCAGAACGCCATCGGTGGCGGTAGCGGGACCAGCGGCAGCGGCACCATCAACGCCACCAACTACATCAACTTCAACCGGTTGATCGTCGACAGCGGCACCTGGAGCCTGATCGGCCAGGTGCTCAACGGCACCACCCAGACCACCCTCAACGGTGGTGCACTCAGTTTCGATAACTCCAGCGCCTTCGGCAGCGGCGGCATCACGGTCAACGGCGGCAGCCTGCAGGGCAGTGTCGGCGGATTGAGCCTGGCCAATGCCCTGACCCTCAACGCCGGCCTGGGTGTTGGCGGCGCCAACGACCTGGCCCTCAATGGCGTGGTATCGGGCGTTGGCGGGCTGACCAAGACCGGCACCGGTCTGCTCACCCTTGGCGCCACCAACACCTACAGTGGCGGCACCACCCTGGCCGCCGGTGGCCTCAACCTGACCAGCGCCGCCGCGCTCGGCAGCGGCGCGCTCACCGTCAGCGGTGCCGGCAGCCTGCAAGGCAGCGTGCCACTGGTGCTGAACAATAACGTGACGTTGAACGCGGCGCTGACCTTGCCAGGCAGCAACGCCCTGACCCTGGGCGGCGTGCTCAGCGGCACCGGCTCGCTGGTCAAGAGCGGCAGCGGTGGCCTGACCTTGAACGGCGTCAACACCTACAGTGGCGGCACCACCCTGGCCAGCGGTACCCTCACGCTGGGCAATGCCAGCGCCCTGGGCAGTAATGCATTGGGCCTGACTGGCAACGGTACCCTCGACACCACGGCGACCATGACCCTGGCCAACGCCATCAACCTGGGCAGCAGCACCCTGACCTTGCCGGGCAACAACGCCCTGACGCTCAACGGCCTGATCGGTGGCACCGGCAGCCTGGTCAAGAACGGTGCCGCCGACCTCACCCTCAACGGCGTGAACACCTTCAGTGGCGGCACCAGCCTGGGCGCGGGCAAGCTCACCGTCGGCGACAGCGCCGCGCTGGGCACCGGCGCCCTGGCGCTGACCGGCAACGCCAGCCTCGATGCCAGCACCGGCGTCAGCCTGGCCAACGCGATCAACCTGGGGGCCAACACCCTCAACCTGCTGGGCACCAGCGCCACCACCCTGGGCGGCGTGATCAGCGGCACCGGCGCGCTGGTCAAGAACGGCGCCGGCGACCTGACCCTGAACGGCAACAGCACCTTCAGCGGCGGCCTGACGCTCAATACTGGCAAGCTCACCGTCGGCCACAACAACGCCCTGGGCGGCGGCGCGCTGACCCTGGGCGGCAACGCCAGCCTCGATGCCAGCACCACGGTCAACCTCGGCAACGCGGTCAACCTCGGCGCCAACACCCTGAGCCTGCTGGGCACCAGCGCCACCACCCTGGGTGGCGTGATCAGCGGTACCGGCGCGCTGGTGAAAAATGGCAGTGCCGGCCTGACCCTCAATGGCAGCAACACCTTCAGCGGCGGTACCACGCTCAATGCGGGCGTGCTGACCGTGGGCAACAACAATGCCCTGGGCACCGGCGCGCTCAGCCTGGGCGGCAACGCCAGCCTCGATGCGGGTGCGACAGTCAGCCTGGGCAACGCCATCAACCTCGGCGCCAACACCCTGACCCTGCCCGGCACCAGCGCCGCCACCCTGGGCGGCGTAATCAGCGGCACCGGGGCATTGGTCAAGAATGGCGGCACCAACCTGACCCTGACGGGCGCCAACACGTTCAGCGGTGGGCTCAATCTCAATGCCGGCACCCTGACCCTGGCCAGCGCGGCGGCCCTGGGGACCGGCGCGTTGTCCGTCGGCGGCGCGTCGACCCTGGCCAACACCACGGCTTTCAGCCTGAACAATGGCATCAACCTCGGCGCCAACCTGACCCTGGCCGGCGCCAACAACCTGGTCCTGGGCGGCAACCTCAGCGGCACCGGGGGGCTGATCAAGAACGGCAGCGCCAGCCTGACCCTGGCCGGCAACAACACCCAGAGCGGCACCACCGCGCTCAACGCCGGTACCCTGGTGCTGGGCAGCGCCACCGCGCTGGGTACCGGTGCGCTCAACACCGCGGCCGGCACCACCCTCGACACCAGCGTCGCCGGGCTGAACATCGGCAACGCCCTGAACCTGGCCGGCAACCTCACCCTTGCCGGCAGCAACGACCTCACCCTGGGCGGCGTGATCGCGGGTGTCGGTGGCCTGACCAAGAACGGCAGCACCACGCTGACCCTCACCGGCGCCAACACCCAGGTCGGCGCCACCAACCTCAACGCCGGCACCATCGTGGTCGGCAGCAACACCGCGCTGGGCACTGGCGCGCTCAATGCCGCCGCGGGCACCAGCCTGGACGCCAGCAGTGCGGTCAATCTAGGCAACGCCGTCAACCTGGCGGGCGCGCTGGGCATCGGCGGCAGCGCCAACCTTGGGCTCGGCGGCTTGATCAGCGGCGCGGGCAGCCTGGTCAAGAATGGCAGCGCGACCTTGACCCTGTCCGGCCCCAACGCCTACCTGGGCGGCACCACCCTCAACGCCGGTGGCCTGGTGCTGGGCAACGGTGCCGCGCTGGGCGTGGGCAAGCTCACCGTGGCCGGCGCGGGGAGCCTGGACAGCACGGCGGCGCTCAGCGTCGGCAACGCTATCACCCTCGATGCCGACCTCACCCTGGCCGGCAGCAACAACCTGAGCCTCAACGGCGTGATCGACAGCACCGGCCGGTTGATCAAGAACGGCACCACCACGCTCACCCTCGGTGGCCTCAACAGCTATGCCGGCGGCACCTTGCTCAACGCCGGCGGCCTGGTGCTCGGCAACGGCAGTGCGCTCGGCACGGGTACCCTGACCGTCGGTGGCGCCGCGAGCCTGGACAACAGCAGTGCCATCAGCCTGGGCAACAACGTCGCGCTCAACGCCAACCTCACCCTTGGCGGCAGCAACGCGTTGACCCTCGGCGGCGTGCTCAGCGGGGCAGGGCAACTGGTCAAGAACGGTGCGGCTACCCTGACCCTCAACGGCGTCAACACCTACGCCGGTGGCACCAGCCTGAATGCCGGTGGCGTGGTCGTCGGCAATGGCGGCGCCCTGGGCAGCGGCGCCCTCAACGTGACCGGTGCCGCCAGCCTGGACAACAGCGCCGTGCTGACCCTGGCCAACGACATCGGCCTGGGCGCCAACCTCACCCTGGGTGGCAGCAACGACCTCACCTTGAGCGGCGCCCTCAGCGGCACGGGCGGCTTGATCAAGAACGGCTTGGCCGACCTGACCCTCACCGGCAACAACACCTTCAGCGGCGCCATCGACCTGGTCGGTGGCAGCCTCACCACCGTGGGCGCTGGCGCGTTGGGCAGTGCCTCGTCGCTCAATGTCGGTGCCGGCGCCAGCCTCAACCTGGGCGCCAGCGCCGGGGTCGGCAGCTTGAGCGGTGCAGGCACGGTGAACGTGGCCGGTGGCGGTAACCTGAGCGTGGGTGGCAACAACGCGAACAACGTCTTCAGCGGCGTGCTGGCGGGCGCTGGCGGGCTGGTGAAGAACGGCACCGGCAGCCTGGAGCTGTCGGGCGTGAACGTGCTGGCGGGCGACACCTCGGTCAACGCCGGCCTGCTCAACATCACCGGCGCCCTGGCCAGCGCCAACGTGCAGGTCAACAGCGGCGCCAGCCTGGGCGGCACCGGCAGCCTGGTCGGTGCCCTGGATATCGCCAACGGCGCGCACCTGCTGGCCAACAGCGGCGCGACCCTGGCCACCGGCGCGCTGACCCTGCACAGCGGCTCGATCCTCGATTTCGGCCTGGGCTCGCCGTCCACCGGCGGCACCGCGCTGGTCAACGTCAACGGCAACCTGACCCTCGACGGCACCCTCAATGTCACCGATATCGGCGGCTTCGGCACCGGTATCTACCGCCTGTTCGACTACACCGGCGCCCTGGTGGACAACGGCGTGGTGATCGGCAGCGTGCCAGGCAGCGTGCTGCCGGGCGACCTGCAGGTGCAGACCTCCATTGGCAGCCAGATCAACCTGCTGGTCGGTGGCGCCACCGGCACCGTACAGTTCTGGGACGGCGGCCAGAGCGTGCCCAACGGCGTGATCGACGGCGGCACGGGGACCTGGAACGGCGTCAACACCAACTGGACCGACGTCAACGGCGTGCTCAACACCACCTGGACCAGCGACTTCGCGGTGTTCCAGGGTACCGCGGGCGATGTCACCGTGGTCGGCACCCAGGCCGCCACCGGCCTGCAGTTCGTCACCAACGGCTATCGCCTGATCGGCGCCGGTGGCCTGGACCTGGTCAACGGCAGCAACGGCGCCTTCACCGTGCGGGTTGATCCGGGTGTCACCGCCACGCTGAACGTCGGCCTCTCGGGCAGCGGCCAACTGGCCAAGCTCGACAGCGGCACCCTGGTGCTCAACGCTGCCAACAGCTACAGCGGTGGCACCCTGTTCAATGGTGGCAGCATCGTTGTGGGCAACAACACGGCCTTCGGCACCGGGGCGGTCAGCGCCGCCGCTGGTACCAACCTGGACAGCAACACCGCTGTCACCCTGGGCAATGCCTTTGCCCTGGGTGGCGCCTTGACCGTCGGCGGCAGCGCCGACCTGGGCCTGGCTGGCGTCGTTTCGGGCGCCGGCAGCGTGATCAAGGCCGGTGGCGCCAACCTCACGCTCGGCAACGCCAACACCTACAGCGGCGGCACCAGCCTCGGTGCCGGCACCCTGACCCTGGGCAACGCCCAGGCCCTGGGCACAGGCGGCCTTACCGTCACAGGCGCCGCCAGCCTGGACACCACCGGCAACCTGGCTTTGGCCAATACCGTCGCCCTGAACGCCAACCTCACCCTGCCCGGCACCAGCGACCTCACCCTCAACGGGGCGCTCAGTGGCAACGCAGGCCTGGTCAAGACAGGTTCCGGCACGCTGACCCTCAACGGCAGCAACAGCCAGCAGGGCAGCACCGGCCTCAACGGCGGCACCTTGGTGGTGGGCAGCAACACGGCGTTGGGCACAGGGGCTCTGAATGCGGTGGGCGGCACCACCCTGAGCAGCAATGCCAACGTCACCCTGGCCAACCAGCTCAACCTGGCCGGCAACCTGACCATCGCCGGGGCGCAGAACCTGACCCTGGGCGGCAACGTCAACGGTGTCGGCGGCCTGACCAAGACCGGCAGCGGCACCCTGACCCTGAACGGCACCAACGGCAACCTGGGCAACACCAACCTCAATGCCGGCACCCTGGTGCTCGGCAGCGCCAGCGCCCTCGGCCTTGGCCAGCTCAACGCGGCGGCCGGTACCACGCTGGACAGCAATACCGCGTTGAACATCGGCAACACCGTCAACCTGGGGGGCAACCTCACGATCGCCGGCAGCAACGACCTGGGCCTGGGCGGCCTGGTCACCGGCGCCGGCAGCCTGACCAAGAACGGCGCCAGCAACCTCACCCTCAGCGGCGCCAACACCCTGACCGGTGGCGTGACCCTCAATGCCGGCACCCTCACCCTGGGCAACAACCAGGCCCTGGGCACCGGTACCCTGACCGTCGGCGGCGCCAGCAGCCTGGCCAACAGCGGCCCCCTGACCCTGGGCAACCAGGTGGCGCTGAACGGCACTTTGAGCCTGCCGAGCAACAACAACCTGACGCTGAACGGCGTGATCAGCGGAACGGGGGGCTTGACCAAGACCGGTTCCGGCAGCCTGACGCTCGGTGCCGCCAACACTTACCAAGGCATCACCACCCTCGGCGCCGGCAACCTGACCTTGGGCAACAACGCCGCCCTGGGCTCAGGCAACCTGGCCGTGACCGGCAACAGCACCCTGGCCAGCATCGGTGTGTTGCAGGTGGCCAACGCCATCGGCCTTGGCACCGGGACCACCCTTGGGGTCAGCAACACCCAGACGCTGACCCTCGATGGCGTCATCAGCGGTGACGGTGGCCTGAGCAAGCTGGGCAGCGGCCAGTTGATCCTCAACGGCAGCAACACCTACACCGGTGGCACCGCGTTGCAAGCGGGCAGTCTGCTGCTGGGTAATGCCAGCGCCTTGGGCAGCGGCGCGCTGAACGTGAACGGCGCCGCCAGCCTCGACGCCAGCCAGGCGCTGGCGCTGGCCAACGCCGTCAACCTGAGCGGTGGCAACCTCACCCTCGGCGGCAGCCAGGCGCTTACCCTCAACGGCGTGGTCGCGGGCAACAACAGCCTGATCAAGAACGGCACCGCCAGCCTGACCCTCAATGGCAGCAACACCTACAGCGGCGGCACTACGCTCAACGGCGGCACCCTGGTGGTCGGCAGCAACACCGCCCTGGGCACCGGCGCCCTCAGCACCGGCGCCAACACCAGCCTCGATGCCAGCGGCGCGGGGGTCACCCTGGCCAATGCCGTGCACCTGGGCGGCACGCTCAACGTGCCGGGCAGCGCCAATCTCACCCTCAATGGCGTGCTGGATGGCGTCGGCGGCCTGAACAAATCGGGTGCCGCCACCCTGACCCTCAACGGTGCCAACAACTACCTCGGCGGCACCACCCTCGGCGCCGGCCAGCTCGTGGTCGGCAATGACAACGCGCTGGGGCAGGGCGCCCTGACCGTCGCCGGGGCCTCGACCCTGAGCGCCGGCAGCAACGTCACCCTGGCCAACAACGTCACCCTCAATGCCGGCCTTACCGTCGCCGGCAGCAACGACCTGACCCTTAACGGCGTGCTCAACGGCACTGCCGGGCTGGTCAAGAACGGCAGCGGCAACCTCACCCTCAACGGCAACAACGGCTTCCAGGGCGGCACCCAGCTCAACGCCGGGCGCATCACACTAGGCAGCAGCGGCGCCCTGGGCACCGGTACCCTGGCGGTCACCGCGGACGCCACCCTGGCCAACAGCGCGCCGATGGCCCTGGGCAACACCATCGCCCTGAGCAATGGCGCCAACCTGACCGTCGAAGCCGCCAACGCGTTGATCCTCAGCGGCGACCTCGGCGGCAGCGGCAACCTGGTCAAGACCGGCGTCGACGACCTCACCCTGGTCGGCGTCAAGACCTTTGCCGGCAACGTCGATATCCAGGCCGGCTCCCTTACCGCCCTGGGTAGCGGCGTGCTGGCCAGTGTCGACACCCTGAACGTCGGCGCCAGCGGCCTGCTCAACCTCAATGGCGACGCCAGCCTCGGCAGCCTGACCGGCAGTGGCCAGGTCGATGTCGGCATCGGCAGTACCCTGAGCCTGGGCAGCAACAACCTCAGCAGCACCTTCGCCGGCGGCCTCAACGGCCTTGGTGGCCTGAACAAGGTCGGTACCGGCACCCTGACCCTGTCGGGCACCGGCAACCTGGCCGACAACACCCAGGTCAACGGCGGCACCCTGACAATCGACGGCAGCCTGGGCAGCAACCTGCTGACCGTCGCCAGCGGCGCCACCCTGACCGGTAGCGGCACCGCCAATGCCAACGTGGTCATCAACAACGGCGGCCACCTGGCCGGGCAGAGCGGCAGCACCCTGGGGCTCGGCAGCCTGGTGCTCAACAGTGGCTCGATCGTCGATGTCGGCCTGGGCGCGCCGTCCACTGGTGGCACCGCGCTGTTCAACGTCGGCGGCAACCTGACCCTCGACGGCACGCTCAATGTCGGCAGCATCGGCGGCTTTGGCAACGGTGTGTACCGAATCTTCGACTACACCGGCGCGCTCACCGACAATGGCCTGGACTTCGGCAGCCTGCCGGGGGGTGTCGGGCTCGGTGATGTGACCCTGCAGACCGCCCTGGCCAACCAGGTCAACCTGCTGGTCAGCGCAGCCGGCTTGAACATCCAGTTCTGGGACGGCAGCCAGAGCGTGGCCAACGGCCAGGTCGACGGCGGCACGGGTGTGTGGAACGCCGCCAACACCAACTGGACCGACCTCAACGGCGTAACCAACAGCACCTGGGGCAGCACCTTCGCGGTGTTCCAGGGCACGGCGGGCGACGTCACCGTCGACGGCAGCCAGACCGTCAACGGCATGCAGTTCGTCACCAATGGTTATCGCCTGCTGGCCGGCACTGCTGGGGCGCTCGACCTGATCAACGGCTCCAGTGGCGACACCAGCGTGCGCGTCGACCCGGGCGTGACGGCCACCCTCGATGTCGGCCTGACCGGCGTCGGCAAGTTGAACAAGCTCGACAGCGGCACCTTGGTGCTCAATGGCAGCAACAGCTACAGCGGCGGTACCACCCTCAGTGGCGGCACCCTGATACTGGGCAACAACAGCGCCCTGGGCAGCGGCGCGCTCGACACCGCCGCAGGCACCACCCTCGACAGCAACGCGGCGGTGGCCCTTGGCAACGCCATCGTCCTGGGCGGCCCGCTGAACATCGCCGGCAGCAACAACCTGGCGCTCAACGGCAACATCAGCGGCGCCGGTGGCCTGCTCAAGGCGGGCAGTGCGCGCCTGGCGCTGGGAGGCAACAACACCTTCGCCGGCAACACCGCGCTCAACGGCGGCACCCTGGTGCTGGGCTCCAACACCGCGCTGGGCACCGGCAGCCTGAACGCCGCCAGCGGTACCAGCCTGGACAGCAGCCAGGCCGTCACCCTGGCCAACAACGTCAACCTGGCCGGCCCGCTCACGGTGCTGGGCAGCAACGACCTGACCCTCGGCGGCACCGTCGCGGGTACAGGGCGCCTGCTCAAGGCCGGCGCCGCGCGCTTCGCGCTGATGGGCGCCAACACCTACAGCGGCGGCACCGACCTGCAATCCGGCACCCTGGTGGTCGGCAACAACGCCGCCCTCGGTACGGGCGGCCTGGACGTCACCGGCAACGCCAACCTTGACAGTGCCAGCGCCGTCAGCCTGACCAACCCGGTGAATGTCAGCGGTATCCTCAACGTGCTGGGCAGCAACGACCTGCAACTGGATGGCGTGCTCAGCGGTGGCGGCACGCTCAACAAAAGCGGGCTGGCCGACCTGACGCTGTCGGGCAACAACACCTTCAGCGGCGTGCTCAACATCCTCTCCGGTAGCCTTAGCACCATCGGCACCACCGCCCTGGGCACCCAGAGCGCGCTGAACGTCAGCACGGGCGCCAATCTCAACCTCGACGGCAACACCTCCCTCGGCGACATCGGCGGCACCGGCGCGATCCAGATCGCCACCGGCAACAGCCTGAACGTCGAAGGCGGGGTGTTCGATGGCAATATCGGCGGCACCGGCACCCTCAACAAACTGGGCGCCGGCACGCTTTCGCTGAGCGGCAGCAACAGCCACACCGGCAACACCAACGTGCAGGCTGGCCGGCTGCGGGTGAACGGCTCGCTGGCCAGCAGCGCGGTCAACGTCGCCAGCGGCGCCACCCTGTCCGGCGCCGGCAGCCTCGGCGGCGCGGTGACCGTGGCCAGCGGCGGTGCCCTCGCGGCCACCAGCGGTGCCACCCTGAGCGCGGGTGACCTGACCCTGGACAACGGCTCGAGCTTCAACGCGGCCCTCGGCGCACCGGTCGGTGGTGCCGCCGCACTGGTCGACGTGGCGAACAACCTGACCCTGGGTGGCACCCTCAATGTCACCGACATCGGCGGCTTCGGTGCCGGGGTGTACCGCCTGTTCGCCTATGGCGGGAGCCTGGTCAACAACGGCCTGGCCATTGGCAGCGCGCCGGTGCCGGTCACCGACCTGACCGTGCAAACCGCCGTCGCCAACCAGGTCAACCTGGTGGTCGGCGGGGCCAGCAACGTACTGTTCTGGGACGGCAGCCAGAGCGTCGCCAACGGCCTGATCGACGGCGGCAGCGGCACCTGGAACGCCGTCAACAGCAACTGGACCGACGCCAACGGCGTGCTCAACCAGACCTGGAACGACACCTTCGCCGTGTTCCAGGGCGCCCCGGGCACCGTCACCGTCGACGGCAGCCACACCATCACCGGCCTGCAGTTCAGCACCGATGGCTACGTGCTCAACGCCGGCACCGCCGGTGAACTGCTGGGGAACGGCGCCACCAACCTGCGGGTCGACACGGGCGTAACCGCCACCCTCAACGTCGCCCTCAACGGCACCGGCAGCCTCGCCAAGCAGGACGCCGGCACCCTGGTGCTCAACGTTGCCAACGGCTATAGCGGCGGCACCGCGCTCAACGGCGGCACCCTGGTGGTGGGCAACGACAGCGCGCTGGGCAGCGGTACCTTGACCGCCGCAGCCGGCACCACATTGGACAGCAACAAGGCGGTCACCCTGGCCAACACCGCTGTGCTCAATGGCGCCCTGGCCATTGGTGGCAGCAACGCCCTGACCCTCAACGGTGCCATCAGTGGCACGGGCGGCCTGGTCAAGAACGGCACCAGCCAGCTGACCCTGGGCGGCGCCAACAGCTACACCGGCGGCACCCAGATCAACGCCGGCAGCGTGGTGGGCAATACCACCAGCCTGCAGGGCGCCATCCTCAACAACGCCGCGCTGACCTTCGAACAGAACGCCAACGGCAGCTATACCGGCAACCTCACCGGCAACGGCACCTTGACCAAGAATGGCAGCGGCGAACTGCTGCTGACCGGCGTCAACGGCCTGACCGGCGCCACCACCGTCAATGCCGGCAGCCTGCTGGTCAATGGCCGCCTCGACAGCGCCACCGTGCAAGTTGCCACCGGCGCCCGCCTGGGCGGCAGCGGCACCTACGGCGGCACCGTGCAGATCGCCGACGGCGCCACCCTGGCTGCTGGCCAGAGCGCAACACCGCTGACCGTGGGCAACCTCAACCTGAGTGCGGGCAGCGCGCTGGACTTCAACCTTGGCGCCCCGGCCGCGTCCACCACGGTGGTCAAGGTCAACGGCAACCTGGTGCTCGACGGCACGCTGAACATCACCGATCTCGGTGGCTTCGGCACCGGCGTCTACCAGTTGTTCAGCTACAGCGGCAGCCTTACCGACAACGGCCTGGTGTTCGGCGCCATCCCCGGCGGCGTGGCCCTGGCCGACCTCGGCCTGCAAACCGCCATCGCCAACCAGCTCAACCTGGTGGTGCAGAACTACGGTGAAGAGCTGCAGTTCTGGAACGGTGGCAAGACCAACCCCGATGGCAGCATCGGTGGCGGCAGTGGCACCTGGGGCCCGAACACCAACTGGACCAACGCGTCCGGCACCACCTCCACCGGCTGGAGCGGCCAGTACGCCGTGTTCGGCGGTGCGCCAGGCACCGTCACCGTGGTCGGCAACCAGTCGTTCTCCGGCATGCAGTTCCTCAGCGACGGCTACCAGGTGGTGCCGGGCGCGGGCGGCAGCCTGACACCGGTCAACGAGGCCGATGGTGGCCTGGCGCCGGTGCGGGTCAATGCCGGCGCCACCGCCGTGGTCAGCGCACCGCTGGTGGGCACAGGCGGCATCGAGAAACTCGACGCCGGCACCCTGGTGCTCAGTGGCGCCAACACCTACAGCGGCGGTACCACCGTCAGCGGCGGCACCCTGGTGGGCAACACCACCAGCCTGCAGGGCAACATCCTCAACAACGCCAGCCTGGTGTTCCAGCAGTCGGCCAACGGCACCTTCAATGGCACCCTGAGCGGCACCGGTACCACCACCAAGCAAGGGGCTGGCACCTTGCTGCTGACCGGCAACCAGCCCACCACTGGCGCGTTCAACGTCAACCAGGGCGTGCTGCAGGTCGGCGACGCGGCCCACCCAGGCACCACCCTCGGGGCCCAGGTGACCGTGGCCAACGGCGCCGCGCTGAGCGGCAACGGCACCGTCGGCGGGCTGGTCAACAACGGCACGGTGATGCCTGGGCCAGGCGGCAACCTCAACGTGACCGGCAACTTCACCAACGGCCCCAGCGGCACCCTGGTGATCGACCTTGGCGTGGAACCGGTGAACTACCTGAACGTGGGGGGCACCGCCAATCTCGGCGGCAGCCTGCAGGTGCTCAACCTCGACGATGACAATGGCCAGTACACCGTGGTCAATGCGGCGGGTGGCATCAACGGCACCTTCGCTGGTACCAACCTGAGCAACTCGGCGTTCCTCAACAGCGTGCTGGCCTACGGCACCAACCAGGTCACCCTGACGGTCAGCCGCAACGGCACCTCGTTCGCTGACGTCGCCGCTTCCAGCAACCAGCGCGGTGTCGCCACCGCCCTGGAAAGCGCTGGCGCCCCGGCGGCGTTGCGCAACACCATCGTGACCATGGATCGCGACTCGGCCCGCAGCGCCTTCGACAGCCTGTCCGGCGAGATCCACGCCAGCACCGCGACCGTGCTGATCGAGGACTCGCGCTACATCCGCGACGCGGTCAACGACCGCCTGCGCCAGGCCGACTGCACCCGCGAGAACGACCCACGGCGCACCCTGGCGCCGACCGCCAACCAGCAGCTCACCAGCGAAGGTTGCCAGGGCCAAGCGGTGGGCTGGATCCGCGCCATCGGCGGTTGGGGTGACTACGACGGCAACAGCAACCACGCCAGCGTCGACCGCGACTTGTCGGGCTTCATGCTGGGTGTGGACCGTGCGCTGGATGACGAGTGGAAGGTCGGTGTCGCCGCGGGCTACACCCGCTCCAGCATCGACGCCCACCGCCGTCGTTCGGACGCTACCGTCGACAGCTACCACCTGACCACCTACCTGGGTTACCAGCTGGACGCCTTCGCCGCCCGCCTGGGTGTGGCCTATGCCTGGCATGACATCGACACCAAGCGCGATGTCGCGGTGGGCAGCTACGACGACCGGCTCAAGGCTAAGTACAAGGCGCGCAGCGCCCAGGTGTTCGGCGAGGTGGGGTATGCCATCGATGCCGGTGGTATCGCCCTGGAGCCGTTCGCCGGGTTGGCCTACGTCAACTACGACAGCGACACTGCCCATGAGAAGGGCGGGGCAGGGCGGTTGGAGGGCAAGGTCGATCAGGATGTGACCTATTCCACCCTCGGTGTGCGGGCTGGCAAGCACATCAAGCTCGACAGTGGCGGCACGATCACGCCACGGGTGTCGGTGGGCTGGCGCCATGCCTTTGGGGATGACAAGCCGGATGCGGATCTGCGCTTTATCGATGGGGGTTCCGGGTTCAGCACCGAGGGTGTGCCGATTGCCAAGGATGCGGCGGTGGTCGAGGCCGGGCTGGACTTGAGCGTCGGGGCCAGTGGCAAGCTGGGGGTTGGGTATTCCGGGCAGTTGTCCAACGAGAACCGTGACCATGGGGTGGTGGTGAGCTTCAGCATGGGGTTCTGAAGTAGAGCGCCGGGGCCGCTGCGCGGCCCTTTCGCGGCACAAGGCCGCTCCTACAGGGAGATCGCATTCCCTCTGTAGGAGCGGCCTTGTGCCGCGAAAGGGGCGCAAAGCGCCCCCGGCTTCCTGACGCCGTCAGACATTTCCGAATCTGAAACAAAATCCTTCAGCCGGTCAGCGCTTGGGACCTATCCTACGCGCCTGCCGGAAGGCTCCGAATTGGCTGGAAATTACTCCGAGGGTAACGTCGCTGGGTCGTCAAATTTGGCGACCGGGTGTGAGAAGCCCGCAACGTGGTACACAGTCATGGCTTTGCTTTCATGGCAGCCGTGCGTGGGCGGACTTTGGTCCGACCGCGTTTCTGTGTCCGCGGACTTCTCACCTCGCGCACGGCTGCCACCCACATCTGTGAGAAGGATTCGGGCGGTGTTTTCTTGGTTTTGACACAGAGAACACAGATGAAAAAACATGTACCTGACCCACCTTACCCAATCCCCTTTGTCACCATCATCAGCGACCTCGCCCCCGAGGAAGCCATGGCCCACGCCAACAAGCTGATGCACACCCTCAGCGACACCATCCACGCCTACACCCACTGCCCACGCGACGAGCGCCTGGACGTGATGATGGACAGCGCCGAAATCCTCGCTCAACTGGTCATCGCATTGGTCCGCCACGCCCGGGCCAAGGGGGCGCCGGTATGAGCGACGACTTCAAGCCCGGCCCGACCCAGGGCACGACCACCTGTCTTGAGATCTTCCGTATCCAGCCCGGCATCCCTTTTGACCACGCCTTCAGCGACCTGTCGATGCTGCTCGGCTGCGTGGCGCATTTCACCACGGAGGCCGAGATGGAAGGTGACCTCATGGCCAGCAGCGCCGCGCGGATTCTCAGCGGGCTGGCCAAGGGGCTGATCGATGATATGGAGTTGGGGCTGAGTAAGGGTAAATAAGCGCATCCCTTATCGAGATTGCCGGGCAGTCTCGATAAGGCAAGGTCAAACATTTCCAGGTACTGCGGTGTCTGATTCGCGGGTAAACCCGCTCCTACAGGTACCGCGCGCAACCGTAGGAGCCAGCTTTGCTGGCGAACACCGGCAAGGCCGGTGCCAGGCACCGCGGGTAATCCCATCCCCACAGGTACCGCGCGCAACCGTAGGAGCCAGCTTTGCTGGCGAACACCGGCAAGGCCGGTGCCAGACACTGTGGTGCCTGCATCGCGGATGAATCCGCTCCTACAGGTACCGCGTGCAACCGCAGATGCCAGCCGGCATGAGAGTGGACCAGCCGCCCAACTTCAAGCAAGTCAAGCCCCTACTAACGGCGAACTTTTCTTCACATAGCCAAATGGATGAAGTGCAAGGGCGAATTTCAGACTCTTTGGATTCATTCAATCAGCAGAACTGTCATTGCCCGTTGGCTTCAAATGCATACCTTGTGCGAGGCCTTTCTTGGCAAGCGCTCTAACACGGCGCTTTCACGGGTATCAAAATTTTTAAATCCAGTTACATATCTGAAACAAACTGAAATATAGAAAACAGTTTTAACGTGTGTGTCTTTGTAAATTCATATTTGTATTATTTTGATACAAATGCTGGATCGACAAAAACCCCCCCCGGCCATTTACTTGCCCCCGACTTCGGTGTGCACCAAGTGACTAGTGAGAAAGTTGCACGGATATACCGCACTCCCGAATAAGTCCGTAGTTGAACACCCGACTTTGATGAATAAAGTCGACGCCTTGCGCTTAACACTTTCAGACGCGTCCGCCTTGTTGCGGGTCGCCAGGCATGCTGGCCAAAAACAGAGGGCGTACGCGCCGTCTTGGTCGCCGCATGTTGTGTAAGTTGCGAGTCTGCTAGTTGTTAACGTCAAACTTTGATAAGGAATATCAGGCATGACGCAACTCCCCATCCAAGGTGTCCTTCCGGTCGCCATCCTGCCTTACAACAACGACCTCTCCCTGGATACCTCGGCCCTGCGCCTGCAGGTCGAACACATCCTGCACACCGGCTGCGACGGCGTGGTCATCGGGCAGATTTCCGAGGTTTCACGGCTGACCACCAGCGAACGCTTCCGCGTGGCCGAGCTGATCGCCGAACAGACCGGCGACAAAGGCCTGGCCATCATGAGCACCGGTGGCGAGAGCATCGCCCAGGCCATCGAATATTCGCGCCAGGCCGAGCAAGCCGGCTGTGACGCGCTGCTGGTGATGCACCCGTCGATGTGGGCGCTCGATGATGAGCAGATGTACACCTACTTCGCCAATGTCGTCGAAAGCGTGCAGATCCCGGTGCTGGTGCACCACGCCAAGTCGCTGGCCAAGCGGCCGCTGTCGATCGACGTGCAGGCCCGCCTGCTCAAGGCCTTCGGCCCGCAGAAGGTGCAGTTCAAGCCCGAATCCGCCCCCACCGCGCCCAAGGTTTCGCTGCTGCGCGACGCCACCGGCGGCCAGGCGCGGATCTTCGAGGGCGACGGCGGCATGATGCTGGTCGATACCTACCAGCGCGGCCTGGCGGGGGTGATCCCGGCCACCGAGATCGCCGAGATCACCGTGGCTCTGTGGCGCGCCTTGCAGGCCGGCGACGAGCGCACCGCCCGAGCCATCGCCTACCCGCTGTCCTACCTGATGTGCCACATGATGGCGAGCATCGACTGTTACTTGCAGTTGTCGAAACACCTGCTCAAACGCCGCCGGTTGATGAGCAATACCTTGATCCGCCCACCCGTGGATTTCACCATGGATGTGGAAACCCTCAAAGAAGTTGAAAAAGTCTACGACCAACTTTTCGAATTCGTGACCCAGTAATAAGGAAGTTACTCATGAAACGTATTGGTTTCTCCATTGAATTGACCAGCCTCGAAGCCGCCGAACTGTATAAAGCCATGCACCGTGATGTCCCTGTGCAAATTGCCGGTGAACACGGCGTACTGCGTGAAATCGGTTTGCAGCGTATGTCGATCTACTTGTTGCCGCCGCGCACGTTGTTCATGCAAGTCGAAGCCCACGATCAGTTCGACCCGCTGCGCGACTTTACCCACGCCCTGTCGGTGCACCCGGTGATCCAGGCCTGGGACGACCGCATGCACGGTGACGACAACCCGCTGCTCAAGCGCATCGAAGGCAACCGCACCGACCTCAACTGGTGGCGCCTGGAGCAGGTGTACGACTGGACCCTCGAAACGGCGGGCCAGCAAAAATGACCGGGCAAAAACAGTCATTCGTGTTGATGGATTGCACCTTCCGTGATGGCGGGTTCCAGACCGACTGGCGGTTTTCCGATGCCATGGTCGGGCACTACTTCGGTATGTGCCAGGCCGCTGGCGTGGACATTGTCGAGATGGGCTACCTGAACCTGGACCCCGCTGCTGGGGTCAGCCACCTCGGTTCATTCAAGGCATTGCCCGAGTCGCTGAGCGACGTGCAGCGCCAGCAGGTCGACCTGGGGCCGATGCGCGCGGCGGTGATGATCGATGCCTGGCGCATCCTCGATCAGCCGGTGCAGGCTGTCGCCGAGGTGATCCTGGCGGCGATCCGGCGTTCGCCGTTCCCCATCGCCATCCTGCGCATCGCGGCCATGAGCAGCCAGCTCGAGGGCAGCCTGGCGCTGGCCAAGGCGCTGGCGGGGCAGGAGCTGGCGGTGATGATCAACCTGATGCAGGCCGCCGAGCTGACGCCGGAGCAACTGGCCCATGACCTGCCGGCCCTGGCCGTCGAGCCGGTCACGGCGCTGTATTTCGCCGACAGTTTCGGGCGCATGTTGCCGGAGCAGGTTCATCGCCTGTTCAGCCAGGCGCGTGAACTGACCTCGTTGCCGTTGGGCTTCCACGCCCACGACAACTATGGCCTGGCGGTCGCCAACACCCAGGCGGCGTTGGACGCAGGCGCCCGTCATGCCGACGGCACGTTCGCCGGGATCGGGCGGGGGGCCGGCAACGCACCGACCGAAACCCTCGCCCTGCTCAAGTCGGGAACGCTGGAAATGGCGGAGTGCGAGGCGTTCCTGGCGGAACACATCGAGCCCCTCAGGCACACGGCGAACTGGGGCTACTCGCCCACCTACCGTTGCCAGGCCAAGCACAACGTGCACCCGACCTATGCCCAGCGCTTGTTCGAAGGCACGCCGCTGACGGGCCTGGAGCGTATCGACATCCTCGGCAAGATCGCCGGGCATGCCGGGGCGCACAAGTTCGACGCGGGCATTCTCAGCCACTACCGGTGAACGAACATGGTCAAACTCGGTGAACTGCTGGCGGACTGCAAGTTGGTGTTCTTCGACTGCGACGGTGTGCTGCTCGACTCCAACGGGGTGAAGCTGGCCGCGGTCGATCACGCCCTGGCCGCCTACCCGGCGGTGCTGCGCGAGCGCTGCAAGGACAGCTTCCGGCTCAACTTCGGTCGCCCGCGGCGCTGGCACTTCGAGGCCTTCCAGCGCGTGATCGGGGTGGCCCAGGAGGAGGACTTCGTGGCGGCGAGCATCGACCGCTACGAGCAGTACCTGCAAGCGCACTATCGGTTTTCGCCGGCAGTGGCGGGTGCGCCGCACTTGCTGGCCCGGTTGGCGGCCCGTGGGGTCATCTGCACGGTGGTGAGTGGCGGGGTGGAAGCGGAGATCAATGCCGCGCTGGGCGAATGCGGGATGGATCGGCTGCTGGCACGGGTGGTGGGTTCGCCGGTGACCAAGATCGCGGCGATCAACGCGCTGCTCGAGCAGTACGACTGCAGCGCCGCGCAAGCCGTGTTCCTCGGTGATGCCAGCGCCGACGCCGAGGCCGCCATCGCCTGCAAGGTGCCGTTCATCTTCGTCAGCGGGCATGCGCTGATCGCCCGCTCCGCCCTCAGCGCGAGCTGGCCGGAGGGCCATTGGGGCGGCGAGGTGCCCAACCTGCTGGCGGACAACGCTGTATCGCGCTTTTGCGTGAGCAACCAGACGATCAAGGAGGAATCATGAACACAACCACGCAGCGGCCGCTGCGCATCGCCATCACCGGTGTGAGCCGTGGCCTGGGGCTGGCCTTGAGCCAGGCGCTGGCCGCCCGCGGCCACCAGGTGTTCGGCTGCCAACTGTCGGCCGACGCCGCGCCGGCGGCCCAGGCCAACCCGGCACTGTTCAGTGCCTCGGTGGCGGTGCCCGAGGACATGCGGCGCTTCGCCGAGGCGGCGTGCCGCGAGGGGGCGATGGATATCGTGGTGTGCAATGCCGGGGTGATCAATGCGCGCAAGCCGGCCTGGGAAATCAGCCAGGAGGAGTGGGCGCAGGTGATGGAGGTCAATGTGCTGGGCGTGGTCAACACGCTGCACGCCTTCCTGCCGTCGATGCTCGACCGCGGCCAGGGCCTGTTCGTTGCCATCAGTTCCGGCTGGGGGCGTTCGGCATCCTGGGGGCTCGGCCCGTACTGCGCGAGCAAATTCGCGGTGGAGGGGCTGATCGGTTCGCTCAGCGCCGACCTGCCGGAGGGCTTGCACGCGGTGGCGCTGGATCCGGGCAACGGGGTGAACACCAAGATGCTCGCCCAGTGCCTGCCGGATGACCATACGCAGTACATCGCCCCAGGGCTGTGGGCCGAGCATGCCGCGGACTACATCGTCGACCAGCTCCATGGGCAAAAGCTTTCGGGCAGCCGCACGGTGCCGCACCCCGGCTGTTGACGGATTTCATGACAGGGAAGCAGACAATGCTGAAGAACAAACGTGTGGTGGTCACCGGTGGTGGCCGTGATTTCGGCCAGGCGGTTTCGGTCTGGCTGGCCCGCGAGGGCGCCCATGTGGACCTGTGCGCGCGCCAGCTGGACAGCGCCCGGGCCACTTGCGAGATCATCCAGGGCGAAGGTGGCTCGGCCCGTGCCTATGCCTGCGACATCGCCGACGCCCGCTCGGTGCGTGCGTTCGCCGAGCAGTTGCAGGCCGACGAGCGCCCGGTGGATATCCTGATGCTCAGTGCCGCGCAATGGCTCGAAGGGCCGCTGGGCGAGGGTGACAGCGATGAAGAGATCGTCAGCACCATCAACTCCGGGCTGACCGGTTCGATCACCTTGACCCGGGCCCTGCTGCCCAGCCTGCGCCGCTCTGGCGCGGCGGACATCATGGCGATGGTCTCGGTGTGCGGCGTGCCGCAGTTCACCAACTCCATCGCCCACCCGGCGTTCTTCGCGGCCAAGCATGGCATGAGCGGCTTCTGCCAGAACATGACCCATCACCTGGCGGCGGAAGGTATCCGAGTCACCGGTTTCTACCCGCCTGACTTCGAGGTGACCAGCCTCGATGAAACCGTCGACCCGGCAGGCCGCCTGCTCAACGGGCGCTCCATCTGGGAAACCATGCGCTTCGTGCTGGCCCAGCCACGCAGCTGCCATATCGACGCGGTGCATTTCCGCGGCCCGACCCGGCAGGACTTGACGTGATGCGCGCGGCCAACGCCCAGGCGCCGGCGGCGTATCAGTTGGCGGCCGATGATCAGCAATTGCGCCAGGTCATGGCCGCCAACATCGCCGCAGGCTACTTCAGTGCTGATTGCGATCCGGCAGTGTTCTACGACAAATGCGCGCAGCATCGTGCTGCCAGCCGGATCGACCCAGGCCTGGCGTTCAGCGGTCAGTCACTGGCGTCGTTGGACGCATTGCCGGGCAATGCCGGGCGGACCTGGGTAGTGCGCCCGTCGATCTCGCCGGCATCGCGAGGCTCGGCGTTGCTGCTCGGGCTCGGTGGCCTCGATGCGCCGGCGCTGGCGGTGGCGATGCAGGGCGTACCGGGGCCGTTCCTGCTGCATGAGCACGAGCCGGGCGAGCCGCTGTTCATCAATGGCGTGTTCGCCCAGGGGCAGTTCATCGTCAGCGATGCCTGGCACTGCTACACCCTGGACCTGGAGGGCCGCAGGATTCTCACTGCCGTCACCAGCCTGCCCACGTCCCGGTTGCCCGAAGGGCTGGTGCCACGGCTGGCGGCCGTGGCCAGCGGCCTGGGCATGGTGCACGGCCCGCTGCATGCCGAAGTGGTGGTCACCCAGCACGGGCCACGCCTGGTCAAGCTGTCGCCGCGCCTGGCCAGCACGCCGTTGCCCGAACTGTGCCGCCTGGGGGGCTGGCCTTCCCAGGAAGACAGCTGGCGCCAGTTGCCGCGCATGGGGGCCGGCGCGGAACAGCCCGTGGCGGACTACTCCTTCGTGGTGACCCGCCCGGGGCGCGTCAAAGCGTTTCGCTTCGACCGGGAGGTACGTGGCCTGGCCAGTTTCAGCCACTACTTCGTCGCGCCGCCGCTGGGCGAGTACATGGCGATGACCACCGATGGCACCACCTACGGGTGCACCGTGTTCCTGCGTCATCGCAGCCTGGCGGTGCTGGAGGAGGACATCGCCCGGTTGCAGGCGCTCAACCTGGCCGACGCGTTCGAGTTCGACTAGCCCGCAGGCACTTTGCAACACCCTAACCGGACCGCCCGGGGCCGTCATCGAGGATGACGACCCCGTGGCCCCGCTCAGCCTGAAATTCAGTAGAAAGGGAGTTCACATGAGTTTTGCAACAGATGTGGCCAGAAGCCCTTGCGAGCGCAAGGTACATGACGTGGTGGGCATTGGGTTCGGCCCGTCGAACATCTCGCTGGCCATCGCCCTGCAGGAGTTGGCCCCGGAACTGTCGGTGGCGTTCGTCGACAGCGCCCCAGGTTTTGCCTGGCACAAAGGCATGTTGTTCAAGAACGCCACCATGCAGGTGTCGTTCCTCAAGGACCTGGTGAGTTTCCGCAACCCGCGCAGCCACTTCACCTTCGTCAACTACCTGCACAGCAAGGGCCGTATCGCGGCGTTCTGCAACAAGAAGGATTTCTTTCCCGGGCGCGTGGAGTTCCATGACTACCTGAGCTGGTGCGCGGCCGAGTTCAGCGAGCAGGTGTTCTACGGCCACCGGGTGCTGCGCATTGCGGACGGCGGTGTGGCGGACGACGGCGCGCCGCTGTTCCGGGTCGAGATGCAGGTCGGCGATACCACCACCTCAATGCTGACGCGTTCCGTGGTGCACTCGCTGGGCCTTGAGCCGCAGATGCCGGACGATGTCCAGCCCGGTGAGCGCGTCACCCATGTGCATCACTTGTTGGCGCGGCTGCAGGAAGCCGACTTGCCGGCCGACGGCCATTGCGTGGTGGTCGGCGGCGGGCAAAGCGCCGCCGAGGCGGTGGAGTACCTGCTCGAGACCTATCCGGCGTTGAAGGTGACGGCGATCCACGCCCGCTACGGCTACACCCCCGCCGACGACAGCCCGTTCGTCAACGAGATCTTCGATGCCGAGGCCGTGGATGGCTTCCATGCGGCGCCGGCCCATGTGCGCAAGCACGTGCTGCGCACCCATGCCTCCACCAACTACGCCGCGGTCGACCTGGCGCTGATCGAGAAGCTCTACCGCCAATGGTACGACGACGAGGTCAGCGGCCAGCAGCGTCTGACCCTGGAGCGCCTGAGCCGGTTCCAGAAGGTGCAGGTGCAGGGCAATGGGCTGCAGGTGACGTTCGATCGGCAGCTGAGCGGCGAGGCACGCCAGGTCCACTGTGACTACCTGGTGTGCGCCACGGGTTTCCGCCCGCGCAACATCGCCGACCTGCTGTGCGCGCCGCTGGCGTCGCGGCTGGTCAAGGAGGAGGGCGGTGCGCAGTTGTCGCGCCATTACCGCCTGGCCTTCAAGGGCGAGGCCGCACCGTTGCTGTATTCCACCGGTGTCGCCGAGGGCTCCCACGGGCTGAGCGCGACGCTGATCTCCAACATGGCCATCCGTGCCGGCGAAATCGTCGGTGACCTGAAGACCACCTTGAGGCACAGGCAGTATGAAAAAGCCGTTTGATGTGATCATCGTGGGCGCAGGCATCGTCGGTGCGACCTGCTTCCATGTACTGAGCCAGGCGGGCAAGCGCTGCCTGCTGCTCGACGAGAAGCAACTGGCCTGCGGCATCACCGGTGCGTCGGGGTGCATCGTGCGGGTCACCCACGCCTCGCGCGAAGCCACGGCGGCGGCGGCCGAGGGTTACCGCTTCTACCAGCGACTGAGCGCAGGCTCGCAGGGGCGGGTGCCGTTCGCTCGTACGGGTTACCTGCACTTTGCCGAAGTGCCCGACCTGGACCGTATGCACGGTTGGCTGGCGGAGGAGGGCATCGGCGCCGAACTGCTCGATGCCCAGGCGCTGGCCGCGCGTTTCCCGGCGTTGCCGATCAGCGCCGAGTTGGCGCTGCTTGAACCTGGCTCGGGCTACATGGACGCCAGGCCGACCCTGGAATACCTGGTCAGGGCCGGTATCACGCTGGGCAGTGTCTACCAGGACGCGGTCACCCTGCACGGCATTCGAGTCGATGGCAGCGGTAGTCGAGTAGCCGGTGTGGAGACTTCCAGTGGTGCCTTCGAGGCCGAACATGTGGTGCTGGCCATGGGCAATGGCACCCCTGACTTCCTCGCGCGCCACTTCGGCGATGCCTTCGGCCTGTGGAACCAGCACATCCAGGTCACCCGCTTCAAAGGGCCCACCGCGTTGGCCACGGCGCCGTGCTTCATCGATGACGTCAACGACCTCAACGGGCGCTGGTGCCCGCTGACCGGCGGCTTCTACGTGGGCACCCCCACCGGCTTGCGAGTGCCGGCCAGCCAGGCCTATGCCGCGGCCAGCCCGGCCCATGCGCAACTGACCCGTGAACGTGGCGAGCGGCGCTTCCCCTGGCTGAGCACGGCCAGTGCCGAAGGCGCGCTGTGCCACAGCGACTGCTACAGCGCTCAACCCATCGCCCTGCTCGGCGAGCAGCCCAGGTTGCCCGGCGGTGTGCAGGTGGCGTCGGGCTTCAGTGGCGGTGGCTTCAAGATGGCGCCTTACGCCGCCATGCGTGTTGCCCGTGTGATCACTCAAGGATAGAGACCAGAACAATGAAAAAAATCAGCATGTTCGAGCCAAGCAAACGCTTCTACAACGTCGACTCGCGTGCCGTTGATCTTGAAGGCACCAATATCAACCTGATGGGTTGCACGCTGGCACCGGGGCAGGAGAGCCAGCCGCACAACCACTTCGAGGATGAACTGTTCGTCTTCACTGCTGGCCACGGCCTGGTGCGCACCGCCCAGGAGGTGCTCGAAGTGCATGCCGGCGATGCCGTTCACTGCCAGCGTTTCGAGCCCCATACCATTCGCAACCTGAGCGCCAGCGAGCCGTTGCAGTTCCACTCGCTGTACTGGGATGCCGGGCAGATGAACCCGGTCGAGGCGCAGCCGGTGCTCGACACGCTGATCTTCGCCACCCCGCCCACCCCCAATGGCGACCTGCACCTGGGGCATCTGTCGGGCCCCTACATTGCCGGCGACGTGCTCAAGCGCGTGCTGGCCGGCGCGGGCGCGCAGGTGTTCTATGGCAGCGGCCGCGACGACAACCAGACCTACGTGGTGACCTGCGCGGCCCGGGAAGGCTTCAGCCCCAGCGAGTGCGCCGACCACTACGCCGAGGCGATCCGCGAGACCTGGCAGGGCTACGGCATCGACATGGACTTTTTCATCACCCCGGACAACCAGGGTGAATATGCCGACTTTGTCCATCACTACCTGCAGCGCCTGTACGACCAGGGGCTTATCTACGCCAAGGACACCCCGGTGTTCGTCGACAACCAGGGCAACGCGCTGCATGAAGCGTTCATCCACGGCGGTTGCCCGCATTGTGGCGAGAGCAGCGATGGCAATGCCTGCGAGGCCTGCGGCCAGCCGAACCAGTGCGTCGACCTGACCCAGCCGCGGGTCAAGCAGGATGGCCGGCAGCCGCAGCTGAAGATCGAGACGCGCTTGTTCTTCCGCCTGAGCGCGTTGGCCGATGAGTTGGCCAGCTATGTGCAGACGGCGAACATGCCGGCGCACGTCTACCAGCTGTGCCACACCATGTTGAGCCAAGGGCTGCCGGATATCTGCATCAGCCACCGCAGCGACTGGGGCATTCGCCATCGCCTGCCGGGGATGCAGGACCAGGTGGTGTACGTGTGGTTCGAAATGGCCTTCGGCTACCTGTGGGCCGCCAGCGAATTGCCAGGCGCGGAAGGCGATCGTGTCGCCAGGGCTGCGCAGCGTTACGCGGGGGCCATGGACATCGTCCATTGCTACGGTTTCGACAATGCCTACTACCACACCCTGCTGTTCCCGGCGGTGTACCTGGCGTTGGGGTTGACGCCGCCGCAGCACCATGTGGTCAATGAACTGCTCGACCTCAATGGCAGCAAGTTCTCCACCAGCCGCCGCCATCTGATCTGGGGCAAGGACTTCCTCACCGAGGCCGGGGCCGACTATGCCCGCATGGCGTTGATGCTGACCCGGCCCGAGGGGGTGAGGACCAACTTCACCGTGGACCAGGTCTGCGAGCGGATCAACGACCTGTTCGCCGACAAGCTGACCCACTGGGTGCAGCGGCTGCAGCAGCATGTCGCCCGGCAGGGGGGCCAGGTGCCTGAGTCCGGTGCCTGGCTGAGCGACCAGAAGATCTATCACGGCGAGCTGATGCAATGGATGGCGGGCTACCGGCAGGCGGCCGCGACCCAGACCTTCTCGCCACGGCGCATGGCCGAGCAGGTTGCCCAGGTGATCGACCGGGCGTGGCGCTTCGGCCTGGCGCAGGAGCACCTGCTGGCGCCTGGGCAGCCCTTGTCCAACCATGCGCGCACCGCCGTGGCGCTGCTGGCGCTCACTGCACGCTGGCTGGCCCATGCCACCGCGCCGTTGATGCCGGGGGTGAGCCGCCAACTGCACGAGGTGCTGAACATCGAGGCGCAGGCCAACGATGCGGCCCAGGCCTGCACGTTCTTTGCCGGTAATCACCTGTTGGCACAGGGCGCCACCCTGGAGCTGCCCAAGCTGTCGCCAGAGGCGCTGGCGCAACTGATGCCAGGTCGGGCGGGATGAGCCAGGTCTCGTCATTGCGCCCGGTCGGTATCGTCGGGCCGCTGAGCGGTGCGCGCGCGGCCTATGGGCAGTGGCTGCGTCGAGCCGCCGAAGGCACGACCTTGCCACTGCTGTGGGCGGACGACGGTGCCGACCCGGCCATGGCGCAGGTGGCCGCGCGCTACCTGCTCGATGCCGGCGTGGAGGGGGTGATCGGCCACTTCAACAGTGAATGTGCCCGGGTGGCCGGGCGCCTCTACCAGGAGGCCGGTGTGCCGCTGCTGTTGCCCGCCGCCACGGCGCCCGACCTGTGTCGTGCCGTGGGTGCCTGGCGCCTCTGTGCCAGCGAAGAGCGGCAGGTGGTGGTGATGCTCGAGTACCTCGCCCGGCATGCCGGGCGGGTCGAGCCACCCTGGGCGCAGCCGGGGGCCTACGGCGAGCGGCTGGCCGGGGCGCTTGTTGAAGGTTTCGGCGAGAGGGCCGCGTCGAGTGCCGGGCCGGTTGTCCACGCCTTGATGGGCTCGCACGTGGCCGTGGCGCGGGAGATCCATCGCCGCGCCCAGCCCGGTGCGGTCTACCTGGTACCTGACGATTGCCTGATCGACGAGTTCGACAACCTGCTGGCGGGCACCGGCGTGGTGACGCTGTGCCCGCACGCCACGCCGGACTTCGGTGAGTGCGTGGGCCTGGCGCTGCGCCTGGTCGAGGCGGCGCGGGCTGGCGGGCACGACCTGGCCGGTTACCTGGAGGCTCACCCCGACTTCGACCAGCGCCAGTACCGCCATGCCGACTACCGCATGGTGCGGCGTGAACACCCATTGATCTGACCCAGCCTCTGTAGGAGCGGCTTCAGCCGCGATCACCCGCAAGGCGGGTGCCACGCACCGCGGTGCCTGCATCGTGGCTAAAGCCGCTCCTACAGAGCCCAAGCAGGACACTTTGAACATGCATATGCGCAAACCGATCGCCATGGACCCGCCACGGCTACTGCCCGCCATCGGCGAGGGCAACCTTGCCGCCGGCGATATCGACCTAATGCTGGAGGCGTTGCGCCAGGCGCTGAGCCGCCCCCGTGGCACGCTGTCGGCTCCAGACGAAGCGTCGGCCATCAGCCGCGCCGTCGAGCAGCGCGTCGGCCACCCCATCAGCGAGGCCGGGCTCGGGCTGCCGGCCGCGCTCGATGTGTTCGGCAGCCTGCTGGCACAGCAGGGCGTGCCCACCGACCATCCCGGCTATCTCGCCTACATCGGTTCCGCGCCGACCCCGGCCGCCGCGCTGATGGATGGGCTGCTGTCGACCACGGGCATGATTGGCTCGGGCTGGCTGGGGGGCGCCGGGCTGATCTGGGCCGAGAACCAGGCCTTGCGCTGGCTGGCCGACCTGGCGCAACTGCCGGGCGAGGCGGGCGGCTGTTTCGTCAGTGGCGGAACAGCCGGCAACTTCTCAGCGCTGGCGGCCGCCCGGCAGCGTTACCGCGAGCGCACGGGGCGGCGCGGCGGGCTGGTGCTGGCGGGCCTGGCAGCCCACGCCTCGATCGACGTCAGTGCCGGTTTGCTGGACCTTGACAGGATCGGGGTGGCTTGTGACGAACAGGGGCGGATGACGGCGGCCGGCCTGGAACAGGCCTTGGGCGAACTGGCCGCCGATGGCCGGCTGGAGCAGGTCGTGGCGATCGTCGCGGTGGCCGGGTCGACCAACGCCGGCCAGATCGACGACCTGCCCGGCGTCGGTGCCATCGCCCGTCGGCAGGGCATCTGGCTCCACGTCGATGCCGCCTACGGCGGCGCGTTTCTCTGCGTCCCGCAGGTGCGCCCACAGTTCCAGGGCATCGAACTGGCCGACTCGCTGATCATCGACCCGCACAAAGGCCTGTTCGTGCCCTATGACTGCTGTGCGCTGCTGTATGCGCAGCCGCAACAGGCGATGTCGGCCTTCACCCAGGAGGCGTCCTACCTGGACCAGATCAACGCGTCGCAGCAGTTCAACCCCATGCATTATGCGTTTCACCTTTCCCGTCGCGCCCGGGGCGTGCCGCTGTGGTTCTCGCTGGTGGTGCATGGCAGCGACGCCTACCGGCATACACTGGAGCGCATCCTGGCGCTGACCGATAACCTGCGCCAGCGTATCGCCCGGCACCCGCGGCTGGAACTGATCGAGGCATCGGGGTTGAGCGTGATCCTGTTCAAGCGCCGCGGCTGGCAGGCCGCCGAGTACGACACTTGGGCGCAGGACTGCTTGCGTCAAGGTATTGCCTTGGTGGTGTCGACGTGTTGGCAGGGGGAAGCGGTGATGCGGCTGTGCATCATGAACACCGGCCTCGACGAGGCGCGCTGCGATCGCCTGCTGGCGGGGTTGTAAGGAGAGGGCGTCTTCGTCATCGGCTATGCCCGCCTCGGCACTGACGTTAGACTGTCATCTTCTTCGCAATCGGACAGGAGTCCCGGCGTGTCTCACCTTCGCAGTTTCCCCAGCGACCTGTGCCTCGACAGCCCACGCCTGCAGCTGCGCCCCATGCGCCATGGCGATGCGCAGCAGTGGCTGACCATCATGGCCGACCCGGAAGTGATGCGTTACTGGTACCACGCCCCCTGGCAGACCCTGGCCGAGGCCGAAAGCGCCCTGGCCGCCGACCGTGAAGCCTATGCCACCGGCCAGATGCTCAAGCTGGGCATGTACCGCCGCGACAGCGGCGAGCTGATCGGCATGGTCCAGCTGTTCAATCTCGAAGAGGGTTCGCGCCGTGGCGAGATCGGCTACTGCCTGGCCAAGTCCGCCCAGGGCCGCGGTTATATGGACGAGGCCCTGACCTGTTTCATCGACTACCTCGCCCACACCCTGCACCTGCGTCGCCTGGAGGCGGAGATTGACCCGCGCAACCTGGGCTCGGCGCGCACCCTCGAACGCCAGGGCTTCGTCCTCGAAGGCACCTTGCGCGCGCGCTGGTGCGTGGCGGGGGAGTTGTCCGATTCTGGGCTCTACGGGTTGCTGCTCGAACCGCCTGTGGCCTGATGCCCGATTGCGTCATGGACGCACTTTTTGCTGTTGGATGGAGCCTTCGCTTTGCCTGTTTTCCATGTCACGTTCACGCTGTTGCTGTTCCTGCTGTGTTTGTGTTTCGACGGAATCCTGATGGGGACCGACGGGCATATGCCGGCGCTGCAAATTCTCCTCATGGGCCCTTGGGGGATTGCCTTCGGGCAATACCAGTGGTTCGCCAACCCGCTGTTGGGGCTGGCAGTACTCGCCCATCGGCGTTTTCGCCGGCTGGCGCTCGGCGCCGGGGTGATCGCGCTGGGCCTGGCGCTCAGTTGCCTTGGCATCGAGCGGGTGCCGGACAACCGCAGCTATGACTTCCTGCCCCTGACCGGCTTTGGCGCCGGGTACTATCTGTGGACGCTGGCGATCCTGGTGTTCTGCCTGGGGCAGGCCTGGTGGTGCCGGAAGGTCCATTCGGCAATGGAGGTACCACGCTGGCGCTGGTTCGATGGGGCGCTGATCTTGGTTCTGGCGGGGACGATCTATGCGGGGACGCAGATGCCGAGCTTGCGCGTCCAGCCCTCCAGCCATGAAGCGGTGATCGAGCAGGCCGAGGCGCATTGATCGTGAGGGCCGTGGCACCTGCCGCAAGGCTTTCTTCGGGTTTGGAATGCCAGGGGGGCTGGGTTAAGGTCGCACCTTGTCCCGCTTCCACCAGGTGCCTCACTTGCCCGCTTTCTACCTGACCACCAGCCTGGCCCTGTACCTGCTGAGCCTGGCCTTCGACGGTGCCCTGATGGGCGCCGGGCGGCACATGCCGGCGCTGCAGATGTTGCTGTACGGCCCCTGGGGCATCGCCTTCGGGCTGCACCAGTGGTTCGCCAACCCGCTGCTGGCGCTGGCGGTCCTTGCCCATCGGCGCTTCCGTCGGCTGGCGCTCGCCATCGGTTTGCTGGCGCTGTACCTGGCGGCCAGCAGCTTCGGCATCACCCGCTTGCCGGACAACCAGAGCTACGCGTTCCAGGATGTGACCGGGTTCGGTGCTGGGTTCTACCTGTGGTTGTCGGCGTTCGTGGTGTTCTGCGCGGGGCAGGCCTGGTGGTGCTGGAAGGCGCGCTCGGCCGCCGACGTGCCGGGTTGGCGCTGGCTGGATGTGGTGTTGATCGCGGCCCTGGGCACGGCGCTGTATGCCGGCACCCAGATGCCTTCGTTGCGTTTCGAACCGCACAAGGTGATTGCGCCGCCGGAGCAGCCGCAGGCGTTGTGACCGTGGTCAGGCGTGGCAAATTCCTTGACGGCACCGGCCCCTTCGCCGGCCAAGCCGGCTCCTACAGGTGCGGTGCCGTTCTTGGGGTTGTCGCGGTCCTTGTAGGAGCGGGTTTACCCGCGAACACCGGCAAAGCCGGTGCCATGCACTGTGTCGCAGCAAAATGCTTGCGGCGCAACCAGCTCAGCGCGCCGTTCCCCACTGCACCACCAGCATCCCCACCACGATCAGCCCCACCCCCGCCAGGCGCGCCAGGTTCACTGGCCGCTCCGGCAACCCCATCAGCCCGAACTGGTCGATCAACAGCGACGACAGCACCTGCCCGGCAATCACGCAGACAATGAACCCCGCCGCCCCCAGGCGCGGCGTGAGCACCAGCGCGGCGGTGATGTAGAGCACCCCGGCGACGCCACCGAACCACGCCCACCAGGGCGCGCTCGCCAGCTGCTGTACCTGCGGCATCGGTGCGCGCATCAGCAACAAGGCCGGCACCAGCATCAACAGACTGACCAGCAGCGACACGCCTGCGGCCCATAGCGGATGCCCCAACAGGCGCCCAAGCGCGGCATTGCTGCCCGCCTGGAACGGCACGGCGGCACCGGCCAGCAGGGCCACGAGCAAGGGCAGGGCGGCAAGCAGGGTAGCGGGCATGGGATGACTCCTGTTCAGTACCTGGCCCGAGTCTCGGTCATCCACGTGGATGATGGAAATTCAAATACCGCACAGGCTGTATTCGTGCCATGGATAGATACGGCTGAACAGCGTTGCAGTGCTAGGCTGTGCGGCGTTCCCCGCGATAAGGAAGAGCCATGTTAAAGCATCACCTGATCGGCGCCGCTGCCCTGCTGGCCATGGCCGGTGCCCAGGCCGAGGACTATTCGTCTGCTTATACCCAATGCATGGACAAGGCCTCCAGCACCCTGGCCATGGGCGCCTGCATCCAGGCCGAAACCAAGCTGCAGGACGACCGGCTCAACCGGGTGTACAAGCAATTGATGACCAAACTTGAACCTCAGCAACAGAAGGACCTGCGCGAGGTGCAGCGCACCTGGGTGAAGTACCGCGACGGCAATTGCGCGTTCCACGGCACGCTGAGCAACGGCAGCCTCTACCGCATCGAGGCCGCGATGTGCCTGATGGACATGAGCAAGGACCGGGCCGCGGAGCTGGAGCGGGTGCTCAGCCCCGGGCAATGATCAGGGGCGGTCCACTTCTGTAGGAGCCGAGGTGGTGTTGGCGTTGTGCCCGGGCCTTGAGGTACTCCCGCACCTCCACTCCATCCCCGGCAAACTCGATCCGCCCCGCCTTGGCCTCGCGCTGGTAGGCATACATCGGGTCGTAGTATTCCTTGAGCAACCCCTCGATCCAGCCACGGTGCAGGCTCACATCGCCGCTGCGCAGCTGCTCGTCCAGCGCCTGCCCCAGCAGCTCCGACAAGCGCTGGAAGCGTTCGCCACCCAGGCGCTTGTAGATATTGGCCATGCTCTGGCGCATACGCTCGGCGAACAGCCGACGCCCATCTTCTTCGCCATGCACCGCAACGAACTCGGCGCACAGGTTGGTCACGTAGTCGCGCAGGATGCGCTCGACGCGGTTGTCGAAAGCATCTTCCAACCACACCAGCGGATAGCGTTGCATCCCCTGGTACAGCCCCAGCGGCACTGTGCAGCTACCGACGATTCGCCCTTCGTCTTCCAGCACGAACTGCCCGATCCCCCGTGCACGCTTTTTCAGCATGTCGATGGCCAAGCCGTTCTCGAAATCGATTTGCGCCGGTTGCGCGGTGGCGCGCTTGCCGAAGCTCGAGCCCCGGTGGTTGGCGTGGCCCTCGAGGTCCAGGACATTGTCCAACTGTTGCAGCACGTCGGTCTTGCCAGTACCGGTCAGGCCCCCCAGCAGCACGAAGTCGCACTGCTCGACTGCCTGCTGCGTGGTGTCCAGCAGGAAGGTACGCATGGCCTTGTAGCCACCGACCACCTTCGGGTACTGGATGCCGGCCTCCTTGAGCCAACCCTGGACGATCTGCGAACGCAGCCCGCCCCGGAAGCAGTAGAGGTAACCGTCGGGATGGGCCTGGGCGAAGGCCGCCCAGGCTTCCAGGCGTTGCTGCTTGAGCGCGCCGTTGACCAGCTGGTGGCCGAGGGCGATGGCGGCGGCCTGGCCCTGCTGCTTGAAGCAGGTGCCGACCTTCTGCCGCTCCTGGTCGTTCATCAGCGGCAGGTTGACGGCGCCGGGGAAGGCGCCCTTGGAGAATTCGATCGGCGCGCGCATGTCCATCATGGGCACGTCGTCGAGGAACAGCGTGTTGAAGTCGGTGCAGTCGGGGCGCATCAGATCACCTCGACCGCGTGGCTCTGTCGCTCGACCAGCGCGCCTATCGGCGCAAGGGCCAGGCCCAGCTCTTTTGCCACCGCGAGGAACTCGGCCTCGCCTTCCGGGGTAACCGCCACCAACAGCCCGCCGCTGGTCTGCGGGTCGCACAGCAGGTGCTTCTGGTCGTCGGTCAACGTGCCGATCTTGTGGCCGTAGCTGTCGAAGTTGCGCAGGGTGCCGCCGGGGATGCAGCCCTCGGCCAGGTAGTAGTCGACGCTGGGCAGGCGCGGTACGGCGCTGAACTCGAGGCGCGCGGTCAGGCCGCTGCCTTCGGCGACTTCGACCAGGTGGCCGAGCAGGCCGAAACCGGTGACGTCGGTCATCGCGGTCACGCCATCGAGCTTGCCGAAGCGGCTGCCGGGGGTGTTGAGGGTGCACATCCAGTCGCGGGCCAGGCCCTGGTCCTGCTCGCGCAGCTTGGCCTTCTTCTCGGCGGTGGTGAGGATGCCGATGCCCAGCGGCTTGGTCAGGTAGAGCTTGCAGCCAACGCTGGCGGTGTCGTTGCGCTTGAGGTGGCGCTTGCTCACCACACCGGTCACGGCCAGGCCGAAGATCGGCTCGGGGGCGTCGATGGAGTGGCCGCCCGCCAGCGGGATACCAGCTTCGGCGCATACGGCGCGGCCGCCACGGATCACTTCGCGGGCCACTTCGGGCGGCAGCACATTGACCGGCCAGCCAAGGATGGCAATGGCCATGAGTGGGTCGCCGCCCATGGCATAGATGTCGCTGATGGCGTTGGTGGCGGCGATGCGGCCGAAGTCGTACGGGTCGTCGACGATGGGCATGAAGAAGTCGGTGGTCGAGACCACGCCGCGCTCGTCGTCCAAGGCGTAGACCGCGGCGTCGTCGCGCGAGGCGTTGCCCACCCACAGCTTGGGGTCGAGTGCCTGGGTGCCGCTTTCGGCGAGGATCACATCCAGCACTTTCGGGGAGATCTTACAGCCGCAGCCAGCGCCATGGCTGTACTGTGTCAGACGAATCGGCTCGCTCATACGCACCTCGGATTTTCGTGATGGGCGATTGTAGCAAAGCTGGCCTTTGCGCCTGTGCCTCTTATACTTGCCCCGATCAGCGCATGGAGCGCGCTGCAATGCGCTATCGACTTCTTTCCCCGCCCTTGAATCGGAGAACCCCCATGTTCAAACGCCCACTGGCACTGGCTGCCGGCCTCGTGCTGTCGTGCTGCGCCGTTGTCGCCCAGGCCGCCGACGTACTGCGTGTCAGCGCCATTCCCGATGAAGCGCCGACCGAGCTGCTGCGCAAGTTCAAACCGTTGGGCGAGTACCTGTCCAAGCAACTGGGCATGGAAGTAAAGTTCGTACCGGTGGCGGATTACCCGGCCGTGGTCGAGTCACTGGCCAGCGACCGTCTGGACCTGGCCTGGCTGGGCGGCTTCACCTTCGTCCAGGTGCACCTGAAGGATCCCAAGGCCACGCCGCTGGTGCAGCGTGAGCAGGACGCCAAGTTCACTTCCAAGTTCATCACCGCCAACCCGGACGTGAAGAGCCTGGCCGACCTCAAGGGCAAGACCTTCGCCTTCGGCTCGATCTCGTCCACCTCAGGCAGCTTGATGCCACGCTACTTCATGCTCAAGAACGACAACATCAAGCCCGAGGAATACTTCAGCCGTGTCGCCTATTCCGGCGCCCACGACGCCACCGCCGCCTGGGTCCAGGCCGGCAAGGCCGATGCCGGCGTGCTCAATGCCAGCGTCTGGGACAAGCTGGTCGCCGCCGGCAAGGTCGACACCAGCAAGGTGAAAGTCTTCGCCACCACGCCGGAGTACTTCGACTACAACTGGACCGTGCGCGGCAACATGGACCCGGCGCTCAAGGAGAAGATCAAGCAGGCGTTCCTGCAGCTTGACCCGGCCAACCCCGAGCACAAGGCGATCCTCGACCTGCAGGCCGCCAGCCGGTTCATCGAAACCAAGCCGGAAAACTACGCAGGCACCGAACAAGCCGCGCGCGAGGCCGGCCTGCTCAAGTGAGTATTCGTCTCCAGGGGGCCGGCCTGCGCCATGGCCAGGTCCAGGCCCTGAACAACGTGGACCTGCAGATCGGCAAAGGCGAGCGCGTCGCGATCATCGGCCCGTCGGGGGCCGGCAAGTCGAGCCTGCTGCACCTGATGGCCACCGCCGTGCCGCCCAGCGCTGGGCAACTGGATCTGCTGGGCGAGCGTCCCTGGTCGCTCTCCTCTGGTGCTCGCCAGCGCTTGCGGGCGCGTATTGGCCTGGTGCACCAGGCGCCGCCGCTGCCGCCTCGTCAGCGTGTGGTCACCGCGGTGCTGGCCGGACGCCTGGGGCAGTGGGGCACGTTGCGCGGCTTGCTCAACCTGGTCCATCCCAGCGATGTGCCCGGCGCCCGCGAGGTGCTGGCCGAGCTGGGCATGGTCGACAAGCTGTTCGTGCAGTGCGGGCAGTTGTCCGGTGGCCAGTTGCAGCGGGTCGGCATCGCCCGCGCGTTGTACCAGCGGCCTGAAGTGCTGCTGACCGACGAGCCGGTCTCGGCCATGGACCCGGTGCTCGCTGACCACAGCCTGGCCTTGCTCAACCGTCATGCCCAGGCCCATGGGGTGACGCTGGTGGCCAGCTTGCATGCGGTGGAGCTGGCCTTGGCACACTTCCCGCGGATCGTCGGCATCCGTGCCGGGCAGGTTGCCTTCGATTGCCCCGCCGAGCATGTCACCCCAACCATGCTCGATGCGCTCTACGCCAATGAGCAACTGGGCTCTCCGGTAACGCCGACAGCGACCGTGCTGGTGCAGATCCCAAGATGCTGAGTGCCGACCGCCGCGACCCTGCCGCACTCCCGAGATTGTTGTTGACGCTGGCTTGCCTGGCTCTGCTGTGGCCGGGGCTGCACCTGAGCGAACTTGACCCCGGCGTGCTGTTCCAGGTCGAGAGCCGCAAGCAGATGGCCAGTTTCGTCGGTGCCTTCTGGCCACCGGCGCATGACGCCGACTTTCTCACGTTGCTGTTCGAAGCCACGCTACAGACCTTGGCGGTGGCAACGGCGGGCATGACCCTGGCGTTGTTGCTGGCGGTGCCGGCCAGTCTGCTGGCCAGCCGCGCGCTGTCACTGCGTGCAGCTTCGACCGCTGGCCGGCTAGGCCTGTGGTCGCGCACCGTGCGCCTGCCGGTGCGTGGCCTGCTGATCTTCCTGCGCAGCGTGCCCGAGATCGTCTGGGCGCTGCTGTTCGTCCGCGCCGTGGGCCTGGGGCCGACCGCCGGGGTGCTGGCCATCGCCATCACCTACAGCGGCATGCTAGGCAAGGTGTATGCGGAAATCTTCGAATCGGTGGACCAGCGCCCGGCTCACGCGCTGATGCAGGCGGGCAGCGGTCGCTTTTCGGCGTTCTGCTACGGGATCCTGCCTCAGGCTTCGACCGAGTTGGTGTCCTACACCGTTTACCGCTGGGAATGCGCAGTGCGCGCCTCGGTGGTGATGGGCTTCGTCGGCGCCGGTGGCCTGGGCCAGCAGATCGACCTGTCGATGCGCATGTTCGCCGGTGCCGAGGTGGCGAGCATGTTGCTGACGTTCCTGCTGCTGGTGGTGCTGGCCGACCTGCTCAGCCGTTTCCTGCGTGGGAGGCTGGCATGAACCGGGTGATCAACGGGTTGGTGATCGTCGCGATCCTGGCGGCGGTGCTGGCGTCGTTCGCCTACCTTGAGCTCGACCTGGCCTCGGTCGTCGGCAATGGCGGGTTGGCGCAGATGGGCGAGTATGCCGCGCGCTTCCTGCATCCGGACCTGTCCGTGGAGCACTTGCGTGCGGTCGGGCGCGGGGCGTTGGAAACGCTGGCGATGTCCGGGCTGGGCACGTTGCTGGCGATGGTATTGGGGATGCTCCTGGCACTGCCCGCCGCAGGGCGGTTCGGCTGGCCACTGCAAGGGGCGGCGCGGTTGCTGCTCAATGGATTGCGGGCGATCCCCGAGCTGGTCTGGGCGGCATTGACCGTGCTTGCGGCCGGCCTCGGCCCCAACGCCGGCACCCTGGCGCTGGCGCTGCACACGGCTGGCGTGCTGGGGCGGTTGTTCGCCGAAGCGTTGGAGAACGCGCCACCGGAACCGGCCGCGGCGATTCGCTTGCAGGGCGGCAGCCAGGTCACGGCATTCTGTTTCGGCACCTTGCCCAACCTCTGGCCGCAGTTGCTGGCGTACAGCTTGTATCGGTGGGAGAACAACATCCGCATGGCCAGTGTGCTGGGCTTTGTCGGCGCGGGCGGTTTGGGGCAGATGCTGTACGCGACCCTGAGCCTGTTCCAGGAGGCCCAGGCCAGTACGGTGATCATCGCCATGCTGGTGTTGGTGCTGTTGGTGGATGCGCTGAGCGATGTATTGCGCCAGCGCTTTGTCAGGGCCTAGGTGTTATCCCTGTAGGAGCCGGCCTTGCCGGCGAACACCGGCGTCAGCCGGTGCCATGCACCACGCTGCCGGCTTCGCCAGCAAGGCTGGCGCCTACGGTATGGCGTTTGCCGCAGACACCTGCTCCCCACGCTGCATCGATTCCAGATTGCGCTCGATGGTCTCGCAGATCGTATCCATCGGAATCTGATGCTCACTGAAGCGGAACGGACTCTGCAGGTCCGTGCCGATCCGTTCGATCGCCAGCAGCATGAACCCCACCACCGTCGACGCCAGCGGCGTGAACCACCCCAGCGACTCCACCAGCCCCACCGGCACGATCAGGCAAAACAGCGTGATGAACAGCCGCGGAAAGTACACATAAGGGTAGGGCAGCGGCGTGTTTGCAATCCGCTCCATACCGCCTTGGGCATTGGACAGGTCCACCAGCGTCGACTCCAACCGCGCCAGGCGGATGCTGTCCAGGCGTCCGGCCTGATACTCCCGGGCCAGCAACGCCGCCGAGCCGCCGAGGATGTCGTTGGCGAAGTTGTTCGAGCGATTGCGCCGCTCGAACTCCTGGGGCGGGATGAAGGCCATCAGTTCACCCGGGCACGGCTCCCCCTTCAAGTGAGCCGCCAGGCAGTTTACATAGGCGATATGGCGGCGCAACAACGTGGCCTTGACCGGGTTCGGCCCGTCAGCCGGATCATCGACCAGCGTCAGTACCTGGCGGGCGAAGCTGCGTGAACCGTTCACCAGCGCCCCCCACAACGTGCGCGCCTCCCACCAGCGGTTGTAGGCGCTGCTGTTGCGAAAACTCACCAACACCACCAGTGCCGAACCCAGCAGGGTGAGCGGGATCAGCGGCAGGGTGAACTTGCTGTTGAAGAACAGCATGAAGTCGATGGTGACCAGCACGTCCCAGATCAGCAGCCAGAACAGCGACCAGCCGATGTAGCCGATGGTCTTGACCACCAGGCGGTATTTGCGGGCGAGGAGGGCTTTCACGTGGGGGAACCTCGAAGGGGAGATGTAGGTTCCGACGTTGGATCAAGGGCAAGGTTCGGTGGGGGCCTTAGCAGGGTGTAACGTAAGTTTTCTGATCGAACGTCGAGAAGAGGCCTACAGCAAGCGGTACAGAGTCCCAGTTAGTGATATCTGCCACAGGTCCTGGCCGGCGGTGACGTTGAGGAATGATCCAAGCCCTTGCTCATGTTCAGGCTGCGCGTGCGCGAAACGCTGGCTCCTGGAATAAACGCGAGCCCTGTAGGAGCGGGCTTGTCCCGCGATGGGCCGCAAAGCAGCCCCAACCCATGCACCACCGAACACAGGCGATCCGCATCAACGTTAGCCCAGTATCTGCCTCATCTGCACCAACGCCACTCTGGCCCCATCTGATGTCTGCCGCTCCTCGATCCCGAATGGCACGAATCCCAGCTGTGGATAAAGCAGCAATCCCGCCGTGTTGTGGTTGAAGCACGACACCCATACCTCTCGCGCTGCGAATTGTTCACGCGCCAGCCCGATCATGCACTGCACCAGGTATCGAGCTACGCCCTGGCCCCGTGCCGCCGGTGCCACCACGACATTGCCCAGCGCGCAGATACCGCCTTGTTCAGCCTTGTAGAAGTTGGCAAAGCCAACGATCGCGCCATCGGCCTCAACTACCGTGGAACCGCTGCGTTGGGCGATGGCTTCGCTCAATTGCGCGGGTGTCAGTGGGTAGGTGGCTTTGGGGAACATGTAGAACAGCTCTTCCGGGCCTTGGGGGAAGCTGCAGATGGCGGGGATATCAGTGGCTTGTACTGGGCGAGAGGTCAGAGTCATGGCAGGCTGGATTTTTGAGGTTTTGCGCCAGCTTAGCCTTGGTGCTTGGCTTCTGGTACCTGCCGAGTTTTGCGCTGGACGGGGATCACCTATCCCTTCAAGCTCATTGAGCTGCATTGAGCTGCATTGAGCTGCATTGAGCTGCATTGAGCTGCATTGAGCTGCATTGAGCTGCATTGGTGGCCTGACCCTCCATTCGCCAGCAAGGCTGGCTCCTACAGGGGGAGGGGCGGGGGAGAAACTGCGGGCACAAAAAAACCGACCATAAGGTCGGTTTTTTCTGGATCTTGGTGCCCCGAGGGAGACTCGAACTCCCACTCCTTTCGAAAACGGATTTTGAATCCGCCGCGTCTACCAATTCCGCCATCAGGGCTTGTGGCGCCGCAGTATAGAGAGGTCGCACAAGCCGGTCAATCGGCTTTCATGGTCAATTTTCACGCATTGGGCTAAACTTCCCGGCCCTGTCGAACCGAACATCATCATGCGCGTCGCCGATTTCTCTTTCGAACTCCCTGACTCACTCATCGCCCGCCACCCACTGGCCGAGCGCCACGGCAGCCGTCTGCTCGTGCTCGACGGCCCCAGCGGCGAGCTGGCCCACAAGCAGTTCACCGACCTGCTCGAGTACCTGCGCCCGGGCGACCTGATGGTGTTCAACAACACCCGGGTGATCCCGGCGCGGCTGTTCGGCCAGAAAGCCTCCGGCGGCAAGCTGGAAGTGCTGGTCGAGCGCGTGCTCGACAGCCACCGTGTGCTGGCCCACGTGCGTGCCAGCAAGGCGCCGAAAGAGGGCGCGCAGATTCTCATCGACGGCGGTGGCGAAGCTGAAATGGTCGCTCGCCACGACACGCTGTTCGAACTGCGCTTCAGCGAAGAGGTGCTGCCGCTGCTCGAACGCGTCGGCCACATGCCGCTGCCGCCGTACATCGACCGCCCGGACGAAGGCGCCGACCGCGAGCGCTACCAGACCGTCTACGCCGAGCGCGCCGGCGCCGTGGCCGCGCCCACCGCCGGCCTGCACTTCGACGAGGCGCTGCTGGAAAAGATCGCCGCCAAGGGCGTCGAGCGCGCCTTCGTCACCCTGCACGTGGGCGCCGGCACCTTCCAGCCGGTGCGGGTCGACAAGATCGAAGACCACACCATGCATAAAGAGTGGCTCGAAGTGAGCCAGGACGTGGTCGACGCGGTCGAGGCCTGCCGCGCCCGTGGTGGCCGGGTGATCGCCGTGGGCACCACCAGCGTGCGTTCGCTGGAGAGCGCGGCGCGCGATGGCGTGCTCAAGGCCTTCAGCGGCGACACCGACATCTTCATCTTCCCGGGCCGGCCGTTCCACGTGGTCGACTGCCTGGTCACCAACTTCCACCTGCCGGAGTCCACGCTGCTGATGCTGGTCTCGGCCTTCGCCGGTTACCCCGAGACCATGGCCGCCTACGCGGCGGCGGTCGAGCAGGGCTACCGCTTCTTCAGTTACGGTGATGCCATGTTCATCACCCGCAATCCGGCGCCACGCGGCCCAGAGGATCAAGCATGAGTCGCACCTGTCGAATGTCGTTCGAACTGCTGGCCACCGACGGCAAGGCCCGTCGCGGCCGGCTGACTTTCCCCCGTGGCACCGTCGAGACCCCGGCCTTCATGCCGGTGGGCACCTACGGCACGGTCAAGGGCATGCTGCCGCGCGACATCGAGGCCATCGGCGCCGAGATCATCCTCGGCAACACCTTCCACCTGTGGCTGCGCCCAGGTACCGAGGTCATCAAGAAACACAACGGCCTGCACGACTTCATGCAATGGAAAGGCCCTATCCTCACTGATTCCGGTGGTTTCCAGGTGTTCAGCCTGGGCGCCATGCGCAAGATCAAGGAGGAAGGCGTGACCTTCGCATCGCCTGTGGATGGTTCGAAAGTGTTCATGGGCCCGGAAGAGTCCATGCAGGTGCAGCGCGACCTGGGCTCGGACATCGTGATGATCTTCGACGAGTGCACGCCGTACCCGGCCGAGCACGATGTGGCGCGCACCTCCATGGAGCTGTCGCTGCGCTGGGCCCAGCGCTCGAAGAACGCCCACGGCGACAACACCGCGGCGCTGTTCGGCATCGTCCAGGGCGGCATGTATGAAGACCTGCGCATGCGCTCGCTGGAGGCGCTGGTCAACATCGACTTCGACGGCCTGGCCATCGGCGGCCTGTCGGTGGGCGAGCCCAAGCACGAGATGATCAAGGTGCTGGACTACCTGCCCGCGCAAATGCCGGCTGACAAACCTCGTTACCTTATGGGGGTAGGCAAGCCGGAGGATCTTGTAGAGGGTGTGCGCCGCGGCGTCGACATGTTCGACTGCGTGATGCCCACGCGCAATGCGCGCAACGGCCATCTGTTCGTCGATACCGGGGTGATCAAGATCCGCAACGCGTTCCATCGCCACGATGATTCGCCGCTGGATCCGACCTGCGATTGCTACACCTGCACCAACTTCTCCCGCGCTTATCTGCACCACCTGGACAAGTGCGGCGAAATGTTGAGCAGCATGCTGAATACCATCCACAACTTGCGCCATTACCAGCGCTTGATGGCCGGTTTACGCGAGGCTATTCAACAGGGTAAATTGGCCGCCTTTGTCGACGCCTTCTACGCCAAGCGCGGGCTGCCTGTGCCGCCTTTGGACTGACTGTTCGCACCCATTATTAGAAATTCCATTAGGAGAGCCCAATGAGCTTCTTGATTCCCGCCGCCTACGCGGACGCTGCAGCCCCAGCCGCCGGCCCTGCCGGTACCGGCTTCGAGTGGATCTTCCTGGTCGGCTTCCTGGTCATCTTCTACCTGATGATCTGGCGCCCGCAGGCCAAGCGCGCCAAAGAGCAGAAGAACCTGCTGAGCAACTTGCAGAAAGGTGACGAAGTTGTCACCAACGGCGGCATCGCCGGCAAGATCGTCAAGGTTTCCGATGACTTCGTGGTCCTGGAAGTATCGGACAATGTCGAGCTGAAGTTCCAGAAGGGCGCCATTGCCGCGACCTTGCCAAAAGGTACGCTCAAGGCTATCTGAGTTACCGGTTTCATTTTTCCAGTCGGGGCGCGCAAAGCGCCCCGCGTCTTGAACGGGCGGCGTGATGCTGAACAAATACCCTCTGTGGAAATACCTGCTGATCGTGGTGGTACTGGCGGTCGGCTTCATTTATTCCGCACCCAACCTCTACCCGGATGATCCGGCGGTGCAGATCAGCGGCGCCAGTTCCGCCCTGCATGTCAGCCAGGCCGACCTCGACCGCGTCACCAAGGCGCTGACCGATGCCGGCATCGCCGTCAAAGGCGGCAGCCTGGGCGTGAAGGGCAGTGCGCTGGTGCGCCTGACCAACCAGGAAGACCAGCTGCCGGCCAAGGATGTGGCGCGCAAGGCCCTGGGAGACGACTACGTCGTGGCCCTGAACCTGGCCCAGACCACCCCGCAGTGGCTGCGCAGCCTGGGTGCCAGCCCGATGAAACTGGGCCTGGACCTGTCCGGTGGTGTGCACTTCCTGCTGGAAGTGGACATGGACAAGGCCATGACGGCCCGCATGAAAGTCTACGAAGGCGAGGTCAAGACCTTGCTGCGCAAAGAGCGCGTCCGCTACCGCAGCCTGCCCCAGCAGGACGGCGGCATCATGCTGGGCTTCGCCGATGACGCTACCCGCGAGCAGGCTCGTGCCCTGATCCGCAAGAATTTCAATGATTTCGACCTGACCACCACCGAGCGCAACGAGCTCGCCGTGCTGCGTCTGGCGCTGACTCAGGCGAAAGTCGCCGAGATCCGCGAATACTCGATCAAGCAGAACCTGACCACCGTCCGCAACCGTGTCAACGAGCTGGGCGTGGCCGAGCCGCTGGTTCAGCGCCAGGGCGCCAACCGCATCGTGGTCGAGCTGCCGGGTGTGCAGGACACCGCCGAAGCCAAGCGTATTCTCGGCAAGACCGCCAACCTGGAATTCCGCTTCGGCGCTGAACCCGGTGCGTCGAAAGCCACCACCGAGGTGTTCGAGTTCCGCGAAGGCGGCCGCTCCGCTCCGGTCGAGCGCGGCCTGATCATCACCGGTGACCAGGTCACCGACGCCCAGGCCAGCTTCGACGAGCACGGTCGCCCGCAGGTGAACATCCGCCTGGACGGCCACGGTGGCGAGCTGATGAGCCGCGCCACCCGCACCAATGTCGGGCGCAGCATGGCGGTGATCTTCATCGAGCAGAAGCCGGTCACCCGCTACGTCAAGCAGACCGTCGACGGCGTCGAGAAAGAAGTCGCGGTGCAGACCTTCCAGGAAGAGAAGAAGATCATCAGCCTGGCGACCATCCAGTCGCCGCTGGGCAGCCAGTTCCGCATCACCGGCCTGAACGGCCAGGGCGAATCGTCCGAGCTGGCCCTGCTGCTGCGTGCCGGTGGCCTGGCCGCGCCGATGTACTTCGCTGAAGAGCGCACCATCGGCCCGAGCCTGGGTGCCGACAACATCACCAAGGGTATCGATGCGTCCCTGTGGGGCATGCTGTTCGTCTCACTGTTCATCATCGCCATCTACCGTGGCTTCGGTGTCCTGGCCACTATCGCTCTGGCGGGCAACATGGTCCTGCTGCTGGCGCTGATGTCGCTGCTGGGCGCCACGCTGACCCTGCCGGGTATCGCTGGTATCGTGCTGACCATGGGTATGGCGGTGGACGCCAACGTGCTGATCTTCTCGCGTATTCGTGAAGAGATCGCCGCCGGCATGTCGGTGCAGCGCGCCATCCACGAAGGTTTCAACCGCGCCTACTCAGCGATCGTCGACGCCAACCTGACCACCCTGCTGGTCGGCGGTATCCTGTTCGCCATGGGTACCGGCCCGGTCAAGGGCTTCGCGGTCACCATGTCCCTCGGGATTTTCACCTCGATGTTCACCGCCGTCATGGTGACCCGTGCACTGGTCAACCTGACCTGTGGCGGGCGTGACATCAAGAAGCTGTGGGTTTGAGGGAGCTGCGATGAAAACCATCAACTTCATGGGCGTGCGCAATGTCGCGTTCGCCATCACCTTGCTGCTCACCGTGCTGGCGCTGTTCAGCTGGTGGCACAAGGGCCTGAACTTCGGCCTGGACTTCACCGGCGGCACGCTGATCGAGCTCACCTACGAGCGCCCGGCGGACCTGGAAAAAGTGCGTACCGAGCTGGTCAGCTCTGGCTTCCACGATGCCGTGGTGCAAAGCTTCGGCGCTACCACCGACTTGCTGGTGCGTATGCCGGGCGATGACCCGCTGCTGGGCAACAAGGTAGCCGAAGCCCTGCAGAAGGTGGGCGGCGACAACCCGGCCACCATCAAGCGGGTCGAATTCGTCGGCCCGCAGGTGGGTGAGGAGCTGCGCGACCAGGGCGGCCTGGGCATGCTGCTGGCCCTGGGCGGCATCCTGATCTACCTGGCCTTCCGCTTCCAGTGGAAGTTCGCCGTGGGTGCGATCATCTCGTTGATCCACGACGTGGTGGTCACCCTGGGTATCCTGTCGTTCTTCCAGATCACCTTCGACCTGACGGTGCTGGCGGCGGTGCTGGCGATCATCGGCTACTCGCTCAACGACACCATCGTCGTATTCGACCGGGTGCGCGAGAACTTCCGGGTCATGCGCAAGGCCTCGCTGATCGAGAACATCAACATCTCGACCACCCAGACCCTGCTGCGTACCGTCGCCACCTCGGTGTCGACCTTGCTGGCCATCGCCGCGCTGCTGTTCTTCGGTGGCGACAACCTGTTCGGCTTCTCCCTGGCGCTGTTCATCGGTGTCATGGCGGGTACCTACTCGTCGATCTACATCGCCAACGTGGTGCTGATCTGGCTGAACCTGAACAGCGAAGACCTGATCCCTCCGGTCAAGAACGAGGGTGTGGACGACCGTCCGTAAGGCTTCGTCCTACGCCATTTGGCGTAAAGAGAGGCGCGAGTGTTGAACTCGCGCCTTTTTTTTTGCTCCAAGGCTGGGAAGAAGGCGGGCCGGAGCCCGCAGGTACGATCAGGAGGTTCACGTGAACAAATCAATGCTGGTGGGTGCGGTTCTGGGTGCTGTCGGTGTAACCGCCGGAGGTGCTGTGGCGACCTACAGCTTGGTGAACAAAGGGCCTGAGTACGCCCAGGTCACCGACGTGCAGCCGATCAAGCAGCAGGTGAAAACGCCGCGTGAGGTTTGCAAGGATGTCGCCGTGACACGCCAGGCGCCGGTCAAGGATCAGCACCAGATCGCCGGTACGGTGGTCGGCGCCATCGCCGGTGGCTTGCTGGGTAACCAGATTGGCGGCGGTACCGGCAAGAAGATTGCCACCGTGGCCGGCGCGGTCGGTGGCGGCTATGCCGGCAACAAGGTGCAGGAAGGCATGCAGGAGCGTGACACCTACACCACCACGCAGACGCGCTGCAACACGGTCAACGACATCAGCGACAAGGTCGTGGGTTACAACGTGACCTATACCATCGGTGACCAGGTGGGCAAGGTGAAGATGGATCACGAGCCGGGCTCGACCATCCCGCTGGACAAGAATGGCAAGCTGGTCCTGAGCCAGAACCAGCCGGGGCAGTAAACTGCAGATTGCCTGCAAAAGACGTTTCGCGATAGTGCCAGGTAGACTTGGTACTATCGCGGGGCAACTCCCTCAAGATTCATGGGTACCTGATCGTTGGCGGGATCCTGAGTGATCGGCTCACTAATACGCAGCGTGCAAAGCGACTAGCGTCCATGTTTCTGGATTGGCTGACCAGGTCCTGGTGTCAGCGCTTTGTCCAGCACCCTCCTCGTCGTGATATCTCGCAAGTTACCTCGGTATATGTTGTCTCGGCAGACGCACTAGACGTGGCTCGGGTACGAGTTTCCTAGGGCGAAGATTGTGGTATCTATTCGGTAAAGGCGTAGAAATTCGTCTGCTGTATGCGGCTGTTCTGGTGGTGGCATGGAGGCTTTACGGACGCTTGTTAGCATTTCCTTGGTGTCTATAAAAAAATGCGACGCTAGGTTGAAGTGTGTGCTTTCTGGGTATGCTTTTATGGAGGATTACTCAGTGAGGGTGTGCGATGACATATGTAGGCAGTGAGTCAAAAAAAGTATTGGGTGGTTTTGATTTGCGTAAGGATGATCATTTTGATTCGGCTAGTAGAAAATCGGTATCAAGTGAGAAGAGTCTATTCCAGTCAAATTACAATAAGTATGGCGAGGCCTACGCAGTCAAAGAGTTGAAAAAAATTCTGGAGATGGACCGCAGTCATGTTCGGCGCGTTTGGGACCTTATCGTGAACTGCGTGCCTGGTGGGCGTGGACAGGAAAAAAGCAAGGCTGATTTTATCGATAATTTGCGAGTTGCCAATGCATTGTCTAATAAGGTTGGTTATGAGAATGCTGACCTGACGAAGATGCAGATTAAAAGTATGTCATACGTCCTTTATCACATGGATGCGACTGCTCTGGACTCGGTCGAAGTGATGAATTTCAAGGGGAAAAACCTTTTCCAGTTTAAAGGGGGGGATGGACTCGCTTGTTTCTATTTTTCGGTGGAACTGCTGGCGCTGCTCGACGATAACCTGGGGACGGAACATATAGATCCAAAGTTTATTAATGATTTGGGAGAGCGAATCGACCTGTTGAGGGCGAGGGTGACGGCCTCTGGAGATGTGTTGAATTCCAAGGTGAAGCCCGAGAAGAAAAAGACGCAGGAGTACACTAATGAGCAGATGAAGGCGTTGTTGGCGGCTCGAAGTGGCGCACCCGCAGTGCAGGAAGGGGAGTCATATTATTGGGAGCTGTCGCTGGGGGGCAGTGCTGGGAGGCGAGAGATGAACTGTCAGGTGTCAGATCATTTGGTAGAGGATGTCCAAAAGGTTGATGAGCGCACGTGGGAGGGATCATTCGCCGAGGTGTCAGGAGGCGCTGAAACGTTGGTGGAAGCATCAAAAGGTGGGTTCGGAGGGGTCAAGAGTTTCATGCATCTGGTCGCGAATGCCTCGGAAATCTATGGGGGTGCCTATCGAGATTATGTTCCAGGGGCCAATCGTCGGCGTAGTCAAGAACAGATGGCTGTTACAACCGAGGTTGAGGCGTTCTTGGGCCGACTGGCAGAAGCCGTGACCGCCAACCCCAAGCAAGAATCTTATGTGGTTCGCATCTCTGAGATGGTCGAAGGCAGCAGGGAGACGGTTGACGTGAAACGTTCTGAGTTTCACGGTGTGCTCAGGTTGTTCAGTGCGCATATAAAAAATCCGGACAAGGACTTGTTTGCCTTGTTGTCGGTCGTCACCCGGGCCTTGCCGGATGAGTGTCTTAAGCGTGAGGGGTACACGCGCGTCTGAAGTGCTTGTGCTGATAGCGCCGGCGGCTTATGCAGCCATAAAAAAACCGGTGCCTGAGAGGGCGCCGGTTTTTGTTTCAAGCACGTGTGAGGACTTTGGCTGTTAGGCTGGGGCCGCGGTGGTCAGCGCTTCATGTACTCGGGCAGGTGCGGCTGGATGGCAGTGAGCACGGCCTTGAAGCACTTGATGTTGCCCGCGACGATGTGACCCTTCTCGAGGAAGTCGTGGCCACCGTTGAAGTCGCTCACCAGGCCACCGGCTTCCTGGATCAGCAGCACGCCTGCGGCCATGTCCCAATCGGACAGGCCCGACTCCCAGAAGGCGTCGAAGCGGCCGGCGGCGACATAGGCCAGGTCCAGGCTGGCGGAGCCGGCGCGGCGGATGCCGGCGGTCTGGCCGGTCAGGGCGCGGAACATGCCCAGGTAGTTGTCCAGGTCGGCCATCTGGTTGTCACGGAACGGGAAGCCGGTGCCCAGCAATGCGCCTTCCAGGCTGGTGCGCGAGCTGACGCGGATGCGGCGGCCGTTCAGTTGGGCGCCACGGCCACGGCTGGCGGTGAATTCTTCCTGGCGAACCGGGTCGAGGACCACGGCGTGCTCGAGGCGGCCGCGATATTTGCAGGCGATGCTGACGGCGAAGTGCGGCACGCCACGCAGGAAGTTGGTGGTGCCGTCCAGCGGATCGATGATCCACAGGTAATCCTTGCCTTCTTCGCCTTTGCCAGCGTGCAGGCCGGTTTCTTCACCCTGGATCGAGTGGTTCGGGTAGGCTTTGCGCAGGGCGTCGACGATGACCTTCTCGGCGGCGCGGTCAACCTCGGACACGTAGTCCTTGGCCTGCTTTTCGTCGACTTTGATGCTGTCCAGGCGTTCGATGGAGCGGAAAATCAGTTCACTGGCGCTGCGAGCCGCGCGCAGGGCGATATTCAGCATAGGCTGCATGGGAAGGTCACCTGGAGATGTTAAAGAAGAAAGCCGACCATTCTAGCAGAAAACTTTAACGACTGAAGTGCCACATTTGCTTTCATGGCGTTACGCTGGTCGGTTCTGTAAGATCGAACCCTCATATTATCTGCATCCGAGAGCACGACACCTTGCTGCAAAATATTCGTGTTGTCCTGGTCAATACCAGCCATCCCGGCAACATCGGTGGCGCTGCGCGTGCCATGAAAAACATGGGCCTGTCGCGGCTGGTGCTGGTGCAGCCAAAGGCATTTCCCTCTGCCGAAGCCTCGGCGCGTGCCTCTGGCGCCGATGACCTGCTCGACAATGTCCAGGTGGTCGATACGCTTGAGCAGGCGTTGGTCGGCTGCAGCCTGGTCATGGGCACCAGTGCCCGCGAGCGCAGCATCCCCTGGCCGTTGATCGACCCCCGGGAGTGCGGGGCCAAGGCCGTGGCGCATGCCGTCGGTGGTGAAGAGATCGCCCTGGTGTTCGGGCGCGAGCACGCCGGCCTGACCAACGAAGAACTGCAGCGATGTCACTTTCACGTGCACATTCCCTCGAACCCCGGCTTCAGCTCGCTGAATCTGGCCGCCGCCGTCCAGGTGCTCTCTTATGAGGTGCGCATGGCCTGGCTGGCAGGGCAGGGCGCGGCGACCAAGGTCGAGAAGGTCGACGCCAGCGAGCTGGCGACCATGGACGAAATGGAGCTGTTCTATGACCACCTGGAGAAAACCCTGGTGGACATCGGCTTCCTTGACCCCGAGAAGCCCAAGCACCTGATGGCGCGCCTGCGCCGGTTGTATGGGCGAAGCTCGGTCGAGCGTCCGGAAATGAGCATTTTGCGCGGCATCCTCACCGAGACCCAGAAAGTCGCACGGGGCGAGCCGCATAAACGGAAGGACTGAACAGATGTTCGAGCGTCTGCGTGAAGATATCCAGAGCGTTTTCCATCGTGACCCGGCGGCGCGCAATGCCTTTGAAGTGCTGACCTGCTACCCGGGCATGCACGCGATCTGGCTGCACCGGCTGGGCCATGCCCTGTGGGTCCGCGATTTCAAGTGGCTGGCGCGCCTGGTGTCGAACTTCGGTCGCTGGATGACCGGTATCGAGATTCATCCCGGTGCCACCATCGGCCGGCGCTTCTTCATTGACCACGGCATGGGCATCGTCATTGGCGAGACCGCCGAGATTGGTGATGACGTCACGCTCTACCAGGGCGTGACCCTGGGTGGCACCAGCTGGAACAAGGGCAAACGCCACCCCACGCTGGAGAATGGCGTGGTGGTGGGCGCGGGCGCCAAGGTACTGGGGCCGTTCACTGTCGGTGCTGGCGCCAAGATCGGCTCCAACGCGGTGGTCACCAAGGCGGTGCCGGCCGGCGCCACCGCGGTCGGCATTCCCGGGCGGATCATCGTCAAGACCGAAGACGACGCGGTCGAGGCCAAGCGCAAGGCGATGGCCGAGAAGATCGGCTTCGACGCCTATGGCGTCAGCGGCGACATGCCCGACCCGGTGGCGCGGGCCATCGGCCAGATGCTCGACCACCTGCAGGCAGTCGACGAGCGGCTGGAGGGGATGTGTGGCGCGATGACCAGGATGGGTAGCGACTACTGTGCCAAGGAGCTGCCAGCACTGCCTGCCGACGACTTCGCTGAAGTGAAGCAGGTGGCCCGGGGCGACACTCAGTCGCATTGATTCCGCCGGCCTGACACAAGGGGCGTGTGCTTGCGCCCCTTGTCTGCTACACTCGCGCCCGCCTTCCACATGCATACCCGACTAAAGCACTAGGTCTAATAGTTGACTTAAATGCTCGGGAATCGCATACTCGCACACATCTTGTAACTCCCGTGGTAACCACACGCCATGCGACTGACTACCAAAGGCCGATACGCCGTGACCGCCATGCTCGACCTGGCGTTGCACGCGCAGCATGGGCCGGTGTCTTTGGCCGATATTTCCGAGCGCCAGGGCATTTCCCTCTCTTATCTGGAACAGCTGTTTGCCAAGCTGCGCCGCAGCAGCCTGGTTTCCAGCGTTCGCGGCCCAGGCGGCGGCTACCAGCTGTCGCGCGGCATGGAAACCATCCAGGTGGCCCAGGTCATCGACGCGGTCAACGAATCGGTCGATGCCACCCGTTGCCAGGGCCTGGGGGATTGCCATGCCGGTGATACCTGCCTGACTCACCACCTGTGGTGCGACCTGAGCCAGCAGATCCACGAATTCCTCAGCGGCATCAGCCTGGCCGACCTCGTCATGCGCCGCGAGGTGCAGGAAGTCGCCCAGCGCCAGGACTTGCGCCGTGTCGCCGGTCGAATTGCCCAGCTGGACAAGATTGAGACGTCCGCCGTCGACTGAAACTGCAGCGACGAGCGACGCCACCGCCTGATAGGAGATACTCAATGAAGTTGCCGATCTACCTCGATTACTCCGCGACCACCCCGGTCGATCCCCGTGTCGCCCAGAAGATGGCCGAGTGCCTGCTGGTCGACGGGAACTTCGGTAACCCGGCCTCGCGCTCCCACGTGTTCGGCTGGAAAGCGGAAGAAGCAGTCGAGAACGGCCGCCGCCAGGTCGCCGAGCTGATCAACGCCGACCCGCGCGAAATCGTCTGGACCAGCGGTGCCACCGAGTCCGACAACCTCGCTCTGAAAGGCGTGGCACACTTCTATCAGACCAAGGGCAAGCACATCATCACCTCCAAGATCGAGCACAAGGCGGTCCTGGACACCGCTCGCCAGCTCGAGCGTGAAGGTTTCGAGGTCACCTATCTCGAGCCGGGCGAAGACGGTATCGTCACCCCGGCCATGGTCGAAGCCGCCCTGCGCGACGACACCATCCTGGTCTCGCTGATGCATGTGAACAACGAAGTCGGCTCGATCAACGACATCGCCGCCATCGGTGAGCTGACTCGCTCCCGCGGCGTGCTGTTCCATGTCGACGCCGCCCAGTCGGCGGGCAAGGTCGAGATCGACGTGCAAAAACTGAAAGTCGACCTGATGTCGTTCTCGGCGCACAAGGTCTACGGCCCCAAAGGCATCGGCGCGCTGTACGTCAGCCGCAAGCCGCGGGTACGCCTGGAAGCCATCATTCACGGCGGTGGCCATGAGCGCGGCATGCGTTCGGGCACCCTGCCGACCCACCAGATCGTCGGCATGGGCGAAGCCTTCGCCATCGCCAAGCAGGAAATGGCCGCCGAGAACGTGCGCATCAAGGCCCTGAGCGACCGCTTCTTCAAGCAGGTCTCCGACCTCGAAGAGCTGTACGTCAACGGCAGCCAGACCGCCCGTGTACCGCACAACCTGAACCTGAGCTTCAACTACGTCGAAGGCGAGTCGCTGCTGATGTCCCTGAAGGATATCGCCGTGTCGTCCGGTTCGGCCTGTACCTCCGCTTCGCTCGAGCCGTCCTACGTCCTGCGTGCCCTGGGCCGCAACGACGAGCTGGCGCACAGCTCGATCCGCTTCTCCTTCGGCCGCTTCACCACCGAAGAAGAAGTCGACTACGCCGCGCAGGAAGTCTGCAAGGCAGTCAACAAGCTGCGTGAATTGTCGCCGCTGTGGGACATGTACAAAGACGGCGTCGACATCTCCAAGATCGAGTGGGCCGCCCACTAAGCAGTCGCCGGCAAGAGCGGCTCCCTGATGAGGAAGGAATTGCACCATGGCATACAGTGAAAAGGTCATCGACCACTACGAAAACCCGCGCAACGTCGGCAAGATGAACGCCGACGATCCGGATGTCGGCACCGGCATGGTCGGCGCCCCGGCCTGCGGTGACGTGATGCGCCTGCAGATCAAGGTCAACGAGCAAGGCATCATCGAAGACGCCAAGTTCAAGACCTACGGCTGCGGTTCGGCCATCGCCTCCAGCTCCCTCGCCACCGAGTGGATGAAGGGCAAGACCCTGGACGAGGCCGAGACCATCAAGAACACCCAGCTGGCTGAAGAGCTGGCGTTGCCGCCGGTCAAGATCCACTGCTCCGTGCTCGCCGAAGATGCCATCAAGGCCGCTGTTCGCGATTACAAGCAGAAGAAAGGCTTGATCTGAGTCGCCTGACGCAAGGTAAGGAGTTCTGATGGCTATCAGCATGACAGAAGCCGCCGCCAACCACATTCGCCGCTCCCTCGACGGGCGCGGCAAGGGTGAGGGCATTCGCCTGGGCGTGCGCACTACCGGCTGCTCGGGCCTGGCCTACGTGCTGGAGTTCGTCGATGAACTGGCAGAAGAAGACCAGGTGTTCGAGAACCATGGCGTGAAGGTCATCATCGACCCGAAGAGCCTGGTCTATCTCGATGGCACCGAGCTGGACTTCGTCAAGGAAGGGTTGAACGAAGGCTTCAAGTTCAACAACCCCAACGTGCGCGGTGAGTGTGGCTGCGGCGAAAGCTTCAATGTCTGAGGCTTGACGTGGGTACTCCTTGCCATTACGCCCTGTTCGACCTGCAGCCGGCCTTCCGCCTGGACCTCGACAAGCTGGCCGTTCGTTATCGCGAACTGGCCCGCGAGGTTCATCCTGACCGTTTCGCCGACGCCTCCGAGCGCGAGCAGCGGGTCGCCCTGGAAAAGTCCGCCGCGCTGAACGACGCCTACCAGACCTTGCGCAGCGCGCCGCGCCGCGCCCGTTACCTGCTGGCCATCGGTGGCCACGAAGTGCCCCAGGAAGTCACCGTGCACGACCCGGACTTCCTGCTGCAGCAGATGCAGTGGCGCGAAGAGCTCGAAGAGCTGCAGGACGAAGCCGACCTGGACGGTGTCGGTGTGTTCAAGAAGCGGCTCAAGGTCGCCCAGGACACATTGAACGATGACTTCGCCGACTGTTGGGATGACGCCGCCCAGCGCGACAAGGCCGAACGCCTGATGCGCCGCATGCAGTTCCTCGACAAGCTCGCCCAAGAAGTGCGCCAACTGGAAGAGCGCCTCGACGATTAATCCCGGCGTTGCCGTGACGACGCCTAAGGTACTCAGATAAGCATGGCCCTACTGCAGATCGCCGAACCCGGTCAGAGCCCCCAGCCGCACCAGCGCCGCCTGGCGGTGGGCATCGACCTGGGCACCACCAACTCCCTCGTCGCCGCTGTACGCAGCGGGCGCAGCGAACCGCTGCCCGATACGCAGGGCAACGTCATCCTGCCGTCCGCCGTGCGCTACCTCGACAACGCCGTCGAAGTTGGCCTGGCCGCGCGCGAAGCCGCTCCCAATGACCCGCTCAACAGCATCCTGTCGGTCAAGCGCCTGATGGGGCGTGGCCTGGCAGACGTCAAGCAATTGGGCGAGCAGCTGCCGTACCGCTTTGTCGGTGGCGAGTCGCACATGCCGTTCATCGACACCGTCCAGGGGCCGAAAAGCCCGGTGGAAGTGTCGGCTGACATCCTCAAGGTGCTGCGTCAGCGCGCCGAGGAAACCCTCGGCGGCGAGCTGGTCGGTGCGGTGATCACCGTGCCAGCCTATTTCGACGACGCCCAACGCCAGGCCACCAAGGACGCCGCCAAGCTGGCCGGCCTCAACGTCCTGCGCTTGCTCAACGAGCCGACCGCGGCGGCCGTGGCCTATGGCCTGGACCAGAACGCCGAAGGCGTCGTGGCGATCTTCGACCTGGGCGGCGGCACCTTCGATATCTCCATCCTGCGCCTGACCGCCGGGGTCTTCGAAGTGCTGGCCACCGGTGGGGACACGGCCCTGGGCGGTGATGACTTCGACCATGCGATCGCCGGCTGGATCATCGAGCAGGCAGGTTTGTCCGCCGACCTCGACCCGGCCACCCAGCGCCTGCTGCTGCAGACTGCCTGCGCGGCCAAGGAGGCCTTGACCGACAGTGAAGCGGTCAGCGTCCAGCATGGCACCTGGCAGGGCGAGCTGACCCGGGCCGCTTTCGAAGCCATGATCGAACCCATGATCGCCCGCAGCCTCAAGGCCTGCCGCCGCGCGGTGCGCGACAGCGGCATCGAGCTGGAGGAAGTCGGCGCGGTGGTGATGGTCGGTGGCTCGACCCGCGTGCCGCGTGTGCGCGAGGCGGTCGGTACGCTGTTCGGCCGTACCCCGCTGACCTCCATCGACCCGGACCAGGTGGTCGCCATTGGCGCCGCGATCCAGGCCGACACGCTCGCCGGCAACCGCCGCGAGGGTGGCGAACTGCTGCTGCTCGACGTCATCCCGTTGTCGCTTGGTCTGGAGACCATGGGCGGGTTGATGGAGAAGGTGATCCCGCGCAACACCACGATCCCGGTGGCGCGTGCCCAGGAGTTCACCACGTACAAAGATGGCCAGTCGGCCATGATGATTCACGTGCTGCAAGGTGAGCGCGAACTGATCAGCGACTGCCGCTCGCTGGCACGCTTCGAACTGCGCGGCATCCCGGCCATGGTGGCGGGCGCGGCGAAGATCCGCGTCACCTTCCAGGTCGACGCTGACGGCCTGCTCAGCGTTGCGGCCCGCGAACTGGGCTCGGGCGTGGAGTCGAGCATCCAGGTCAAGCCCTCCTACGGCCTGACCGACGGCGAGATAGCCCGTATGCTCAAGGATTCCTTCGAGCATGCCGGCGCCGACAAGCACGCTCGCCAGCTGCGCGAGCACCAGGTCGACGCCGAGCGCCTGCTCGAAGCGGTGCAGGGCGCGCTGGACGCCGACGGCGAGCGCCTGCTCAGCGAAGATGAGCGCGAGGCCATCGCGTTCCAGATGCAAGAATTGCGTGATTTGCTCACCGGTACCGATGGCGCCGCCATCGAGCAACAGACCAAGCGTCTGTCGCAGGTGACCGATGCATTTGCCGCCCGTCGCCTTGATTCGACGGTCAAAGCCGCACTGGCCGGGCGCAACCTGAATGAGATCGAGGAGTAACCGATGCCCCAGGTGATTTTCCTGCCGCACGAGAAGTTCTGCCCGGATGGGCTGGTGGTTGAAGTGGAGCCGGGCACCAATATCCTGGAACTGGCCCACGAGCACCATATCGAGATGGAAAGTGCCTGTGGCGGCGTGTGCGCCTGCACCACCTGCCACTGTATCGTGCGCGAAGGCTTCGACTCGCTCGAGGAAGCCGATGAGCTCGAAGAAGACATGCTGGACAAGGCCTGGGGCCTGGAAGCGCAGTCGCGCCTGGCCTGCCAGGTGATCGTCGGTGATGAGGACCTTACCATCGAGATCCCCAAATACTCGCTCAACCACGCCGCCGAAGCGCCGCACTGAGGGTATCGAGCATGAGCCTGAAATGGATTGATGTACTTGAGATCGCCATCCAGCTTGCCGAAAGCAAGCCCGAGGTCGATCCTCGTTACGTGAATTTCGTCGATCTGCACCGCTGGGTGCTGGCACTGCCCGACTTCAGCGACGATCCGTCGCGCGGCGGCGAGAAGGTGCTCGAGGCCATCCAGGCGGCCTGGATCGAAGAAGCCGACTGAGCGCACGCTGCAGGTTAGGCAATCCCCTGGAACCCGCGTATAATTCGCGGGTTTAATTTTTCGCAACACTCAATATTCTGGAGTTTTCCATGGCTGTTCAACGTACTTTCTCGATCATCAAGCCTGACGCCGTCGCCAAAAACGTCATTGGCAAGATCACCACTCGCTTCGAAGAAGCCGGCCTGAAAATCGTCGCTTCGAAAATCAAGCAACTGTCCAAGGCCGAAGCCGAAGGCTTCTACGCCGAGCACAGCGCTCGTGGCTTCTTCGGTGACCTGGTTGCCTTCATGACTTCCGGCCCGGTCGTTGTCCAGGTTCTGGAAGGCGAGAACGCCATCGCTCTGAACCGTGAGCTGATGGGCGCCACCAACCCTAAAGAAGCTGCTCCAGGCACCATCCGTGCCGACTTCGCCGAGTCGATCGACGCCAACGCCGTTCACGGTTCGGACTCCGAAGCCGCTGCCGCTCGCGAAATCGCTTACTTCTTCGCAGCTACCGAGGTAACCACTCGCTAAGCGAAAGCTTACGGGTGTGAGGGTGAATCCATGACGACATCGACTGGCAAGATCAACCTGCTGGGGCTGACCCTGGCGGAAATGGAACAGTTCTTCGACTCAATCGGGGAGAAGCGCTTCCGCGCCGGGCAGGTGATGAAATGGATTCACCATTTTGGCGTCGATGATTTCGCCGCCATGACCAATGTCGGCAAGGTCTTGCGCGAAAAGCTCGAGGCTGTTGCCGAGATTCGGGGCCCGGAAGTGGTCAGCGAAGACATTTCCGCCGACGGCACCCGCAAGTGGGTGGTTCGCGTTGCCTCCGGCAGCTGCGTCGAAACCGTCTACATCCCCACCGACGACCGCGGTACGCTGTGCGTATCGTCGCAAGCCGGCTGCGCCCTGGACTGCAGTTTCTGCTCCACCGGCAAGCAAGGCTTCAACAGCAACCTCACCGCCGCCGAAGTGATCGGCCAGGTGTGGCTTGCCAACAAATCCTTCGGGACCGTCCCCGCCAAGATCGACCGCGCCATCACCAACGTGGTCATGATGGGCATGGGCGAGCCCTTGCTGAACTTCGACAATGTCATCGCCGCCATGAAGATCATGATGGAAGATCTGGGCTATGGCATCTCGAAGCGTCGCGTCACGCTCTCCACCTCGGGTGTGGTACCGATGATCGACGAGCTGGCCAAGCACATCGACGTGTCGCTCGCGCTGTCGCTGCACGCCCCCAACGATGAGCTGCGCAACAAGCTGGTACCGATCAACAAGAAGTATCCGCTGAAGATGCTGCTGGAATCGTGCATGGGCTACATGTCCACGCTCGGCGGCAAGCGCGTGCTCACCATCGAGTACACCCTGCTCAAGGACGTCAACGACCAGCCCGAGCATGCCGCGCAGATGATCGAGCTGCTGCGCGACGTGCCGTGCAAGATCAACCTGATCCCGTTCAACCCGTTCCCGCACTCGGGCTACGAGCGACCCAGCAACAACGCCATTCGTCGCTTCCAGGACCTGCTGCACCACGGTGGTTTCAACGTCACCACCCGCACCACCCGCGGCGACGACATCGATGCCGCCTGTGGCCAGTTGGTGGGCCAGGTCAACGACCGCACCCGTCGCAGCGAGCGCTACATCGCCGTGCGCCAGCTCGCCGACGAGCCGCAAGACAACGCTGCGCGCCCCTGACGAGCATTCCGCCCATGACCCTGCGCGCCGCGCTGTCGATCCTGACGCTTTCGCTGCTGGTTGGCTGCGTGTCCGGCGGCGCGGGCGATCCCCTGGCCAATCGGCAGGGGCGTGAGGAAGCGGGGCGGGCCTACGTGCAGTTGGGGCTTGGGTATTTGCAACAAGGTTTGACCGAGCAGGCCAAGGCGCCGCTGGGCAAGGCCCTGGCCTTGAACAATAGCGATGCCGATGCCCATGCGGCATTGGCTTTGGTGTTCCAGGCAGAAGGCGAGCCTGCGCTTGCCGACCGGCACTTCGAGAAAGCGCTGGCCATACGCCCGGGCGACACACGAATCCGCAACAACTACGGCAGTTTCCTATATGCTCAGGGCCGCTTTGCCGACGCCCAGGCGATGTTCCGCCAAGCTGCCGCCGATACCCTGTATCCTGAGCGCTCCCGGGTCTACGAGAACCTGGGGCTGACGGCCCTGAAGCTGGGGCAGGGCGAACAGGCCCGCGATCATCTGGAAAAAGCCCTTCGGCTCAATCAGCGGCAACCGAGGGCTTTGCTTGAAATGGCTGAGTTGTCCTACGAAAACAGGCATTATGTGCCGGCCCGGGACTACTACGATCGATTCAGCCAGCTGAGCGACCAGAATGCCCGCAGCCTGCTGCTGGGCAGCCGCCTGGCCCGCGCCCTCGACGACCGGGGCGACGCGGCCCGCCTGGGCCAGCAATTACAACGACTTTATCCCGGTACGCCGGAATATCAGCAATACCTGTCGGAGCAACGATGAAAGCCGCGCACACTGAAGTAGCAGCAGCGACTCGCCAGAACCCCGGTGACGTCTTGCGCCAGGCCCGCGAGAAACGGGACTGGAGCCAGGCCGAGGTCGCTCGCAAGCTCAACCTCACGGTATCTTCGCTGAACAACCTGGAAAACGGCGCCTTCGACAAGCTGCCGGGGCACACCTTCGCCCGCGGTTACATCCGTGCCTACGCCAAGCTGATGGACATGGACCAGGCACCGCTGGTCGAGGCGTTCGACCAGATCACCGGCACCCACGCCAAGGGCAGCGAAGTGCATGCCCTGGGCCGCATCGAGGAGCCGGTGCGCCTGTCCCACAACATCCTGCGCGTGGTCAGCCTGTTGCTGCTGGTGGCCGTGGTCGGGGGCAGCTTCCTCTGGTGGCAGGACAACACCAGCCTGCGCGGCAAGGACCTGGCCAAGATCGCCCTGGAGCATGTCGAGGTCGAGAGCGCCGACGGCACCACCCAGATCCACCCGCTGGACGAGCCGGAAGACCAGGCCGTCAGCGAAGGCCAGCAGCCTGAAAGCGAAGCGCTGTCACTGGAACCGGCGGCCAGCGAGCAGTCACCGGCCAGCAGCGCCGAGGCTCCCGCGGCAGCTGTAGCCACACCTGCGCCGGTCGCACCGGCCGCTGCGCCACAAGCGCCGGTCGTTGCCGCTGCGCCGACCGCTCCGGCAGCGCCCGCCGCACCGGTCACTCCGGCTGCTCCCGTGGCCGCCGCGCCCGCGCCGGTGGCTCCGGCACCCGTTGTCGAAGCCGCGCCAGCCCCGGCCGGCAGCGGCAATGTACACATCCAGTTCACCGCCGATTGCTGGACCCAGGTCACAGATGGCAATGGCAAGGTGCTGTTCAGCGCCATCAAGCGCAAGGGCGACAACCTGGAACTGACCGGCAAGCCACCATTCGCGGTGCGCCTGGGCTTCGCCCGTGGCGCCCAGGTGAGCTACAACGGCCAGGCGGTCGATGTTGCCCCGTTCACCAGTGGCGAAACCGCTCGCCTGAAGTTGGGACAGTAAGTCATGCACGGCGAATCTCCGATCAAACGTCGCGAATCCCGCAAAATCTGGGTCGGCAATGTGCCGGTGGGTGGCGATGCCCCCATCGCGGTGCAGAGCATGACCAACACCGACACCAACGATGTCGCCGCCACCGTGGCGCAGATCCAGCGCCTGGTCGATGCCGGCGTGGACATCGTGCGTGTCTCGGTACCGGACATGGACGCCGCCGAGGCGTTCGGCAAGATCAAGAAGCTGGTCAGCGTGCCGCTGGTCGCCGACATCCATTTCGACTACAAGATCGCCCTGCGTGTGGCCGAACTGGGCGTTGACTGCCTGCGTATCAACCCGGGCAACATCGGCCGCGAAGACCGCGTGCGCGCGGTGGTCGACGCCGCCCGTGACCGTGGTATCCCGATCCGCATCGGCGTCAACGCCGGCTCTTTGGAAAAAGACCTGCAGAAGAAGTACGGCGAACCCACCCCCGCCGCGCTGGTCGAGTCGGCGCTGCGCCATGTCGAGCACCTGGACCGCCTGGACTTCCAGGATTTCAAGGTCAGCGTCAAGGCCTCCGACGTGTTCATGGCCGTCGAGGCCTACCGCCTGCTGGCCAAGCAGATCATCCAGCCGCTGCACCTAGGGATAACCGAAGCCGGTGGGCTGCGCTCGGGGACGGTGAAATCCGCCGTCGGCCTAGGTATGCTGCTGGCCGAAGGTATCGGTGACACCATCCGCATCTCGCTGGCGGCCGACCCGGTCGAGGAAGTGAAGGTCGGCTACGACATCCTCAAGTCGCTGCACCTGCGTTCCCGTGGGATCAACTTCATCGCCTGCCCGAGCTGCTCGCGGCAGAACTTCGATGTGGTCAAGACCATGAACGAGCTGGAAGGGCGCCTGGAAGACCTGCTGGTGCCGCTGGACGTGGCGGTGATCGGTTGCGTGGTCAACGGCCCGGGCGAAGCGAAGGAGTCGCACGTCGGCCTGACCGGCGGCACCCCGAACCTGGTCTACATCGATGGCAAGCCGTCACAGAAGCTGAACAACGACAACCTGGTCGACGAGCTGGAAAAGCTCATCCGCCAGAAAGCGGCCGAGAAGGCCGAGGCCGACGCGGCGCTGATCGCCCGTGGCTGATACACAGAATTCGTAAGGACTACTCGTGAGCAAATCGCTGCAAGCCATCCGTGGCATGAACGACATCCTGCCCGATCAGTCGCCGCTGTGGCGCTATTTCGAGGGCACCGTGGCCGGCCTGCTGGACAGCTACGGCTACAGCCAGATCCGCACGCCGATCGTCGAGTTCACCGAGCTGTTCAAGCGCTCGATCGGTGAAGTCACCGATATCGTCGAGAAGGAGATGTACACCTTCCAGGACAACAAGGACTCGCTGACCTTGCGCCCGGAAGGTACCGCCGCGTGCGTGCGCGCAGTGCTCGAGCACGGCATCATCGGTAATGGCCAAGTGCAGAAACTCTGGTACGTGGGCCCGATGTTCCGCCACGAGCGCCCGCAACTGGGACGCTACCGTCAGTTCCACCAGATCGGTGTCGAGGTGTTCAACCTGGCCGGCCCCGATATCGACGCCGAACTGATCATGCTCACCTGGCGCCTCTGGGCGTTGCTGGGTATTCAGGATGCGGTGACGCTGGAGCTCAACAGCCTGGGCACCAGCGAAGCCCGCGCGCGTTATCGCGATGCGCTGGTCGAGTTCCTCTCCCAGCGCATTGATCAGCTGGACGAAGACAGCCAGCGCCGCCTGAAGAGCAACCCGCTGCGTATCCTCGACAGCAAGAACGCAGGTACCCAGGCCGCCCTGGTGGGCGCGCCGAAGCTAGAAGAGTACCTGGACGAAGAGTCCCGCGTGCACTTCGAGGGCGTGAAGGCCCGTCTTGACGCTGCCGGCATCCCGTTCGTGATCAACACCAAGCTGGTACGCGGCCTGGATTACTACAGCAAGACGGTGTTCGAGTGGGTCACCGACAAGCTCGGTGCCCAGGGCACGGTCTGCGCCGGTGGGCGCTACGATGGCCTGGTCGAGCAGATGGGCGGCAAGCCGACTGCTGGCGTTGGCTTTGCCATGGGTATCGAGCGCCTGCTGCTGCTGATCGAAACCCTGGGCCAGGTACCTGAGTCGATCAGCCGTACCATCGACGTCTACCTGTGTGCCTTTGGTGAGCAGGCGGAGCTGGCTGGCCTGAAGATCAGCGAACAACTGCGTGATTGTCTGCCGAACCTGCGCCTGGCGGTCAACGCCGGTGGCGGCAACTTCAAGAACCAGTTCAAGAAAGCTGACAAAAGTGGCGCGCTGTTCGCCCTGATCCTCGGCGACGATGAACTGGCCAAGCAAGAGATCGGCGTCAAGCCCCTGCGTGGCCAGGGCGAACAACAGAACATTGCCTGGGATGCGCTTGCCGCGTACCTGGAAACCGCGATCGCCCAGGCGTAACGCGGTTCAACAACGAATAGGCGAATAGGAGTATTGGGGTGTCGAGTACCGATGATGAAGGCCTGGCAGCGGCCAAGGACTGGTGGAACCGCAACGGCAAGCCGCTGCTGACCGGCGCCCTGTTGGCCGGCGTGGTGGTGATGGGCTGGCAGACCTGGCACAAGTACCAGGCCAACCAGTCGCAAGGCGCCTCGGCGTTGTACCAGGCCCTGCTGGAAACCTCGCTGACCCCGAGCGGCCAGCCTGACGCAGGCAAGGTCGCCGAACTGTCCGGCAAGCTCAAGAGCGAGTTCGGCGGCAGCGCCTACGCCCAGTACGGCAGCCTGTTCGTCGCCAAAGTAGCGGTGGACAGCGGCAAGCTGGACGACGCGGCCAGCGAGCTGAAAGGCGTGATGGACAAGCCGGCCGACGCCACCCTGGGCGAGATCTCGCGCCAGCGCCTGGCCCGTGTACTGGCTGCCCAGGACAAGGCCGAAGACGCACTGAAGCTGCTCGACGGCGACACTGACAAGGCCTTCCTCGCCAGCCGCGAGGAACTCAAGGGCGACCTGCTGGTACAGCTGGGCCGCGCCGACGACGCGCACAGCGCCTACGAAAAAGCCAAGGCCGCGCTGTCCGACGACGCCGCGATCGGTGGCCTGCAACTGAAGCTGGATGACCTGGCCAAAGGGGACGCCTGAAGTGAAGGGTTGGAAACAAGCAGCAGTGCTCACCCTCGCCGTGTTGGCGGCGGGTTGCAGCAGCAACAGCAAGAAGGAACTGCCCCCGGCCGAGCTGACCAAGTTCACCGAGGAAGTGGTGCTGAAGAAGCAGTGGAGCCGTTCGATCGGTGACGGCCAGGGCGAGACGTACAACACCCTGGTACCGGCCATCGAGAACGACCGTATCTACGCGGCTGATGTCACCGGCAAGGTCTTCGCGCTTAACCGCCTCGACGGTGACGTGGTGTGGAAGAAGGACCTCGAGCTGCCGGTTTCCGGGGCCGTGGGCGTCGGCTACGGCCTGGTCATGCTGGGCACGCTGAAGGGCGAGGTCATCGCCCTGGACTCCAGCACCGGTGAGGAACGCTGGCGTTCCCGCGTCACCAGTGAAGTGCTGGCACCGCCCGCCAACAACGGCGACGTGGTGGTGGTACAAACCCAGGACGACCGTCTGATCGGCCTTGACGCCGCCACTGGCGACCGTCGCTGGATCTACGAGAACACCCCGGCCGTACTGACCCTGCGCGGTACCGGTGCCCCCGTGGTGACCAACCGCCTGGCCGTGGCCGGCCTGTCCACCGGCAAGGTGGTGGCGGTCGATATCAGCAACGGCGTGCCGGTGTGGGAGAGCCGCGTGGCCATCCCGCAGGGCCGTTCCGAGCTGGACCGCGTGGTGGACATCGACGGCGGCTTGCTGCTGTCCGGTGGCACCCTCTACGTGAGCACCTACCAGGGCCGCGTCGCGGGCCTGGATGTGGAGAGCGGCCGTGTGATGTGGCAGCGCGATGCCTCCAGCTACGTGGGTGTCGCCCAGGGCTTCGGCAACGTCTACGTGAGCGAGGCGTCGGGCACCGTCGAGGGTATTGACGAGCGTTCGTCCAGCGCCCTGTGGAGCAACGACACCATGGCTCGCCGTCAGCTGTCGGCGCCGGAAGTGTTCTCCAGCTATGTGGCTGTGGGTGACTTCGAGGGTTACCTGCACCTGCTCAGCCAGGTCGATGGCCGCTTCGTCGGCCGTGAGCGTATCGACAGTGATGGCCTGCGCGCCCGCCCCCTGGTGGTCGGCGACACCATCTATGTCTTCGGCAACAGCGGCAAGCTCGAGGCACTGACCATCCGCTGAAGCTAAGCTTGAGACCGTCAACGGCTCAGGCCGCGGCGTAGGAAACGCCGCCCGAACACCGGCCGCTGCTCTGCAGCGGCCTTTGCATTTTCAAGAATTCAAGAGTGGAGAGCCGCATGGTTCCCGTAATCGCCCTGGTGGGCCGGCCGAACGTCGGTAAATCCACCATGTTCAACCGCCTGACCAAGACCCGCGATGCCATCGTCGGCGACCTGTCGGGCCTGACCCGTGACCGCCAGTACGGCGACGCCAGCTGGCAGGGTCGTTCCTACATCCTCATCGATACCGGTGGTATCACCGGTGACGAAGTGGGCATGGACGAGAAGATGGCCGAGCAGTCGCTGATGGCCATCGAAGAAGCCGACTACGTGTTGTTCCTGGTTGATGCCCGTGCCGGCATGACCGCCGCCGACCAGATGATCGCCGAGCACCTGCGCAAGCGGAACAAGGAAGCGATCCTGGTTGCCAACAAGATCGACAACATCGACGCCGATGTCGCCCGCGCCGAGTTCTCGCCGCTGGGCATGGGCAACGCCATTCCGGTGGCCGGCTCGCAAGGTCGCGGCATCAACGCGCTGATGGAAGCCGTGCTCGGCCATATTCCGCGTGATCCGGTCGAGGACGCCCTCGACGAGGACGTCGCCGAAGGCGAGGAAGCGACGCGCATCCCCGGCCCGAGCGAGAAAGATGGCATCAAGATCGCCATCATCGGCCGCCCCAACGTGGGCAAGTCGACCCTGGTCAACCGCATGCTCGGTGAAGAGCGCGTGGTGGTGTACGACCAGCCGGGCACCACCCGCGACAGTATCTACATCCCGTTCGAGCGCGATGGCGAGAAGTACACCTTCATCGACACCGCAGGTGTGCGCAAGCGCGGCAAGATCCACGAGGAAGTCGAGAAGTTCTCGGTGGTGAAGACGCTGCAGGCGATCAAGGACGCCAACGTGGTGATCTTCGTCATGGACGCCCGCGAAGGCGTGGTCGACCATGACCTCAACCTGCTGGGCTTCGCCCTGGACGCCGGCCGCGCCGTGGTCATCGCCCTGAACAAGTGGGATGGCATGGAGCCGGGCGAGCGCGACTACGTGAAGACCGAGCTGGAGCGCCGGCTGTTCTTCGTCGACTTCGCCGACATCCACTTCATCTCGGCGCTGCACGGCACCGGCGTGGGCCACCTGTACAAGTCGGTGCAGGCCGCGTTCATGTCGGCGGTCACCCGCTGGCCGACCAGCCGCCTGACGCAGATCCTGGAAGACGCCATCAGCGTGCACCAGCCGCCGCTGGTCAATGGCCGCCGCATCAAGCTGCGCTACGCCCACCTGGGCGGCGCCAACCCGCCGCTGATCGTGATCCACGGCAACCAGACCGACAAGATCCCCAACTCGTATTCGCGTTACCTGGAGAACACCTACCGCCGGGTGCTGAAGCTGGTCGGCACGCCGATCCGCATCGAGTACAAGGGCGGTGACAACCCGTTCGAGGGCAAGAAGAACACCCTCACTGATCGCCAGGTCAACAAGAAGCGCCGTTTGATGTCGCACCACAAGAAGGCCGAGAAGAAGCGCCGCGACAAGCGGAAATAAGCGGCAAGCTGTAAGCTGCAAGCCGCAAGAAAAAGCAGGCGCTGATCCCTGCCGCTTTTTCTTGTCGCTTGGAGCTTGTAGCTTATAGCTCTCAGTCCCCCAGGAAAGAGGGCTCCATGATCCGCAGCAAACTGCCGAATGTCGGCACGACCATCTTTACCACCATGTCGCAACTGGCCATGCAGACCGGTGCGCTCAACCTCTCCCAGGGTTTCCCTGACTTCAACGGCCCCCAGGCCTTGCTCGATGCCGTTGGCCGCCATGTGGCCGCCGGGCACAACCAGTATTCGCCCATGACCGGCCTGCCGGCCTTGCGTCAGCAGGTCGCTGCGAAGGTCGCTCGGTTGTATGGCGTGAGCGTCGACGCTGACCATGAAGTGACCATCACTCCAGGTGCCACCGAGGCGATCTTCTGCGCCATCCAGGCGGTGGTCCACGCCGGTGACGAGGTGATCGTCTTCGACCCCAGCTACGACAGCTACGAGCCGTCGGTGGAACTGGCCGGTGGACGCTGCTTGCATGTGCCGCTCAGCGACGGCAGCTTCAGCATCGACTGGCAGAAGTTCAGCGACGCGCTCAGCCCGCGCACGCGCATGGTCATTCTCAACTCGCCGCACAACCCCAGCGGCGCGCTGATCAGCCGGGACGACCTGGACCAGTTGGCGAAGTTGATCGCCGACCGCGATATCTACCTGGTCAGCGACGAAGTCTACGAACACCTGGTCTACGACGGTGTGCGCCACGCCAGTGTGCTGGCCCATCCGCAGCTCTACGCCCGGGCGTTCGTCGTCAGTTCGTTCGGCAAGACCTACCACGTCACTGGCTGGAAGACCGGCTACGTGATCGCGCCACCGACGTTGAGCGCTGAGTTGCGCAAGGTGCACCAGTACGTCAACTTTTGCGGTGTGACGCCTCTGCAATGCGCCTTGGCCGACTTCATGGCCGAACACCCCGAGCACATTGATGAACTGCCGGCCTTCTACCAGGCCAAGCGCGACCTGTTCTGCGACCTGTTGCAGGGGGCGCGTTTCACCTTTACCCGCACGCCGGGCACCTATTTCCAGCTGGTGGACTACTCGCAGATCCGGCCCGACCTGAACGATGTCGACATGGCCCTGTGGCTGACCCGCGAACATGGCGTGGCCAGTATCCCGGTATCGGTGTTCTACCAGCAGCCCATTCCCGAGCAACGCCTGGTCCGCCTGTGCTTTGCCAAACGTGAGGAGACGCTGCGCCAGGCAGCGGAGAAACTATGCGCGATCTGAGCGAACTGCCGAACCTGAAAATCGCCCTGGTGCAGACCACCCTGGCCTGGCACGACCGCGAGGCGAACTACGCGCATTTCGAGGAACTGATCGGCCAGGCCGGCGAGGTGGACCTGGTGGTCCTGCCGGAGATGTTCACCACCGGTTTCTCGATGGAGTCCGAACGCCTCGCCGAGCCGGAGAACGGCCCCACCTACAAGTGGCTCAAGGCCCAGGCGAAGAAGGCTAACGCGGTGATCACCGGCAGCGTGATCATCCAGGCCGCCGATGGCAGCCACCGCAACCGCTTGCTATGGGCGCGGCCCGATGGCGAGATCCTGCATTACGACAAGCGTCATCTGTTCCGCATGGCCGGCGAGCACAAGCACTACACCCCCGGTGAACGCCAGGTGCAGTTCGAGATCAAGGGGTGGCGAGTACGCCCGCTGATCTGCTACGACCTGCGCTTCCCGGTGTGGAGCCGCGACGCCCAGGACACCGACCTGCTGCTGTACACGGCCAACTGGCCGGCGGCGCGGCGCCTGCACTGGAACCGCTTGTTACCGGCGCGGGGCATCGAGAACCTGTGCTTCGTGGCGGCGGTGAACCGGGTGGGCACCGATGGCAAGGGCTTCGCCTATTCCGGCGACAGCCAGGTGCTGGACTTCCAGGGAGAGAGCCTGTTGAGCGCGGGGGAAGCGGATGGGGTGTTCACCGTGGTACTGCGTGCGGCGGAACTGGCGGCGTATCGTGCCCGATTCCCGGCGAACCTGGATGCCGATACCTTCGAATTGCATTATTGAGGCAGTTCGCCGGCAAGCCGGCTCCTACAAAGGCATATGACCTGTAGGAGCCGGCTTGCCGGCGAACATTCACGCTCTCAGTAAACGTCCCGCCGATACCGCCCATCTTCTATCAGTTGCTCCACGGCAGCTTCACCCAGGATCCCCTGCAATGCCGCATCCACCCCTGCGGCCATCCCTTGCAGGCTGCCGCAAACATAAACACACGCGCCCTCGTCGACCCAGCGCTTGAACGTTGCGGCGTGCTGCAGCAGCACATCCTGCACATAGACCTTCTCCGCCTGGTCCCGCGAAAACGCCAGGTCCAGTCGTTGCAGGTCGCCATCGCGCAGCCAGTGTTGCAGTTCGTCGCCGCACAGCAGGTCATGGGCCTGGTTGCGTTCACCGAACAGCAGCCAGTTGCGTTGCTCGCCGGCCGCGATGCGTGCCCTGAGCAGGCTGCGCAGCCCGGCCAGGCCAGTACCGTTGCCGATCAGCACCATGGGGGCGGGAGCTCCGGGCAGGTGGAAACCGCTGTTGCGCCGCAGGCGCAGGCTCACCGTGCCGTCCAACGGCAGGTACTCCGTCAGCCAGCCAGAACCCAGGCCCAGGCTGCCGTCGGGGTGGCGCTCCTGGCGCACGATCAGTTCCAGCACGCCATCGCTGGCAATGGAGGCGATCGAGTACTCACGCGCTGTCAGCGGGATCAGCGCATCGACCAACGCCTGGGCGTGCAGGCCGACCAAATGCTCGCGACTCTGCGGCAACTGGCGGCTAGCCAGGGCCTGGGCAAGGGTTTCGTTTAGTCCTTCCAGTTGCACAGGGCTTTCTGGAGGCAGTCCGAGCCCGGCGAGGAAGGTGTCGACACTTACCTGGCTGTGGCGAGGCAGGATTTCCACCAGGTCTCCGGCCTCCCAGGTTGCGGGGGCGGGGGGTAGCAGCCCCAGCAGGTACACGGGGGCGCCCTGGCTGCCAGGGTTGAGCAGCGCTCGTCGGGTAAGGCGCCAGTTGTCGAAGCTCGGCGGCTGCCAGGCGGCCACCGGGCGGGCGCCGGTCAGTTGGGCCAGTTCCTGCTGCCATCGTTGCAGCGCGGCGGGGTCGGCGTTGTCCACTTCAACCGTGGCGAAAGAGCTGCTGGCGCCACGTTCACCGAGCCAGGCCTGCAGGCGCCGGGCGAAGCCACAGAAGTGCGGGTACTGACGGTCGCCCAGGGCAAGCAGGGCATAGTCCAGGTGCCCCAGCACCCAAGGCTGGCCCAGCACCTTGCGCTCGAAGGCGCGGGCGCTGTCCGGCGCTTCGCCGTCACCGAAGGTGCTGACCACGAACAGCGCGCGGTTGGCCTGACGCAGTTGCGCCTCGCCCAGTTCCGCCAGCGGGCGTACCTGCACCGGCAGCCCGGAAGCCTGTAACTGGCCCGCGCTCTGCCAGGCCAATTGCTCGGCGAAGCCGCTCTGGCTGGCGAAGCCGATCAGCCAGCTGTCGCCACTGTTCGCGGTGGTGTCCACAGCACCGCGGGCGGCACGGACCTGGCGCTTCTTGCGGCGGCGGTCGAGGTACAGCAGCCAGCCGGTGACGAAGAACAGCGGCATGGTCAGGCTGGCAATGGTGACGATGATCCGCCCCGGCAGGCCAAAATAGCTACCTACGTGCAGGGCATAGACACTCTGTAGCAGCTGGGCCTTGAACGATTTGTCGGTGTAGCGATCGTGACGCTTGACCTGGCCGGTGGCCGGGTCGAGGGTGAGGGTGTTGAACGCACGCTCATGGTCGGCGCCGTCGAGCAGATAGAACAAGGTCGCCGGTTGCCCGCCTGCGGGTGGAAGACGCAAGTTGTAGGTCAGAAGGTGAGGGCCAGCGGCTTCCTTCAGGTTGGCCCAGATGGCGTCGTAGTCGACTACCAGCGGTGGCGCCTTCTTGTCGACCTTGGGCGGGCCATGGCGGCCTCCACGGCCTTCACCGCGTTTCTGCTCACCGGCGGCCGGCTTGTCGGCCAACAGTGTGTTCAGGCCTTCACGGTACCACTCATAGGACCAGAACAGCCCGGTCAGGGCGAACAGCAGGTAGAACAGCAGGCACCAAGTGCCGAACACCGCGTGCAGGTCCCAGTTGAACGCGCGGCCTTTCTTCGCCCAGTCCAGGGTCAGCCAGGCTCGCCAGTTCAGCGCTTGGCGCGGCCAGCGCAGGTACAGGCCGGACAGGCAGAAGAAGATCAGCATCAGGGTGCAGGCACCGGTGATCTGCCGGCCAGTGTCACCCATGGCCAGGAAGCGGTGCAGGTTGAGCACGAAGTCGAAGAAGCCCAACCCCGCGACGTCGCCCTTGAGTTCGCCGGTGTACGGGTCGGCATAGCGCAATTCGCCTCGGCGCTTGCCGGGAGGCGGGGTGAAGAAGATCCGCGCGGCGTTGCCTTCGCGGGTGTCCACCCAGAGCATCGAGACGGTGTCACCGTGCGCGCGCTCCACCCGGCGTACCAGCTCGGCCGGTGGCAGCACGCCCTCCTGGCGCACCTCGACCTTGAGCACGTCGGCGTTGAATGCGCGCAGCAGTTCTTCCTGGAACGACCAGATGGCGCCGGTGATGCCCATCAGCGCCAGCACCAGGCCTGCGGTGATGCCAAAGAACCAGTGCAATTGGAACAGTGTCTTCTTCACCACGTCGATCACCTTGTGTTGCCGCCAGAGCCCGCGCGGCGTGCATTATGCCTTGATACGCAAAAGCCCCGTCCATGACCATGGACGGGGCTTGGGGGCGACCTTTAGAAGTGCACGCTGGTGGTCAGCAGTGCGGTCCGGCCCGCCGCCTGGTTGGCGAAGTGGGTGGAGAAGGCCTTGTCGTAGTAGACCTCGTTGGTGAGGTTCTGCACGTTCAGCTGCAGGTCGATGTTCTTGGTCAGCTTGTAGGCGGCCATGGCGTCGTAGCGCACGTAGCTGTCGACCATGGTGGTGTTGGCCACGCTGCCGTACACGTCATCCACGTAGAAGGCACCGCCACCGATGGTGAACTTCGGCGTGACCTGGTAGGTGGTCCACAGGCTGGCGCTGTTGTTCGGCGTGTTCGGCAGCTGGTTGCCGTCGTTGGCCTTGCCCAGCGCACCACCGTCGATCTGGCGGGCCTGCATGTAGGTGTAACCGGCGAACACCTGCCACTTCTCGGTGATCTTGCCACTGGCCGACAGCTCGATACCCTGCACGCGGGTTTCGCCGACGTTCTCGTAGGTGGTGGTACCCACTTGCACACGGGCGTTTTCTTTCTCGGTGCGGAACAGCGCGGCGGTCAGGGCCAGGCGTTCGTCGAGCAAGTCCCACTTGGTGCCGATTTCGTAGTTGGTGGTTTCTTCCGGCTCCATGTCGCTGCTCAGCAGGTTGCCGGAGCGGTCGGTGGTGTTGCCCAGCGGGTTGCCTTCCATGCCTTCGCCCAGCGAGGCGCCTGGCGGGGTGGCGGAGGTGGCGTAGGATACATAGATGCTGCCGTTGTCGGCCGGCTTCCAGACCACGCCCAGTTGGCCGGTGATGAACTCGCTGGTGTCGCTGCCTTTGGAAGCAACGCCCTGCTTGTTGACCACGGTGGCACCGGAGGCGTCGTAGCCACGGTACTGGGTGTCGAAGTGGTCATAGCGCAGGCCCATGTTCACCAGCCACTGCGGGGTCAGCTCCAGGGTGTCGAACACGTACAGCGCACGGGTGTTGCTCTTGGTGTCGGTACCGGCGTAGTTGCGGGTGATGGAACCGTTCCACGGATCGTCCGGGTTCGGGTTGCTCAGCGAGGTGCAGTTGTAGCCGCTGTTGGCGCCGATCAGGCCTGGGTTGCAGGTCGTGGCCGTTGCACCGCGGGTATTGGTGTCGACATCGTAAGTGGAGCGCTTGCTTTCTTCACGGCTCAGCTCGATACCGGTGGAGAAGCTGTTCTTCAGGCCGCCCAGGTAGAACTCGCCGAACAGGTCGGTCTGGTTGGTGGTGGTGGCGGTGTTGCCCACGCGGGTGTTGGCCCGGCGCCAGACGCTGCCGTTGTTGACGTTGCCCTTGCTGTCGTCGGGCTGCGTGAGGATGTAGTCCTGCATGCTGTTGCCGTGGCGCAGGGTGTTCTTGACGGTCAGCGTGTCGGTCAGGTCGTGCTCGATGGCGAAGGTGGCGATGTCCACGCGCGACTTGCGGAAGTCGCGGCCGGTCAGGCCGTAGAAGTTGTCGTGGTCGCCACCGGCGTACGGCTTGCTCGGGTGAGCCGAGGTACGGTTGCCGGTGCCACCTGCTGGCACGGTGTAAGGGATGCCCGAGTCCGGCAGGTCGTCGCTTTCCAGGTGGTAGTAGTCGAGGTTGACGCGGGTCGGCGTGCCCAGGCCGAAGGCCAGGGACGGGGCGATGCCCCAGCGGTCGTAGTTGACCTTGTCGCGGCCGGCCACGTTGCTCTCGTGGGTCATCAGGTTGAGGCGCCCGGCCACGCTGTCGCTGAACTGGTAGTTGCCGTCGAAGGTGTAGCGCTGGGTCTGGTCGCTGCCCCAGGTCCAGGCGCCGTCCAGCGAGTTGCCCAGGTGCGCGCGCTTGCTCACCAGGTTGATGGTGCCGCCGGCGGCGCCGCGGCCACCGATGGCCGAGTTCGGGCCCTTGGCCACTTCCACCGATTCGATGGCGAAGATTTCACGGGTCTGCGCACCGGTGTCGCGCACGCCGTCCAGGTAAGTGTCGCCTTGGGCGTCGAAGCCGCGGATGAAGGGGCGGTCGCCCTGCGGGTTGCCGCCTTCACCGGCGCCGAAGGTGATGCCCGGCACGGTGCGCAGGGCGTCCTGCAGGTTAAGGGCGTTGGTGTCCTTGATCACCTGCTGCGGGATCACGGTGACCGAACGCGGCGTGTCCACCAGTGGCGCGGTGTACTTCTGCGACGCCGCCTTCTCGACCTTGTACTCGGTGCTTGCCTGCTCGGCCTTGCCGTTGATGCTGGTGGCATCGAGGGTGACGGCATTGCTGGCGGCAGGATCGGCGGCATAGGCGGAGGTGGCGGTGATCGCCAGGCCGATGGCAGAAACGAGCAGACGTGGTGAACTCACAGCGGTTGGCACGTGGCGCATTGTTGTAGACCTTCCCCAAGGTATGAAGGCCGCGGATGTTAATGTAAGCGAATGTAAGGAACAATTGAGAAGCGTTACCATTCGACAGAAATTTACATTCTTTACAATTTCACCTTACGGTTTTTACGGGCTCATACGTCGCGGTGGGATCAAGGGGGCTTGTGATTCGTAAAAGGTAATCAATATCATTGGCGGATCTCTTTCCGCATCAGGTGCCATTGCCATGTTGCTTCACATTCCCGGGCTGTTCGATGCCGACGAAATCTCGCGTATCCGCGAGGCCCTGGAGCAGGCTGACTGGGCCGATGGCAAAGTCACGGCCGGCTATCAGTCGGCCAAGGCCAAGCACAACCTGCAGTTGCCCGAGGGGCATGCCCTGGCCAAGGAAATCGGCAACGCGTTGATCGACCGCTTGTGGCGCAACCCGTTGTTCATGTCGGCAGCGCTGCCGCACAAGGTGTTCCCGCCGCTGGTCAACTGCTACCGCGAGGGCGGCAACTTCGGTTTCCACATCGACAATGCCTTGCGCCAGCCCAAGGGCAGCCCGGAGCGCATCCGTACCGACCTGTCCTCGACCCTGTTTCTCAGCGACCCGGACAGCTACGACGGCGGCGAGCTGGTGATCCAGGACACCTTCGGTGTACAGCAGGTCAAGCTGGCGGCCGGTGACATGGTGCTGTACCCGGGCACCAGCCTGCACAAGGTCAACCCGGTCACCCGAGGCGCGCGCTATGCCGCGTTCTTCTGGACCCAGAGCCTGGTGCGCGAGGACAGCCAACGCACCCTGCTGTTCGAGATGGACAACGCCATCCGCCAGCTCACCGCCGATGTACCGGAGCATCCGTCGTTGCTGCAGCTCACCGGCACCTACCACAACCTGTTGCGCCGCTGGGCCGAGGTCTGAGCCGTGGCCTATCAGTTACGCCGTGAAGAGGTGGTGGATGTCGCCGGGCTGCAGGCGATGCTCGAGCACAGCCCTGGCCAGGCCGCCCAGGCGATCCTGGCGGCGGCGGGGCAGGGTGTGGTCGAGGCGCAGTTGTTGCTGGGGCAGATCCTGCTGGATGGGCGGGGGATCGAGCAGGATGCGGCGGTCGCCAGGCGCTGGTTCGCCATCGCCGCTCAAGCGGGAAGTGCGATGGCGCACAACATGCTTGGCCGGTGCCTGGAGCATGGCTGGGGTGGCGATGTGAGCCTGGCGCAGTCGGCCATACACTATGCGCGTGCGGCTGATGCCGGGTTGGACTGGGGCCTGTACAACCTGGGCAACCTGTTGGCCACCGGGCGCGGGGTTCCGGCCAACCAGGCCCAGGCGCTGGCGTGCTATGAAAAGGCGGCGCACATGGGGCATGCCAAGTCGATGAACCTCTACGGGCGCTATCTGGAACAGGGTATTGCCACTGCCGCCAGCCCGGCTCGTGGCGTGCGCTGGTACCGACGTTCCGCAGAGTCGGGGGACTTCCGCGGGATGTTCAGCCTGGCGATGGTGCTGGTGGAGCGAGGCGAGTTGGCGCAGGCCGGCCTTTGGCTGGAGCGTGCGAGGGCTGAGGGCAACCTGGCGTTCCTACGCAGTAGTGTGGCCACATTGCTTGCCGTGGGTCCCTTATTGTCGGACCAGGCTTTAAAGTACAAGGCTGAAATCACGAGGCGAGAGGAAATAGCGGCGACTTAAGCTGCAAGAAAGATACGTGGATAGTTGGCTTTTCTTCATACCCTTGAGGGCAAAGCCATGCGTTATGTTCAAGTGCGTTCTTTTCTGGCAACGCTGACTTCCGTGACACCTGAATATCCGGGGAACCTCGACTCGGTCGAAGGAACACCCCAGACACGTCGTAATCGTTGGCTGACCATCGCGCCGTCCGGGCAGATCGAAAGCCAGCAGCGATTCTGGTTCGGTTACTTCGAGGGCATCGATGCTGGCTATCAGGTCCGCACGGTGGAGTCGTCATCCGGTGGATCGCATTACGCGATCTGGGATCTGGACTTCCAGAACTACATCGGGTTCTACCTGACCAGCAAGAAACCAATACTTTGGCGGGTAAGGATTGACGGTGCCAAGTTGGGCAGGCCTGAGCAGCGAGTCTATGACGGGGTCACGCTGGCGGCACCTGGCCTGGCGACACTCGGCGTGGCCAACAGGGCATCCTGGGATGACCACTATGTAGGCGTGAATAAACCGAATCCATTGAGTTTGCGCATGAATATACTGCAGGTAGGCGTGGCGTTGTTCGACAGTCCGTTGAAGTTTCGCCAACGTTGAGGCGGTCTGCCTGCCAGGAGGGCGCCGGCAAGCCTTGGAAGGGACAGCTTACCTGCTTATGACCTGCTGAAGTGAGGGGCATCCTGTATCGACCCATACTCAGGAGTGCTCCATGGCAAATGCATACAACATAGAAAAATCCTTTCTTGCTCGTTTGAGTGTCGCCAACACCCAATACCCGGGACCGGTGGGGTATTGGGAGTACAGCCCTGGTCTTAACGGCAGGAAGGCATGGCATTCGAGCGGATGGCTGACGACATCGCGTCCGGACATCCAGCCTTTGGCGCTGTGGTTCGGGGCTGTCGAGCAGCCGGGGGAGGCTGCGCCGGTCTATGAAATTCGCTTATGGACTGGGAGCGTCGCGCATTCCACTGCCAACCAGCGCGTTGATATCAGTACCAACGGCTATCTGGGGCTCTATGGGCACAGTTCGAAGGTTGGCCCATTGTGGCGCATCGAGCCCGTTGCCGCGTCGCGGGTACACCTCAAGACGCTCGATAACAAAGGAGTTGGCGTTGATTGGGAGCAGGCGTTCTGGACATCTGCGCGCAAGGGCAGTTATCTGTGTGTCGGGGCTGCGCCGGCCGCGGTGTTTGAGATGGAACTCGTTCGAATGGGCGTTCCCGCTCCTGCATGAGTGAGAGCCAACCACGCTTCAGTTGGCCTTCACAGGAGGAATTCTGATAAGTATTTGAGAAAGTGCTCCGACAGGTTCGGAGCATTTTTTTGCCGTGAAGCCTGCCCCTCGGTTCCCCTTGCTTTTCAACAGTGCCGATCACGGCACGTCGTGTTAGTAGCCATTTCGCTTTCCGCCTTTCCTCACCCCCCCACTCCCAACGCCATGCAGGGTGTTGATCACCTCAGCGTGGTACCTGCCTGCGCAGACAATACGTGACAGCGGCGCAATCATCGCTCACCCAATAGGCACGATTATTTTGGAAAAGCATGGCCTGCGCCACGACAGGGTTGGCCGGCCTTATAGAGTCAGTGCTTGTTATTCGTGGGAATCTTCATGTGTCACAGGGGGAAATGGTTCGATATTACTGCGTTGTGAAATCTATCTCATGATGGGTTTGCCTGTTTCCTACGTGCGATTACCGTTTGGTTGAAGAGCCGGAAGCTGGATTTTACGAATCATAAAATGAGGATGGTTTGATGTTTAATAATGAAATGTTCAGTTCTAGTGTTTATTTTTTTGATGAAAATGATAAGCCGCAGCCGGTCAGGTTTATCACTGGGACCCAGCATCATATGCCGGGTGAGACCGGCTGGCTAACGTCTGCAAAAAGTTCGTCTACTGTCAAAACTGCTCATCTTAGCTTGAAGTTTCACGTCATTGATAATTATATGGAGTACCTGCACGCCTACGTGACGTGCAATCTGGATTACATGTTCTATCTGGATGATTTTCTCTGTATTGACAGCGACGGAGATGCCTATATAGGGAATGACTGGTTCCGTGGGCATGAGCAAAACTTCAATCAGTGGAAGCTTCATCATACGGGAGACATTTACGAGGGGGTTGACGGGAAACAATCGATATTTACCATGCAGAACCATCCGCAAGAAGGGTATTTGCAGCTGAGGAAAAGAAACGCCCATATGCGGTTTTATCAGACCACCACTGGCCAACCAACCCGCTTTGTCATGGGGCCGCATGTTCACGATTAAGGGTAACGGTATGAAACCGTCAGCCGAAGCTCAACGGTTTTGATGCGGCAGGCGGGGCAAGCGGATATTACGTCTTGCCAAGCGTCAGGGGCGCGCATAGCTTCATGCGTGCCCCTGGCTTGTATCAGAGGTAGTACGCTTTCAGCGGCGGGAAACCATTGAACTCCACCGCGCTGTAGCTGGTGGTGTAAGCCCCGGTCGACAACCAGTATAGGCGATCGCCGATCGCGAGGTTCAGCGGCAGGCCGTACTTGTAGTTCTCGTACATGATGTCGGCGCTGTCGCAGGTCGGGCCGGCAATCACCACTTCTTCCGCTTCGCCGTTTTTTTCGGTCCAGATCGGGAACTTGATGGCTTCATCCATGGTTTCGATCAGGCCGGAGAACTTGCCCACGTCGGTGTAGATCCAGCGCTCGACGGCGGTACGCGACTTGCGCGCCACCAGCACCACTTCACTGACCAGGATGCCGGCGTTGGCAATCAGCGAGCGGCCGGGTTCGAGGATGATTTCCGGCAGGTCGTCGCCAAAGTCTTCCTTGAGGAAGCGGATGATCTCTTCGGCGTAGGTTTCCAGGCTGTTGGTGCGGGTGATGTAGTTGGCGGGGAAGCCGCCGCCCATGTTGATCAGCTTCAGTTCGATGCCGTCTTCTTCCTTCAGGCGCTCGAAGATCACCTTGACCTTGGCGATGGCCGCGTCCCACACGCTGATGTCACGCTGTTGCGAACCGACGTGGAAGGAAATGCCGTAAGGCACCAGGCCCAGGTCGCGGGCGAGGATCAGCAGGTCCATGGCCATGTCGGTCTGGCAGCCGAACTTGCGCGACAATGGCCAGTCGGCGGTGGTGGAGCCTTCGGTGAGTATGCGCACATAGACTTTCGAGCCCGGCGCGGCCTTGGCGATGTTGCGCAGGTCGGCTTCGGAGTCGGTGGCGTACAGGCGCACGCCCTTCTCGTAGAAGTAGCGGATATCCTTGGATTTCTTGATGGTGTTGCCGTAGCTGATGCGGTCGGCGCTGACGCCACGGCCCATCACTTTGTCCAGCTCGTAGATCGAGGCGATGTCGAAGCTCGAGCCTTTCTCCTTCAGCAGGTCGATGATCTCGACCGCCGGGTTGGCCTTGACCGCGTAGTACACCTTGGCGAACTCGAAACCGGCGCGCAGGTCGTCATAGGCCTGGCTGATCATCTGGGTGTCGATGAGTACGAACGGGGTTTCCTGCTTGTCGGCGAACGCCTTCATTTTCTGGAAGGTGTCGCGTGCGAAATAGTCTTCGACCTGGATCGACATGCTCAAGGGCTCCATGGGCAAACTGAAAAGATAAGTGGCAGCAAACTGAACGCCCTCCGTATCCCCACTTTGGTTCGCCTACTTCCCAAGGCATGTCGCCGAAAGCAAAAAGGTCAACCGTGCCAGGGAAGGGCGGCGGGTGACCTTGCTGTCTCGTCGTCAGTACTTGAGCCGGATGGATCGTTTCCAGCATGGACGTTCGGCGCGCACTTTAGGGCGTGAAAACCGCAAGATCAACAGGCAAACCCGGTGGTTTCGCCGTGGATCGATGAGCTGTCACCTGAATAACCGACCCACATGACCGGCATATGTTCCCAGGCCTTGCGCAAGCGTAAAAAATAGTGGAATGGACCGTGTTGACCCCTTCGCGGGTAAACCCGCTCCTACAGGGATCCAGCGCTTTTCTGTAGGAGCGGGTTCACCCGCGATGGGCCCAGCAGTGTTCATATTTATGGCCACGGAACACGCGCCTCCCCCGAGCATGAAATCAGCAAAAAAAATTGTCATCGCACCCGCTGCTAGCCCTTGGTCGGACTGACAATGCACCGATTGCCGTTGTTGATGAGAAACATTACTATTCGCGACCTCGCCCTGCCTCCCTGATGAACACACCCGTGTCCGGACACAAAGGCTTCCTCGACCACTACCAAGAGCTGATCGGCACCTGGACGCGCAAATTGCGCAGTCGCCAGCAGGCCGAGGACCTCACCCATGACGCTTTTGTGCGGGTTCTGGAGAACCCGAACGAGCAGGTCGAGCAGCCGCGTGCCTACCTGCACCAGACGGCTCGCAACATCGCCGTCGATGGTTTCCGCCGCGAGGACCGCCGTCAGGCCCTGGAACTGGGAGCGTTCGACGAAGGCTCGGCAGGCGGTGACCCGGAGGCCTATGTACATGCCCTGGAGCTGGCCGACAGCGTCGAGCGGGCACTGGCCGAGTTGCCCCTCAACTGTCGGCGGGTGTTCGTCTGGCAGAAACTGGAGGGCCTGACCCAGGCCGAAATCGCCGAGCGCATGGGCTTGAGCAAGAACATGGTCGAAAAGTATATGATCCGCACGCTCCGACATCTGCGTGAGCACCTGGATGTGTCGGCCAGATGAGTCAGGAGACGCCATTGATGAAACAGCACGTGCGCGAGCAGGCGGCCGAATGGTTCGCCCGGCTTCAGGACGCGCCGCGCGACGGTGAGCTGCAGGCCGGTTTTGGCCAGTGGCTGGCACAGCACCCGCAGCACCGCGAGGAGTATGAGCGGCTGGCGCAACTGTGGCGCGCCACCGACTTCATTCCACGTCAACGCCTCCAGGCACTTTGTGAGCCCGACCTTGTACGCCAGTTGCCGCGCCGTCGCGTGCTGCGCCAGGCATTGGCGGCCAGCGTGGCGCTCGTTGCCCTCGGCCTGGGTTGGGCAGGTTGGCAGTATCAGCAACTGAACCATCAGGGCACCCTGCAAACCGCCTTGGGTGAGCGCCGCCAGGTCGAGTTGCCCGACGGCTCGCGGCTGGAGCTCAACAGCGCCACCCGGTTGCGGGTCGACTTTTCTCCCGGCCGCCGTCACGTGCGGTTGAGCCAGGGCGAGGCGATGTTCATCGTCGCCCATGACAGCGGCCGGCCATTCGTGGTGAGCACTGCCCAGGGGGATGTGACCGTGACGGGCACTCGCTTCGATGTGCGTCAGGACCGGGACAGCACGCGTGTCGCGGTCGAGCAGGGCTCGGTACGGGTCCAGGGCGCGGGCAAATCGCTGGCGCTGCTCGGTGCAGGCCAGGGTTCGCGCATCGACCCGCACGGCCAGGTCGCCGCGCCCTATGCCATCGATGCCAGTGCGCTGACGGCCTGGCGCCAGGGCAAGCTGGTGTTCGACAACGCACCACTCAGCGAAGTGGTTACCGAAGTCTCGCGTTATCGTGCCCAACCCCTGCGTGTCGCCCCGGGCAAAGTGGCGAACCTGCGCCTGTCCAGCACCTTCAGCAGCGACGACCCCGATGCGTTGCTGCGCGCCTTGCCGAACATCCTGCCGGTGGCGATCAAGCAGCACGCGGATGGCTCCAGCGAAATTATTTCGAAATAGATTCAGGTTTTTTTTCGCTCGTTCGTCTTCCCCGCCAGCTGCAACTGCCTAGCATTTTCATTTGCATGCAGTTGGCGTTTATTCCGACTTTCAGGACCCATCGAAGACGTGAACAACAATAAGCCCCTTCTCCAGCTGCGCCGCCTGGCGCTGGCCCTGGCGGTCAGCGCCGCCGCTGGCAACAGCTATGCCGACGTTATCCAGATCCAGGCGCAGCCGCTGGGCGCCGCCCTCAAGCAACTCGGTCAACAGACTCAGCTTCAGCTGTTCTTCAGCCCCGAACTGGTGGCCGGCAAGCAGGCTCCGGCCGTGTCGGGCAACCTGGCGCCGGAGCAGGCGCTGGAGCAGCTGTTGCAGGGCAGTGGGCTGACCTACGAGCAGTCCGCCGACACCGTGGTGGTCAAGCCGGCCCAGGCGGCCGGCACCCTGACCACCGGCAGCCTGGAGCTGGCGCCCACCGATGTGAAAGTGGTCGGCGACTGGCTGGGCGACGCCCAGCAGAGCGTGGTGCAGAACCACCCCGGCGCGCGGACAGTGGTGCGTCGCGAGGCGATGGTGGAGCAGGGCGCGATGAACGTGCGCGATGTGCTGCGTGGTATCCCCGGCGTGCAGGTGCAGGACTCCAACGGTACCGGTGGCAGCGACCTGTCGCTGAACGTCGGTGTTCGCGGCCTGACTTCGCGCCTGTCGCCGCGCTCGACCGTGCTGATCGATGGCATCCCGGCCGCCTTTGCCCCTTACGGCCAGCCACAGCTGTCGATGGCACCGATTTCCTCGGGCAACCTCGACAGCATCGATGTGGTGCGCGGTGCCGGTTCCGTGCGCTACGGCCCGCAGAACGTCGGTGGGGTGATCAACTTCGTGACCCGGGCGATCCCCGAGAAAGCCTCGGCGGAACTCTCCACCACCCTGGAAACCTCCCAGCACGGTGGCTGGAAGCACACCGAGTCGGCGTTCGCCGGTGGCACCGCCGACAACGGCATGGGCGTGGCCTTGCTGTACACCGGGGTGAATGGCAACGGCTACCGCGAAAGCAACAACGGCAACGACATCGATGACGTCATGCTCAAGACCCACTGGGCGCCCACCGACGTCGACGAGTTCTGGCTCAACTTCCACTACTACGATGGCCGTGCCGACATGCCCGGTGGCCTGACCCAGGCGCAGTACGACAGCAACCCATACCAGTCGCTGCGTGACTACGACTACTTCTCCGGTCGACGCAAGGACGTGTCGTTCAAATGGCAGCGCCAGCTCGACGATGCCACCCAGTTCGAAGTGCTGACCTACTACACCGACAGCTTCCGCGGCAGCGCCATCGCCGCGCGCGACATGAAGACCCTGTCGTCGTACCCGCGCAACTACCACACCTTCGCCATCGAGCCGCGGGTGTCGCGGATCTTCTTCGCCGGCCCGACCACCCAGGAAGTCAGCGTCGGTTATCGCTACCTGAAAGAAGCGATGCGTGAGCAATCGACGCGCCTGGCGCTGATCGACAACGTACCGACCGTCACCCCGACCTCCGACGGCCATGTGTTCCAGGACCGCAGCGGCGGTACCGAGGCCAGCGCCTACTACATTGACGACAAGATCGATATCGGCAACTGGACCATCACCCCGGGCATCCGTTTCGAGCACATCAATACCGACTGGCGCGACCGCCCGGTGCTGGACGCCAACTACCGGCCGGTGCCGGAGAAGAACCGCAGCATCACCAGCAACGAGCCGCTGCCGGCGCTGAGCGTGATGTACCACATTTCCGATGCCTGGAAAGTGTTCGCCAACTACGAGACGTCGTTCGGCAGCCTGCAGTACTTCCAGCTGGGCCAGGGCGGTACCGGCAACAACACGGCCAATGGCCTGGAGCCGGAGAAGGCCAAGACCTACGAAGTGGGCACGCGCTATGACAACGGTGGTTTCGCCGGCGAGCTGACCGCGTTCTACATCGACTTCGATGACGAGCTGCAGTACATCAGCAACGACATCGGCTGGACCAACCTGGGGGCCACCAAGCACCAGGGGATCGAGGCTTCGGTGCGCTATGACCTGGCGGGGCTCGATCCGCGTCTGCAAGGTTTGTCGGTCAATGGCGGCTACACCTATACCCGCGCCACCTACGAAGGCGAGATTCCTGGGTTCAAGGGCCGTGACCTGCCGTTCTACTCACGTACGGTGGCCACGGCCGGCTTGCGCTACGAGATCAACCACTGGACCTGGAACCTGGATGCCTACGCTCAATCCAAGCAGCGTGCGCCGGGCACTGGCATGAATGCCGATGGCAGTTTCAACGGCAACTACATCACCGAGCCGAGTGCCGATGGGCAGTATGGCGACATCCCGGGTTACGTGACCTGGCATGCGCGCGGCGGCTATGCGTTCGGGCCGCAGCTGTCGAACCTGAAGCTGGCGGCGGGGGTGAAGAACCTCTTCGACAAGCAGTACTTCACCCGCTCCAGCGACAACAATGCCGGGCTCTATGTGGGTGAGCCGCGCACGTTCTATGTACAGGCCAGTGTAGGGTTCTGATAGCGCGTCGCCTTTATCGCGGATAAATCCGCTCCTACAGGACGTGCGTTAATCCTGTAGGAGCGGATTCATCCGCGATGAGGCCGGCTCAGGAAACCACGGCCTCAGCCGGCGATACGATCGAGGTCTTCGCCCCACGCGAGCGCCCCGAGCTCAGGTACGCCGCAATCGACTCCTGCGTCACCTCCCCCAGAAACACGCCTTCGTTATCCAGCACCGGCAACCACGCCCGGTTGAACTCGTACATCCGCGACAACAGGATGCGCAGGTGCTCGTCATGGGCCGCGGTGGCATTGAACGATCTCAGGAAGTCCGCGCACGCCCCTTGCTGGCGGTGCATGTCGCGCCTGCGCACATACCCCAGTGCCTTGTTCTGCCTGTCGGTGACCACCACATAACGCCGGTCATGCTCATCCAGCAGCTCCAGCGCATCGCTCACCGGTGTTTCCGGGCTCACCGATGGCGCGTTGTCCGCCGCATCTTCCGCCCGCACCAGCAGCAGGCGCTTGAGCGTGCTGTCCTGGCCGACGAAGTTGCTGACGAACTCATCCACCGGATGGGCCAGCAGCGTGTCCGGATGGTCCAGCTGCAACAGCTTGCCGGCACGGAAGATAGCGATCTTGTCGCCCAGCTTGATCGCCTCGTCGATGTCATGGCTGACCATGATCACGGTCTTGTTCAACGCCCGTTGCATCTCGAAGAACTCGTGCTGGATCAGCTCGCGGTTGATCGGGTCGACTGCGCCGAACGGCTCGTCCATCAGCAGTACCGGGGCTTCGGCGGCCAGGGCGCGGATCACGCCGATACGCTGCTGTTGGCCACCGGACAGCTCACGGGGGTAGCGTTGCAGGTACTGCTTGGGCTCGAGCTTGATCATGTGCATCAGCTCGCGGGCGCGGTCGTGGCATTTCTGCTTGTCCCAGCCGAGCAGGCGCGGGACCACGGTGATGTTCTCCTCGATGGTCATGTTGGGGAACAGGCCGATTTGCTGGATCACATAACCGATATGGCGGCGCAGGGTGACTTCGTCCAGGGCGCTGGTGTCTTCGCCATTGATGAACACCTGGCCGGAGGTGGGGGTGATCAGGCGGTTGATCATCTTCAGCGTGGTGCTCTTGCCGCAGCCCGAGGGGCCGAGGAACACGCAGATCTCGCCCTCGTTGACGGTGAGGCTTACCGCGTCGACGGCTTTGACGTCCTTGCCGTTGGCGTTGAAGGTCTTGCTGAGGTTCTTCAGTTCGATCATGGGCGCAGTCCTTCCGGAGTCAGGGCACGTTGCAGGGTTTGCAGGAGCAGGTCGGCGATGATCGCCAGCAAGCTGACCAGCACGGCGCCGACCAGCAGCATCGACATGTCGCTGCGGCTGATGGCGGTGAGGATGAGCACACCGAGGCCGCCGGCACCGATGGTGGCGGCGATGGTCATCACGCCGATGTTCATCACCACGGCGGTGCGCACGCCGGCGAGGATGACCGGCACGGCGATGGGCAGCTCGACCATGCGCAGGCGCTGGCCGAAGGTCATGCCGATGCCGCGTGCGGCTTCACGGATACCGGGCTCGACGTTGGTCAGGGCCAGGTAGGTGTTGCGCAGGATCGGCAGCAGCGAATAAAGGAACACGGCGGTGATCGCTGGCAGCGGGCCGAGGCCCTGGCCGAACTTCGAGTAGAACGGCAGCAGCAGGCCGAACAGGGCGATGGAGGGGATGGTCAGCAGCACCGTGGCACTGGCTTGCAGCGGGCCGGCGAACGCTGGGAAACGAGTCATCAGGATGCCCAACGGTACGCCGACAACAATGGCCAGCCCCACGGCGATGCCGACCAGGGTGATGTGCTGCCCGGTCAGTTGCAGGACCTGGGCCCAGTCGAGGTGGGCAAAGGTATCGAGCAGGTTCATGGTTGCACCTCGCCGAGTGAGTGCTCACGCAGGAATGCCGCGGCGACCACGGTCGGGCTCTGGTGCTCGACGTCGACCATGGCGTTGAGCCGGCGCATGGTTGCGTCGTCAAGCTGATCGGCCAGCGGCTGGAGCAGGGTGGCCAGTCGCGGGTGGGCGTCGAGCACCGCTTGGCGCAGCACGGGCGCTGCGGTGTAGTCGGGGAAGTAGTGCTTGTCGTCTTCCAGCAGCTTGAGATCGAAGGCGTCCAGGCGCCCGTCGGTGGTGTAGACCAAGCCGGCGAACACCTGGTTGTTGCGCATCGCGGTGTACACCAGGCCGCCATCCATCTGGCGGATATTGCGGCGGTCCAGGGGCAGGCCGTACACCTCGCGCAGGCCGACCAGGCCATCGGCGCGGTTGGCGAACTCGGTGTCCAGGGCCACCAGGTGGTTGTGGGTGTGCTCGTCGCGCAACACCTGATTGAGATCGCTGATGGTGTTGATCTGCGGGTAGGCCGCGGCGACCTGCTTGGGCAGCCCCAGGGCGTAGGTGTTGCTGAATTTCGACGGGCTCAGCCAGACCAGGCCCTTCTTCGCATCGAGTTCTTTCACTCGGGCGTAGGTGGCTGCAGCGTTGGGCATGCGTTCGTCGATATGGTTGTAGGACACCAGCGAGACGCCGGTGTATTCCCACATCAGGTCGAGCTGCCCGGTTTCCTGGGCCTGACGAGCGATGTTGCTGCCAAGGCCCGAGGTGACCCGCACATCGAAGCCGTTGGCGCGCAGGTACTGGGCGGTGATTTCGGCGAGCACGGTCTGTTCGGTGAACACCCGGGCACCGATGCGAATCAGCGCTTTGTCCGCCGCCTGGGCAAAGCCTGCGCAAAGCAGTGCCGCGCCCAGGAGCAAGGCGATTGTCTTCTTCATGGTTTCCCTCTTCTTATTGGGCCAGGCCGCGTTCCAGCCAGCGTTTGCTGGAGCAACTCACCAGCGTGTCGAGCGCCAGGGCCAGCAACGCTGTGCACACGGCGCCGAGCAACAGCTGCGGCTGGTTGTTCAGGGCAATGCCGGGGAAAATCAGGCTGCCCAGGCTGTTGGCGCCGATCAGGAAGGCCAGTGGTGCGGTACCCACGTTCAGCGCCAGGGCCACGCGCACGCCGCCGACGATGATCGGCACGGCGTTGGGCAGTTCCACTTGCCACAGCTGCTGGCGCGGAGTCATGCCGATGCCGGTGGCGGCTTCCTTGAGCGAGGCGGGGACGTTTTTCAGGCCCTCGTAGGTGTTGCGCACGATGGGCAGGAGGGAGGCGAGGAACAACGCGAAGATCGCAGGACCGGCGCCGATGCCCAGGATACTCAGGGCAATGGCCAGGACGGCCAGGGGAGGGATGGTGTTGCCAACATTGAAAAACTGCATGAAGCGCTCGGCCTTGTCGACCCTGTGCGGTCGACTCAAGGCAATGCCGGCGGGGATGCCCACGGCCAGCGCCGCCGCCATCGAAGCCAGCACCAGGACCAGGTGCGCTTGCAGGTAGAACCCAAGATCGTCGCGGTAGCGGGCGATCGTGTCGATGCCGATCCAGTGGACCAGCAGGGCCAGGATGACGAGCACGGCGGCCCATCCCAACAGCCCTTTTCCGTAGCGTGCAGCCACAGGCGGACTCCTTTTTTGTAGTCGGCGATCACACCCCCGTGCGGCCGGCCATTCCTGGCGGCGGGCAGCGTGGTCGCGAGCAGCAGCCCGATGCGTGGCATCAGGCCATGAGCCGAACCCCGTCGGGCTCGTGAAGCGGGTGAAACCAGCCCTGAACCGCAGCGGGTTGCAGGGGAGTGGACGTCTCCGTGAAGGGAAAGGTTCCCATCCGAGGCGGCATTTGGCCAGTGTTAATTACTGGGAGTAGTGATTTTTCGTACGAGAAAACAACGTGATTCCTACCTGGCGGCGATGGTTTACCTGCTATCGATCCTCTTGTGCCGATGGACAAAATTCCTTTCTCGATTTTCACAGTATTTACTTGAGGGAATATTCCTCTGGAGGTATTTTGCTGGTGTGGACGATCAGATTCTGTGAGGAGTTCATGAGCGACTTCGAAGCGTTGGATGACGTTGTGCAAGAACGAATGCTTGGTCACCTGCGGTTGTTGCAATCCTCGGGTCCTGCGCTTGGGCGTCCTCATGTAGATACGTTGAACGGATCTCGGTATTCGAACATGAAGGAGTTGAGATTTACCGAGCGTAATGCGGTCTGGCGCGTTGCATTTGCATTTGACCCTGTCCGCCAGGCAGTGATCCTGGTAGCAGGTGACAAGGCCGGGGTGAGGGAAAACAGGTTTTATCAGAGGTTGATCAAGCAGGCAGATGCTCGCTTTGAAAACCACCTGTCGAGAGGAGAGAACGATGTCCAAGACACTTGATGAGGTCATCAATGGATTGTCCCCAGAACGCAAGGAGCGAGTGGAGCAACTGGGGCGTCAATTGATTCGCGAAGAAATCACACTTCAGGGATTACGAAAGCAACTCGAATTCACTCAGGAAGGTTTGGCGGAGCGCCTGGAGATTCGTCAGGGCAACATTTCAAAAGTGGAGAAGCGCAGTGACATGTTGATTTCGACCCTGCGCAGCTACGTGGAAGCATTGGGCGGTACGCTGGAACTCGTTGTTCATATGCCTGGTCGTTCACCTATCACGCTTGACGGATTTTCTGAGGATCAGGCAAAGCGCGCCTGATAGACCATCATTGACCAGTGGCCGGGATCAGACTTTGGTCCCCGCCTAAGTTCAGGTATCATATCGCCCCTTTTTGAATCTCCAGTCAGGCGATTTCCCATGACCAACCAGGCCGCCGAAGTCGCGAAGCGCCGCACTTTCGCCATCATTTCCCACCCCGACGCCGGTAAGACCACCATCACCGAGAAGCTCCTGCTGATGGGCAAGGCGATCTCCGTCGCGGGTACCGTTAAGTCGCGCAAGTCCGACCGCCACGCCACCTCCGACTGGATGGAAATGGAGAAGCAGCGCGGCATCTCCATCACCACCTCGGTGATGCAGTTCCCCTACCGCGAGCACATGATCAACCTGCTCGACACCCCCGGCCACGAGGACTTCTCGGAAGACACCTACCGCACCCTGACCGCGGTGGACTCGGCGCTGATGGTGCTCGACGGCGGTAAGGGCGTCGAGCCGCGTACCATCGCCCTGATGGATGTCTGCCGGCTGCGCGACACACCCATCGTCAGCTTCATCAACAAACTCGACCGTGACATCCGCGACCCGATCGAACTGCTCGACGAAATCGAGGCGGTACTGAAGATCAAGGCCGCGCCGATCACCTGGCCGATTGGGTGCTACCGCGACTTCAAGGGCGTGTACCACCTCACCGGCGACTACATCATCGTCTACACCCCGGGCCACGGCCACGAGCGCACCGAGGCCAAGATCATCCAGAAGCTGGATTCGGACGAAGCCCGTGCCCACCTGGGTGACCAGTACGATTCGTTCGTCGACCAGCTGGAACTGGTGCAGGGCGCTTGCCACGAGTTCAACCAGGACGAGTTCATCAATGGCCAGCTGACCCCAGTGTTCTTCGGTACCGCGCTGGGCAACTTTGGTGTCGACCACGTGCTCGACGCGGTCGTCGACTGGGCGCCGCGCCCGCTGGGCCGTGTCGCCCATGAGCGTACCGTCGAGCCTGTCGAGGAGAAATTCACCGGCTTCGTGTTCAAGATCCAGGCGAACATGGACCCGAAACACCGCGACCGCATCGCGTTCATGCGCATCTGCTCGGGCAAGTACGAGAAGGGCATGAAGATGCGTCACGTGCGGCTGAACAAGGACCTGCGCATCGGCGACGCGCTGACCTTCTTCTCGTCCGAGCGCGAGCAACTGGAAGAGGCGTTTGCCGGCGACATCATCGGCCTGCACAACCATGGCACCATCCAGATCGGCGACACCTTCACCGAAGGCGAGGCGCTGGGCTTCACCGGTATCCCGCACTTCGCCCCGGAGCTGTTCCGCCGTGTGCGCCTGAAGGACCCGCTGAAATCCAAGCAGCTGCGCCAGGGCCTGCAGCAGCTGGCCGAAGAGGGCGCCACGCAGGTGTTCTTCCCCGAGCGCAGCAACGACATCATCCTCGGTGCGGTCGGTGTGCTGCAGTTCGACGTGGTCGCCAGCCGCCTGAAGGAAGAGTACAAGGTCGAGTGCGCCTACGAGCCGATCACCGTCTGGTCGGCGCGCTGGATCAGCTGCGATGACAAGAAGAAGCTGGAGGAATTCCAGAACAAGGCCATGGAGAACCTGGCCATCGACGGTGGCGGTCACCTGACCTACCTGGCCCCGACCCGGGTCAACCTGTCGCTGATGGAAGAGCGCTGGCCAGACATCAAGTTCCGCGCGACCCGCGAGCATCACTGATCGTACAGGCTTTCACCTGACCCTGTAGGAGCGGCCTTGAGCCGCGAAAGGGCCGCAAAGCGGCCCCGGCGATCTTTGTTGAACACTGAATCCCGGGGCCGCTACGCAGCCCTTTCGCGGCTCAAGGCCGCTCCTACAGGGGTAAGCGTAAATCCCGCAGTTAATTTCCCGCTTTTATACTGGTCCAGATCCGCGTACGAATGCGGTCGATCTTCGCCGGCATCGCCTCCAGCGCATACAGCTTGCCCATCACGTCTTCGCTTGGGTAGATCATCGTGTTGCCCTTCATCGCCGGGTCCACCAGCGCGTCAGCCTGCTGGTTGCCATTGGCGTACTGCACGAAATTGCTGATCCCCGCCATCACCTCAGGTTGCAGCAGGTAGTTCATGTAGGCATAGCCCGCCTTCTCGTTGGGCGCATCGGCCGGCATGGCCACCATGTCGAACCACATCGGCGCGCCTTCCTTCGGAATCGAGTACCCCACCTTCACCCCGTTCTTCGCCTCTTCGGCGCGGTTCTTCGCTTGCAGCACATCGCCCGAGAAGCCCACCACCAGGCACACATCGCCATTGGCCAGGTCGCCGGTGTACTTCGACGAATGGAAGTAGCTGATGTAAGGCCGCACTTTCATCAACAGCGCCTTGGCCTTGTCGTAGTCGGCCGGGTTCTGGCTGTGGTGTGGCAACCCTAGATAGTGCAGGGCAATTGGCAGCAGCTCGGGGCCGTTGTCCAGCACCGCCACACCGCAGCGCTTGAGTTTGGAGAGGTACTCGGGTTTGAAGAACAGGTCCCACGAGTCGATGGGCGCGTTTTCACCGAGCACCGCCTTGACCTTGTCGATGTTGTAGCCGATGCCGGTGCTGCCCCACAGGTAAGGGAAACCGTACTGGTTACCCGGGTCATTCACCTCCAGCGCCTTGAGCAGCACCGGATTGAGGTTCTTCCAGTTCGGCAACTGCGACTTGTCCAGTTGCTTCAGGGCCTTGCCCTGGATCTGCCGGGCCATGAAATGGTTGGAGGGGAACACCACGTCGTAGCCGGAATTGCCGGTCATCAGCTTGCCATCGAGGGTCTCGTTGCTGTCGAACACGTCGTAGGTCGGCACGATGCCGCTGGCCTGCTGGAAGTTCTTCAGCGTATCCGGGGCAATGTAGCTCGACCAGTTGTAGATCTTCACCGAGTCGGAGGCGCCGGCAACGCTTGCGGCCAGCATCAGGGGAGCGAGAAGGAGCGTGCGCATGTCGGGGTTACCTTGCTTTGTCTGTTGTTATCGAAGGCAGGCGATCAGCGGATCAGAAAATCAGTACGTAGGTCTTGCGCACGGTCTCCTGGATATCCCAGGTGCCGAGGCTGTTGGCCGGTAGCATCAGTGCGTCTCCGGCTTCTATGACAAGCGGCTCGCCACCGTCGGGGGTGAAGGTGCAGCGGCCCTTGATGAAATGGCAGAACTCCTGCTGCACGATTTGCCGTCGCCAGCGGCCTGGGGTGCACTCCCAGATACCGGTCTCGACACCGTCGCTGCGTTCGACGCAGGTGACCGAGGTGACCGCGACCGGCTCGCCCAGGGGCACGGCGACCGGGTTGGAGCTGTCCAGGATGGCGCTGTCGGTGTGCTTGAACTGGGTGATGCGCATGACCGGAGGAATCCTCTGTGGTGATGAAGGGAAGTCAGTGCATGAAGCCTTCCATGAAGTCGGCCAACCCGCTGGCCAGGCGCCGCCGCCAAGGGGCGCTGGCCGGGTTGGCGAGGGTCCGGTCCTCGTGGATGAAGCTCTGGATGATCGCGTTGTAGCCCAGCCAGCGGCAGGGCTCGGGTGGCCAACTGGCCAGGCTCGACAGCGGACGGTTGTCGTGTACCCAGGGTTGGGCGGTCAGCTCGTTGTGCTGGCCCAGGATCAACGAGGCGAGGGTGCGCCCGCCCAGGTTGGTGGCGCCGACGCCTTCGCCGCCGTAGCCACCGGACAAGGCGATGCCGCGTTGCCGGTCGCACAGCATGTGCGGGCGGAAGCGTCGGGCCATGCCCAGGTTGCCGCCCCAGGAATGGGTGATGCGCACGTGCTTGAGCTGCGGGAACAGTTCGCCGAACAGGTAGCGGCGCAGCTCGACTTCGTTGTCGGTGAGGGTGAAGTCCTCGCGCAAGCGGCCACCGAAGCGGTAGCCGCCACGGGCACCGAACACCAGGCGGTTGTCGGCGCTGCGCTGGCCGTAGGTGACCTGGCGGCTGCTTTCGCTGAAGGCCTGGCCCTGGCCCAGGCCGATCTGTTCCCAGGTCGACTCGGGCAGCGGTTCGGTGGCCACCAGCAGGCTCTGCACCGGCAACTGGTGACGCCCGAGCGGTGGCAGGCTGGCGGCGTAGCCTTCGACGGCGGGCACCACCCAATGGCTGCGGATGCGTGCCAGCGGGGTGCGCACTTCGCCGGTCTGCCAGTCGATGGCCGGAGTGTTCTCATAGATCGGCACGCCCATGGCCTCGACCGTACGGGCCAGGCCGCGCACCAGCTTGGCCGGCTGGATCGTGGCGACATGGGGGCTGTAGATGGCGCCGTAGGGGTTGCTCACCTTCAACTGGGCATCCAGTTGTTCGGGGCGCAGCCAGCGGTAGTCGTCTTCGCTCATGCCCTGGCGGTAGAGGTCGTCGAGCCAGGCGCGCAGGCTGCGCTCCTGCTCCGGGTAACGGGCCGCGCAATACAACACGCCACCTTTGCGGTAGTCGCAGTCGATGCCTTCGCGCAGGAGCACGTTGTGGACTTCGTCAGGGATGCCATGCAGCAGGTTGATACTTTCCTGACGCTGTTGTGGAGAGAGGGTGGCGAGCAGGCGGTCCTCGCCCAGCAGGTTGCCCATCAGCCAGCCGCCATTGCGGCCGGACGCGCCGAAGCCGGCAATGTTGGCTTCGATCACCACGATATTGAGCTGGGGTGCCTGGCGCTTGAGGTAATAGGCGGTCCACAGGCCGGTGTAGCCGGCGCCAATGATGCACACGTCGATGTCCAGATCGGTGCGCAGGGCCGGGCGCGCGCACAGCGGCTCGTCGAGCTGGTCCATCCACAGGCTGATCGTGCGCAGGGGTTGCATCGGGGCGGGCTCCACATCCGGTAAAGGTCTGTGGGCGATCCTAGTGAAGCGTGGGGAGGGCTGTCTTACGTGCGTGCACGCAGGGAAATTTGCTTGAGATACGCCTTTGGCGAGAGTCCGGTGTGCTCGCGAAAGCACTTGTAGAAGGCAGACAGCGAGTTGAAACCGGCGTTGAACGCCAGTTCGTCGATGGGCGTGCGTACGCTGCCGTCGCCCAGGCTGGTCATCAGGTGTTGCAGGCGCGCCTGGTTGACGTAGCGGTAGAAGCTCTGCCCCAGCACCTGGTTGAGCAGGTAGGAGATCTGGTTGCGGCTGTAGCCGCTTGCATCGGCGACCTGCTGCAGGTCCAGCTCCGGGTCGAGGTAGGGGCGCAGGCCCTGGAAGTAGTGCTCCAGGTCCTGGGCCATGGTCGACAGTTGGCGTGGTGACAGGCCTAGCCTGCTGGTGGCCGGGCGCGGCCCCCCCGGATGGCTGGCGCTGCTTCCCTGGCGCACCAGCGTGGCGTACTCGTTGACCCGCCAGATCAGCCCATCCTTGACCGTGATCGCTTCACTGGACTGGAATGCCGCCAACCCGTCGCCACCTTGAACCGTGACCTGGTACTGGATGAACGCGGTGCAGCCGTCGACGCGGATGCGGTCGCTGTGGACGATGTCCTCGCCAGCCTCATGGGGCAGGCAGGCGCGCACGTAGTCGCGCAAGTCGTCGAAGCCGAGCACGCGGTTCTGGAAAAAATCGTGGTATTGGATATCCGGATGGTAGAGCGCCATTACCCCGTCGAGGTCGCGATGCTTCCAGCACAGGTGGTAGCGCATGACGGTGTCGGCGGTGAGCGGGGTTTGCCCGGGGCCGTCGGGGAGAGGTGTGGCGGTCATGGGCCTGATAGTGCATTGCAGAAAACCCAGGCGCAAGGGCGTGGATCTGGCATTTTGCACGGCTTCGCCAAGCGGTTACCGGCTAACGCTTTGATTCTTATATATGTAATTTTTCGATACAGCTGGCATGGCCGCTGCATTTCTTTTGTTCAACACTGAACGAGGAGAACGGCCATGCGCTCGATACTGCTGTGGATGATTGGGGTGCCGATCCCGGTGATCATCCTGATCTGGTTCTTCATGCATTGAGATCCTGGGGCCGCTACACGGCCCTTTCGCGGCACAAGGCCGCTCCTACAGGGCAACGCGATTCCCTGTAGGAGCGGCCTTGTGCCGCGAAAGGGCTGCGAAGCAGCCCCAGCTTTCTAAAGCCTAAAGAAATTGCTCGGCGTAGTGACAGGCCACCTGCCGCGTACTCACCTGGCGCAACGCCGGCACTTCCTTGGCGCAACGCTCGGTGGCATGCGGGCAGCGTTTATGGAACGCGCAACCATCCGGCGGATTCAACGGGTTGGGCAGCTCACCGGCAATGCGGATCTTCGGCTTCAGCGGATCCGGGTGGATCGCCGGGGTCGCCGACAGCAGCGCTTGCGTGTACGGATGCAGCGGCTTCTCGTAGATATCCTCCTTCGGCCCCATCTCCGCCGGCCGGCCCAGGTACATCACCAGCACCTGGTCCGCCACATGGCGCACCACCGCCAGGTTGTGGGAGATGAACACGTAGGCGGTGTTGAACTCCTTTTGCAGGTCCATGAACAGGTTCAGCACCTGGGCCTGGATCGACACGTCGAGGGCGGAAGTCGGTTCGTCCGCCACCAGTACCTTGGGCTGCAGCATCATCGCCCGGGCCAGGGCGATACGCTGGCGCTGGCCACCGGAGAACATGTGCGGATAGCGCTGGTAGTGCTCGGGGCGCAGGCCCACCTGCTCCATCATCTTCTGCACTTTCTCGCGGCGTTCGGCCTTGCTCAGCGAGGTGTTGATCAGCAGCGGTTCGGCAAGCTGGTCGCCGATCTTCTGCCGCGGGTTGAGCGACGCGTAGGGGCTCTGGAACACCATCTGCACGTCGCGGCGCAGTTGCTTGCGCTGGTCCTTGCTGGCGCCCTTGACCTCGTGGCCGGCGATCTGCAGCGAGCCGGAGGAGGGCTCCTCGATCAGCGTCAGCGCGCGGGCCAGGGTGGACTTGCCGCAGCCGGACTCGCCGACCACGGCCAGGGTCTTGCCGGCCTCCAGTTCGAACGATACGCCATTGAGCGCGCGTACCAGCGCATGGCCCTTGAACAGGCCGCGGGAGACTTCGTAGTGGCGGGTCAGCTCACGGGCGGATAGAACGACGGTCATCACGCCACCTCCTGGTTCAGCGGATAGAAGCAACGCACCAGGCTATGGGCCTGGGGATCGAGGGCCGGGCGCTGGCGACGGCAGTTTTCCTGCACGTACGGGCAGCGCGGCGACAGCAGGCAGCCTTGCGGGCGGTCGTAACGACCGGGGACGATGCCGGGCAGGGTGGCCAGGCGCTCGGCACCGATGCTGTGCTCGGGGATGGCCGCCAGCAGCGCTTCGCTATACGGGTGGGCGGGGATGTCGAACAGCTCGGGTACCTGGCCTACCTCGACGGCCTGGCCCGCATACATCACACACACGCGCTTGGCAGTCTCGGCGACCACGGCCAGGTCGTGGGTGATGAGAATGAGCGCCATGTTGCGCTCTTTCTGCAGGTTGACCAGCAGCTCCATGATCTGTGCCTGGATGGTCACATCGAGGGCGGTGGTCGGTTCGTCGGCGATCAGCAGCTTCGGTTCACCGGCGATGGCCATGGCGATCGCCACCCGTTGGCTCATGCCGCCGGACAGTTGGTGCGGGTAAGCGTCCAGGCGGCTTTCAGCGGCCGGAATCTCGACTTTCTTCAGCAGCTCCAGGGCACGCTGGCGTGCGGCCTTGCCCTTGAGCCCGAGGTGCTGGCGCAGCACTTCCTCGATCTGGTAGCCCACGGTGTAGCTGGGGTTGAGCGCGGTCATCGGGTCCTGGAAGACCATGGCGATGTCCTTGCCCACCACCTTGCGGCGCTGGCGGCCGCTGAGCTTGAGCATGTCGATGCCATCGAAGTTGAGCACATCGGCGGTGATACGGCCGGGTGCGTCGATCAGGCCCATCAGGGCCATCATGGTGACCGACTTGCCGGAACCGGACTCGCCGACGATGGCGAGGATCTCGCCGGCCTCCACGGCGAGGTCGAGGCCGTCCACGACAGGGATGGCATTGGCGTCGCCGAAGCGCACGTTCAGGTTGTTGATCTGCAACAGTGACATGGCGTTCTCCTCAGGCGGCGTTCTTGAGTTTCGGGTCCAGCGCGTCGCGCAGGCCGTCGCCCATCAGGTTGATTGCCAGCACACTGAGCAAGATGGTCAGGCCGGGCAGGCTCACCACCCACCAGGCGCGCTCGATGTAGTCGCGGGCCGAGGCCAGCATGGTGCCCCACTCGGGGGTTGGCGGCTGCACGCCCAACCCCAGGAAGCCCAGGGCGGCGGCGTCGAGAATGGCCGAGGAGAAGCTCAGCGTGGCCTGCACGATCAGCGGTGCCATGCAGTTGGGCAGCACGGTGACGAACATCAGGCGCGGCAGGCCGGCGCCGGCCAGGCGTGCGGCGGTGACGTAGTCACGGTTCAGCTCGCCCATCACGGCGGCACGGGTCAGGCGCACATACGACGGCAGCGAGACGATGGCGATGGCGATCACGGTGTTGATCAGGCCAGGGCCGAGGATGGCGACGATGGCCACGGCCAGCAGCAGCGACGGCAGGGCCAGCATCACGTCCATCAGGCGCATGATCGAAGGGCCGAGCAGGCGCGGGAAGAAGCCGGCGAACAGGCCGAGCAGAATCCCCGGGATCAGCGACATCACCACCGACGACAAACCAATCAGCAGCGACAGGCGCGCGCCCTGGATCAGCCGCGAGAGCAGGTCGCGGCCCAGCTCGTCGGTCCCCAGGATGAACTGCCAGGTGCCGCCTTCCAGCCACACCGGCGGGGTGAGCAGGAAGTCGCGGTATTGCTCGCTGGGGTTGTGCGGCGCCACCCAGGGCGCGAACAGGGCGCAGAACACCACCAGGATCATGAAGGCCAGGCCGGCCACCGCGCCTTTGTTGCGCGAGAAGGCCTGCCAGAATTCTTTGTAGGGCGAGGGGTAGAGCAAGCTCTGGTCGACCGCGCTGGACGGGGTCACGGATTTCGGAATCGGGCTAGTCATGACGGGAGCCTCAGCGCTGATGACGGATGCGTGGGTTGACCAGGCCGTAGAGGATATCCACGACGAAGTTGACCAGGATCACCAGGCAGGCAATCAGCAGGATGCCGTTCTGGACCACGGGGTAGTCACGGGCGCCGATGGCTTCGATCAGCCATTTGCCGATGCCCGGCCAGGAGAAGATGGTTTCGGTGAGCACGGCGCCGGCCAGCAGCGTGCCGACCTGCAGGCCGAACACGGTCAGCACCGGGATCAGCGCGTTGCGCAAGCCATGGATGAACACCACGCGCGACGGCGACAGGCCTTTGGCGCGGGCGGTGCGGATGTAGTCCTCGCGCAGCACTTCGAGCATCGACGAGCGGGTCATGCGGGCGATCACCGCCAGCGGGATGGTGCCCAGCACGATGGCCGGCAGGATCAGGTGCATCACCGCATCCTTGAACGCGCCCTCTTCGTCACTGAGCAGGGTGTCGATGAGCATGAAACCGGTCTTGGGTTCGATGTCGTAGAGCAGGTCGATGCGCCCGGACACCGGCGTCCAGCCGAGGCTCACGGAGAAGAACATGATCAGGATCAGGCCCCACCAGAAGATCGGCATGGAGTAGCCGGCCAGCGAGATGCCCATCACCCCATGGTCGAACAGCGAGCCGCGCTTGAGCGCGGCGATCACCCCAGCCAGCAGGCCGATGACACCGGCGAACAGCAGGGCGGCCATGGCCAGCTCCAGCGTTGCCGGGAACAGGGTGAGGAATTCGTTCCATACGCTTTCACGGGTGCGCAGGGATTCACCCAGGTCGCCCTGGGCAAGCTTGCCGACATAGTCCAGGTACTGGGCCGGCAGCGGTTTGTTCAGGCCCAGGCGCTCCATGGCCTGGGCGTGCATTTCGGGGTCGACCCGGCGTTCGCCCATCATCACTTCGACGGGGTCGCCGGGGATCAGGCGTATGAGCGCGAAGGTCAGCAGGGTGATACCGAAGAAAGTCGGGATCAGCAGACCCAGGCGTCGGGCAATAAAACTCAACATTGTCGGGGGTACCTCATCAGCCGGAACGGCGGTGCCGCCGGGCCCTCGTGAGGCGCCGGCGGCAGTTGTTGTTGTTCTACTTCACCTTGGTGGTGGCGAAGTTGTTGTTGGTCAGTGGGTTGATCACATAGCCCTCGACGTTCTCGCGCATGGCGGTGAACATTTTCGGGTGGGCCATGCTGATCCAGGGCTGGTCTTCATCGTACACCGCCAACGCCTCGTTATAGAGCCTGGCGCGTTCATCGTTGTCGATCACTTCGCGGGCCCGGGTGATCAGGTCCTGGAACTTCTGGTTGCACCAGCGTGCATAGTTCTCGCCGCTCTTGACGGCATCGCAGCTGAGCATGGGTGTGAGGAAGTTGTCCGGGTCGCCGTTGTCGCCGGCCCAACCCGCCGACACCAGGTCGGCTTCGCCTTTCTTGGCGCGGCGCAGCATTTCGGCCCATTCCATCACGCGAATGTCGAGCTTGATGCCGATCTTGGCCAGGTCGGACTGGAGCATTTCTGCGGACAGGCGCGGGTTGGGGTTGGTCGGGCCACCGCCGTTGCGGGTGAACAGGGTGATCACGGTACCTTCCGGCACACCGGCTTCTTTGAGCAGGGCGCGGGCCTTGTCCAGGTCATGGGGCGGGTTCTTGTTGTCGGTGTTGTAGCCGATCATGGTCGGTGGGTACGGGTTGACGCCGGGCAGCGCGTTGCCCTTGCCGAACAGCTGGTCGACGTGGGTCTGGCGGTCGAAGGCCATGTTGATCGCCTTGCGCACGCGCACATCGCTCAGGTACTTGTGCTGGGTGTTCATCGAGATGTAGCCGGTGACCAGCGCCTCGATCTCGGCGACCTTGAGTTTTGGGTCGGTCTTGATGCCCGGCACGTCGTCAGGCTTGGGGTACAGGGCGACCTGGCATTCGTTGGCGCGCAGCTTCTGCAGGCGCACGTTGCTGTCGGTGGCGATGGCGAAGATCAGCGCGTCGGCCGGTGGCTTGCCGCGGAAGTAGTCCGGGTTCGGCTTGTAACGGACCTGGGCGTCCTTGTTGTAGCGCTGGAAAATGAACGGCCCGGTGCCGATCGGCTTGCTGTTCAGGTCGGCGGTCTTGCCGGCCTTGAGCAGCTGGTCGCCGTATTCGGCGGAATAGATCGAGGTGAAGGCCATGGCCATGTCGCGCAGGAAGGGGGCTTCCGGGCGGGTGAGGGTGATCACCACGGTATGGTCGTCGGTCTTTTCCACCGACTTGAGCAGGTCCTTGAAGGCCATGCTCTCGAAATAGGGGAAGCCGATGCTGGTCTTGTCATGCCACGGGTGGTCGGGCCGCAATTGGCGGTTCAGGCTCCACAGCACGTCGTCGGCGTTGAAGTCGCGGGTCGGGGTGAAGTAGTCGGTGGTGTGGAACTTGACACCTTCACGCAGGTGGAAGGTGTAGACCAGCCCGTCGGGGCTGACGTCCCAGCTCTTGGCCAGGGCCGGCTGGATCTCGGTGGTGCCGGGCTTGAAGTCGACCAGGCGATTGAAGATGGCCTCGGCGGTGGCGTCGGCGGTGACGGCGGTGGTGTACTGGACGATGTCGAAGCCCTCTGGGCTCGCCTCGGTGCACACCACCAGCGGCTTGGCCGCCAGGTTTGACGCCGCGCCCAGGATGACCGCTGCCAGGGCAGCGCGTAGCGGTAGCGATTTCATGGAACCTCCCTGCAGTCAATGTTCCAGCGTAGCCGCCACGGCCCGTTGTTAATCGGGCCGTGGCGCCAACGGTCAGAGGATGTTGAACGGAATGGTGGTGACCAGGCGGAACTCGTCCAGGCTGCCATCGCCCTGGGCCTTGCTGGCGCGGTGGGCGGTGTAGGTGGCGCGAATGGCGGTATCCTTCAGCGGGCCGCTCTGTATCGCGTAGCTGGTACCGAAGCCCCACTCGTAGTGGGTTTCGCCGTCCAGGCCTTTGACGTCGTACATCGTGCCCTTGTAGTGGGTGCCATCGATGCCCCAGCCGCGAGCGTTGTACAGGTTGAACTTGAGGCCCGGCACACCGTACGGCGCCATGTTCAGCACGTAGCTGATCTGCAGGGATTTCTCGTTCGGGCCGTTGAAGTCCGACAGCAGGGAGTTGGCCAGGTAGATGCCGTTGGTTTCATGCAGGTAGTCGAAGTACTCGTTGCCGTTGACCTGCTGCCAGGAGGCGCTGAGCGTGTGGGCCTGGTGGGTCAGGCCAAACGACAGGCTGTAGGTGTCGTTGTCGATCTCGCCCATCTTCTTGCTGCCTTCGTCCACGGTCTTGTAGTAGTTCAGACCGGTGGTCAGGCTCAGCACCGCGCTGTCACCCAGCACATGGTTGGCGCCGACGTAGTACTGGTTCCAGAAATCTTCGACCTGGGTGGCGTAGAAGCTGGTGGTCAGGCTCTTGAGCGGCTGGTAGTTGATACCGACGGTGCTGGCGCGGTCAGTTTCCACGCGCTTGGCCGTGTATTCGCTGCGGAACTTGCTCAGGCTCTGTTCGGTACGCGGCGAGACGCGGTCGAAGGTGCCCAGGTCGAACGACAGGTTGTCGAACTCGGCGCTGTGCAGGAACGCACCCTGGAAACTCGAGGGCAGGGCACGGTTGCCGATGTAGGCGATCATGGGCGTGTCGACCGACTGGCGGCCGACGGTCAGCGTGGTGTTGGAGACGCGCGCCTTCACGTTACCCAGGCCCATCTTGCTCCACTGGCCGATGACATCGCCGTCGCTGTGGGTGAGCGTGCGGTTGTTCGGCCCGGCCACGGCGGCGCGGCCGCGTTCGAGGGCGATGGCGTTGTAGGCCGCGGCCTCGACGGCGAAGCCCACGGTGCCTTCGGTGAAGCCCGAGCTGTAGTTGAGGATGGTGCCTTGCACCCAGTTGTTACGGCTGTGGGTGTCGTGTTGGGTGCCGTCGCCCTTGTAGTACTTCCACAGCGGCGCGCGGGTGGCGCGTTCGTGGGCATACCAGTTGCGGGTGCTGCCGGACAGGCTCTGGCCGTCGATGAAGCCTTTGCTCTCGGCCTGCTCGCTGCTCGACTTGAGCGTGACCGGAACGAAGTCCTGGCTGGCGGGTTCGGCCAGGGCCAGGGCGCTGAAGGCGCCGACGGACAAGGCTAATGCGGTGAGTGTGAAACGTCTCAAGATTAAAGCTCCCTTTATATTTTTTTTAGTTATCACCCAGGCCTTGTGGGCCGGGCGTGCTGCGGTGCTGCGGTACTGCAATGTTTGCCTTGGGGTCACCAGGCAAATCCGGGCTGCACGCGGGCGCGGGGGTGGGTCTCACCCCCGGCCGCGCGGTGCAGGGTCAATCGATGCTGACGCCGGAAAATACGTTGCGTCCGAAGGGGCTGACCTTGAAATCTTTCACGCCGATGCTCAGTGGCTGGTTGACCGTGGAATGGGCCACCGGGGTGATCGGCACCTGTTGCTTGAGGCGTTGCTGGGCCTGTTGGTAGAGGGCAGTGCGCTGTTCACGGTCGGTGACCTGCTTGGCCTTGTTGACCAGCGCGTCGTACTGCGGGTCGCACCACAGCGAGTAGTTGTTGCTGCCGATGGCGCCGCAGCTGTAGAGGGTGCCCAGCCAGTTGTCCGGGTCACCGTTGTCGCCGGTCCAGCCGATCAGGGCGATGTCGTGCTCGCCGTTTTTCATGCGCTTGAGGTACTCGCCCCACTCGTAGCTGACGATGCGGACCTTGAAGCCGAGCTTGCTCCAGTCAGACTGCAGCATTTCGGCCATCAGCTTGGCGTTGGGGTTGTAGGGGCGCTGCACCGGCATGGCCCACAGGGTGATCTCGGTGCCTTCCTTGACACCGGCCTGCTTGAGCAGTTGCTTGGCTTTTTCCGGGTCGTACTTGGCGTCCTTGAGCGAGGTGTCGTAGGACCACTGCGTGGGCGGCATGGCATTGACCGCGGGTTGGCCGGCGTCCTGATAGACCGCCTGGATGATCGCTTGCTTGTTCACCGCCATGTCCATGGCCTGGCGCACTTCGACTCGGTCGAACGGTGGGTGCTGGGTGTTGTAGGCGATGTAGCCGAGGTTGAAGCCGGGTTGCGTCATCACCTGCAGCTTGTCGTCCTGCTTGAGCGCGGGCAGGTCGGCCGGGCGTGGGTGCAGGGTGATCTGGCACTCGTTGCGGCGCAGCTTCTGGATGCGTACCGACGGGTCGACGTTGATGGAGAACACCAGGTTGTCGATCTTCACCCGATCCGGGGCCCAGTAGTCCTTGTTGCCCTTGTAGCGAATCTGCGAGTCCTTCTGGTAGCGCTGGAACACGAACGGGCCGGTGCCGATCGGTTTCTGGTTGATATCGCTGGGCTTGCCGCTGGCCAGCAGGTGCTCGGCGTACTCGGCGGAGAGGATCGAGGCGAAGGCCATGGCGATGTTCTGCAGGAACGCGGCATCGACCTTGTTGAGCGTGAATACCACGGTGAGCGGGGCGGTCTTCTCGACCTTGGCGATGTTCTTGTCCAGCCCCATGCTGACGAAGTAGGGGAACTCGGTGGGGTAGGCTTTGCGGAAGGGCTGGTCCTTGTCGAGCATGCGGTTGAAGGTGAACAGCACGTCGTCGGCGTTGAAGTCGCGGGTGGGCTTGAAGTCCTTGTTGGCGTGGAACTTCACACCCGGGCGCAGGTGGAAGGTGTACTTCAGGCCATCTTCCGAGACCTGCCAATCGGTGGCCAGGCCTGGCTGAACAGCAGTGCCGCCACGTTCGAACTCGACGAGGCGGTTGTAGATCGGTTCGGCGGCGTCGTTGTCGGTGGCCGCCGTGTACTGGGCGGTGTCGAAACCGGCCGGGCTGCCCTCGGAACAGAACACCAGGTTGTTGGCCGCGACGAGCGGTGCCTGGCTCAGCAGGCCGAGGGCGAGCAGGGTGGAACTCAATGTAGTGAGGCGCATGGCAGATCCTTTGTCCGTGTATTTCGGCCGCGACAGGCAAAACGCGGCTGCAACGTCCCGGCCCTGACGATAGAAGCGCCAGAATGCGGGAACCAGAGTCAGATACTGATAAGTGAGCGGGAGCTGTCCGGTGAGCGCTAGGGAATTGCCCTACGTATCACCCGGTCGTGTCACCGTCCTGCCGAATGTTCCGGCAGGACGGTCACGGCCGTTAGTTGTCCACGCTTACCCCGTAGAAGGAGTTCAGGCCGAAGGGGCTGATCTTGAAGTCCTTCACTTTCGTGCTCATGGGCTGATACACGGTGGAGTGGGCGATCGGGGTGATCGGCACCTGCTCCTTGAGGATGTGTTGCGCCTGCTTGTACAGCTCGGTGCGCTTGGCCTGGTCAGGGGTGGCCTTGGCCTGCTTGATCAGGTCGTCGTACGGCTTGTAGCACCACTTGGAGAAGTTGTTGCCGTCCATTGCATCGCAGCCGTAGAGGGTGCCCAGCCAGTTGTCCGGGTCACCATTGTCGCCGCTCCAGCCGATCAGCATGGCGCCCTGCTCGCCGCCTTTGGAACGCTTGATGTACTCGCCCCACTCGTAGCTGACGATCTTGGCCTTGATGCCGACCTTGGCCCAGTCCGATTGCAGCATCTCGGCCATCAGCTTGGCGTTGGGGTTGTACGGGCGCTGCACCGGCATCGCCCACAGGGTGATCTCGGTGCCTTCCTTGATGCCGGCTTCCTTGAGCAGCTGCTTCGCTTTCTCAGGGTCGTACTTGGCGTCCTTGATCGTGGTGTCGTAGGACCATTGAGTGGGAGGCATGGCGTTGACGGCCAGCTGGCCGGCGCCTTGATAGACCGACTCGATGATCTGCGGCTTGTTCACCGCCATGTCCAGCGCTTCGCGCACCTTGAGTTGCGACAGCGGGTTGGGCTCGTTGCTGCCCTTGACCTTGTCCATCACGTTGTAGGCGATGTAGCCGAGGTTGAAGCCGGCCTGGTCAGGCATCTTCAGCTTCGGGTCTTCTTTCAGCGGCTTGATGTCGGCAGGGCGCGGGAACAGGGTGACCTGGCACTCGTTCTTCTTGAGCTTCTGCATACGCACCGAGGCGTCGGTGCTGATGGCGAAGATCAGGTTGTCGATCTTCACGTCCTCGGGCTTCCAGTAGTCCTTGTTGCCCTTGTAGCGGATCTGCGCGTCCTTCTGGTACTTGCTGAACACGAACGGGCCGGTGCCGATGGGCTTCTGGTTGATATCGGCGGCCTTGCCTTCCTTGAGCAACTGGTCGGCGTATTCGGCGGACTGGATGGAGGCGAAGCTCATGGCGAGGTTCTGGATGAACGCGGCGTCCACTTCGTTGAGGGCGAAACGCACGGTGTGGTCATCGACCTTCTCGACCTTGGCGATGTTCTTGTCCATGCCCATGTCGGTGAAGTAAGGGAACTCGGTGGGGTAGGCCTTGCGGAAGGGGTGGTTCTTGTCGAGCATGCGGTTGAAGGTGAACAGCACGTCGTCGGCGTTGAATTCACGGGTGGGCTTGAAGTACTCGGTGGTATGGAACTTCACGCCGTCGCGCAGGTGGAAGGTGTACGTCTTGCCGTCGTCGGACACTTCCCACTTGGTGGCCAGCCCCGGGATCACTGCGGTACCGCCACGCTCGAATTGGGTCAGGCGGTTGAAGATGGTTTCGGCGGAGGCGTCAAAGTCGGTCCCGGTGGTGTACTGGCCAGGGTCGAAACCGGCCGGGCTGCCTTCTGAGCAGAACACCAGGTTGGTCGCGGCGAAGGCGGACGGAGCGCCGGCTAGCAAGCCTGCACTGACCAGGAACGGGAGGACTGCGTGTTTGAGCATGGTGGCCTCATTGTTGTCATTTTTCGAATTGAGGCGGCCTCGTGAGCCGACCTGCGGATACTTATGCAGGGGCCATTCCCAATGCAACACTCAGCGGGATGGTTGGCGGCAAAAATGTGGGACGGACGTACATGGATGTCGCATCCATATAACTTTGGCGAATGTTGATCGTTTGCGCAGTCGTTTGGAGCGTTAATTTCTAGATGTTTCGAACCAAAAATGACAAGCAGATGCACCCGATTGGGGCGTAGGAAAGGGCTGAAACTACTGTCCGAGACGGTCTTGGCCGCCTCGGACATCCAACTGGAGGGGTCAAGGCACCTGGACTTCGATCAGGCCATCGGCACTCATGCTGACTTCACTGGTGCCGGCTTCGATATCGGGTGCCGGCGCGGCTTCATCGGCGGCGCCCTTGGCCATCATCGCCATCGGTGCATTGCGCAGGTACGGGCGCGGGTAGCCGCTGCTGTTCAGGTTCAGGCTGACCACCTTGTAGCCTTTGCCGCCCAGCGCCTCGGTGGCCAGCTGGGCACGTGCCTTGAATGCCGCGACGGCATCCTTGAGCAGCTCGTCTTCATTGCTCTTGCGGGTGGCGGGGGCGATGGAGAAATCCATGCCGCCCATCTTCAGGTCCTGTAGCAGCTCGCCGGTCAGTTTGGACAGGGCCGGGAAGTCGGCGCTCTCCAGGCGCAGCTCGGCGCGCTCGCGCCAGCCGGTGATCTTCTGGCCCTTGGTGTCGTAGATCGGGTAGCTGTTGCGGCTGCCCTGGCTGATCTTCACCTCCTTGGCCTGGCGTGCCTGCTGCACCGCCTTGTTCATGGTCTCGGTGATCTCCTTGGCCAGCTTGCCCGGATCACTGTTTTGCGATTCGCTGTACAGCGTCACGACCATCAGGTCGCGTGCCACTTCCTTGCTGACTTCGGCGCGCAGCGAAACCTGGTTGTAGCGTGGCTCGTCGGCCGCCAGGGCGGGCAAGCTGGCAAGCATGCCGCAGGACAGGGCGAAGGCTTTGCTGCGACGGGAAATGTGCATGTGGAACTCCTTGGCAATATATAAAGCGCGGAACGATCTTCATCCCACGCATGGCCGATCAGACCGGCATCAGTTTAGGCAGTTCAAAGCTGCAAGCCACAAGCTGCAAGAAAGTATGTGAAATTATTCAGGACAGTTTCCAGCAAGCTGCAATCGAGTAGAGGAGCCTGAAACCATCGAGACAAGCTTGCAGCTTGCAGCTTGCAGCTTGCAGCTTGCAGCTTGCAGCTTGCAGCTTGCAGCTCAAAGCTCGAAGCTGCTCCTGTGGCGCTTTGCCGCATTGCTGCAGCGAGGCGCCTGGCTTCGGTATACTCCAGCCGATTTTCCTGGAGCACTCATCGGGAGAGCTCATGCTCGCCGCCGCACATCCGCTGTCCGCTACACGCCAGAACCTCTGGCGCCTGACCTTCATCCGCATCCTCGTCCTGGCGGCCCAGGCCGGCTCGGTGGGCGTGGCCTACTGGACCGAACTGCTGCCACTACCGTGGTTCTCGCTGGCGGTGACTCTGGCCCTGTCGTCACTGCTGTGTGCCTTCACCGCCCTGCGCCTGCGCCTGTCGTTGCCGGTCACCGAGCTCGAGTACGCCCTGCAACTGGCCTGTGACCTGCTGATCCACAGTGCCCTGCTGTATTACTCGGGAGGCTCGACCAACCCCTTCGTCTCCTATTACCTGGTGCCGCTGGCGATCGCCGCGGTCACGCTGCCGTGGATCTACTCGCTGGTGCTGTCAGGTATCGCCCTGGTGGCCTACAGCCTGTTGCTGGTGCAGTACTACCCGCTGGAAACCCTGCCACTGGCGCGCGACACCATGCAGGTCTATGGCATGTGGCTGAGCATCGCCTTGGCCGCAGGGGTGATCACCTTCTTCGCCGCACGCATGGCCGAGGAACTGCGCCAGCAGGAGAACCTGCGCGCCGAGCGGCGTGAAGAAAGCCTGCGCGACGAACAATTGTTGGCAGTGGCCACCCAGGCCGCTGGCGCCGCCCATGAACTGGGCACCCCGCTGGCGACCATGAGCGTGCTGCTCAACGAGATGCGCCAGGATCACGCCGACCCCTTGTTGCAGGAAGACCTGCAGATCCTTCAGGACCAGGTCAAGCTGTGCAAGGAAACCCTGCAGCAACTGGTGCGCGCCGCCGAGGCCAACCGGCGCCTGGCTATCGTCGAGCAGGACGTCACCGCCTGGCTCGATGAAGCGCTCAATCGCTGGCACCTGATGCGCCCGGAGGCCAGCTACCGCTTCCAGCGCTTGCGCGACGGCGTGGTGCCGCGGCTGACGCCGCCACCGGACCTGACCCAGGCCCTGCTGAACCTGTTGAACAATGCCGCCGATGCCTGCCCCGACGATCTGGAGGTGCGCCTGGATTGGGACGCCCACGACATCGTCATCAGCATCCGCGACCATGGCCCGGGCGTACCGCCGGCCATCGCCGAAGCCATCGGCAAACCTTTCATTACCACCAAGGGCAAAGGCTTCGGCCTGGGCCTGTTCTTGAGCAAGGCCAGCGTGACGCGTGCGGGCGGTTCGGTGAAACTCTATAGTCATGAGCAGGGTGGCACCCTGACCGAATTGCGCCTGCCCCATGGCAAGCGAGGAGATGCATGATGAGCGAAGAAAACCAGGTTGAAGGCGAAGAGCTGCCGCACCTGCTGCTGGTGGACGACGACGCCACCTTTACCCGAGTGATGGCACGAGCCATGGCCCGTCGCGGGTTCCGCGTGAGCACCGCGGGTTCCGCCGAAGAGGGCTTGAAGCTGGCCGAGCAGGACCTGCCGGACTACGCCACGCTGGACCTGAAGATGGAGGGGGACTCGGGCCTGGTGCTGTTGCCCAAGCTGCTGGAGCTGGACCCGGAGATGCGCGTGGTGATCCTGACCGGCTACTCGAGCATCGCCACGGCGGTCGAGGCGGTCAAGCGCGGTGCCTGCAACTACCTGTGCAAGCCGGCCGACGCCGACGACGTGCTGGCAGCGTTGCTCTCGGAGCACACCGACCTGGACACCCTGGTGCCGGAAAACCCGATGTCGGTGGATCGCCTGCAGTGGGAGCACATCCAGCGCGTACTGGGTGAGCACGAAGGCAATATCTCCGCCACGGCGCGAGCGCTGGGGATGCACCGGCGCACCCTGCAGCGCAAGTTGCAGAAGCGCCCGGTTCGTCGCTGACAGGTTCGCCGGCAAGCCGGCTCCTACGGGATATGGCCGTTTGGACGATTACGCGTAGGAGCCGGCTTGCCGGCGAAAGGGCCGCCAAGCGGCCCCGCCTTCTGTCAGGCTTTCACCCCCGACCGGTCAACGCGCACCGCTAATTGTCCGGTACCCGCCGGTGCCTCGAACGCTACCTGTCCTCCCGCCGGCACCTTGCTCCGGCCAATCACCTTGCCTGCACGCAGCAACTCCAGCGGCATGCCTTCCAACGACTGGCCCGAAGCCAGCTCCAGTTTGATCCTGATGTTCATCTGTGACCTCCTTGTCACGCGTTGCGATCGATGTAGGTGGTTGCCTTGCCGTCGAGGCTGGCGATCAGTTCCGGCGAGCCGCCGCGGAACTGGCGGAACAGGTTGCGCCCGCGCTGCTTGACGTCCACCGGCACCTGCACGGTCGGATGGAACTGATCGGTCAGTTCGGCATAGGTGCTCCACGGGCCGATGTAGGACTCGTTGAGCTGTTCGGTCACGCTGAAGGCATAGCGCACGGCATTGCCGCGCTGCCAGTTGAGGCCATCGGGCTCGCGGCGCTGCCAGGCATTGGCGATGATCGCCGGTGACCCGGTCGGCGCCTCGATGTAGCCCGTGGGCTTGTTCGGCTTGTAGTCCTTGAGCAGCAGGTAGGTGCTCCAACCCCACCAGTCGGCGGTGCGGTTGCGGTCATTGAGGTCGTTGACGTCCTTGCGCCGCAGCACGGTCTTGCCGTCATTGAAGTACAGCGGGGCGAAGTTGCCGGGCACCAGGTCCTGCTCGGCGGCACGCAGGTCCGGCACCAGGCGCAGGGCGGCGTAATCCTTGGCCAGCGGCACGCGGCCGTCGACGAAGGCCTGGAACACTTCGTCGGCCGAGCGCTGCACGGCGCGCCCGACCTGGCGACGGTTGGCCACGTCGACCGTGTCGAAGTAGCGCTTGTCGCCATAGGCGCGCCATTGCTCGCCCTCGGCGTTGCGCACGGCCAGGCCGTACTTGCTGTCCTCGTCGTGCATGAAGCGCGCGATCAACGAGCCGACGTCGCTGGGGGTGACGGCGTCGGCCAGTGCCTTGCGCGGCACCCGCAGGTGGCCGGCGGAAAACAGGTCGGTGAGGAAGTGGTCGGCGAAGGCATTCATCGCATAGGCCAGTTGCAGGTCGCGCTCGTTGCCGCTGGCGTGCGCCTTCACGGCTTGCAGCAGGGCGCAGGCGTGACCCGCTTGATAGGCGAGCAGGGCCCAGGGGCCGAAATGGTCCCAGTTGCTGGCGGCCAGTTTCAGGTAGCGGCCCAGGGGGAACAGGTCGGAGGCGAAGCTGCCGCCGCCGGTGATGCGATTCCAGCGCGCCGAGAGGGTGTCGCCCAGCGCGTCATAGGCCTCGTGAGGTTGGCGGCCATCCTTGATGGCCTGGTTGGCGGCGCTGATCTCTTCCTGCATGACGGCCAGGATCGATTCGGCTTCGCTTTTGGCCGCAGGCAGGCGAGCGAGGGCGTCGAAGGCCTGGGTGAAGCGTTCGAGGCGTTCGGCCTCGTTGGCACCATCGGCGATCGGGCGCTCGGGCACGCCGTAGAAATCACCGCCCAGGGCGATCACCTGGCCGTAGGTCAGGCTCAGGCCGTTGGGCAAGGGCAGCGGCGACTGGTGGGCGGGGATGCCGGCTTGCCCGGCCTCGAAGCGCAGCAGGGTGTTGTCGCCGATGGCGGTGTGTTCCGCGCCTTCAAAGAACAGTTCCGGGCCACGCTTGGGGGGCGCGGGCGGTACGGCAAAGCGGTGGTACTTGAGTGTGTGGTGCCCGTGCATCACCAGCACCAGATGGCTGTCCGGGCCTGGGAGGGCGATGCCTTGCGTGTCGAATAGCTGGTCGAGGTCGGCGACCACCAAGCTGGCCTGGGCCTGAAGGGCCGCAGGCGGGGTTTGCATGCCTGACATGATTTGCTCCTTGCAATCTTGGAATTGTCCATTTTTATACTGTATGTATATACAGTAAAATTCACTATATGCTGGATTTTTCCTACGTCAAGGTCTGTTTGTGCGGGTAACCGGCACCTGCGGCGGGCGCAAGCCCCTGGCACTGACGTATGATTGCTCCCCTGACGAATACCCTCAGGATCGCGCTGCATGCTCGCCCTTCTCATCCAGACACTGAACATCACGGCACCTGTGTTCGCCATGCTGTTCATGGGCGTGCTGCTCAAGCGCATCCGCTTGATCGACGACAACTTCAACAAGGTCGCTTCGACGCTGGTGTTCAACGTGTGCATGCCGGCGCTGCTGTTCCTCGGCATCTACCACGCCGACCTGGCAACGGCGGTCAAGCCCGGGGTGATCCTTTACTTCATCGCCGCCACACTGGTGTGCTTCGGCCTGGCCTGGTGCCTGGCGATCTGGCGCTGCCCACCGGCAGACCGGGGCATCTACACGCAAGGCGCGTTTCGCGGCAACAATGGCGTGATCGGCTTGGCACTGGCGGCCAGCCTGTATGGCGACTACGGTATATCCCTCGGCGCGGTACTGGCCGGCCTGGTGATCCTCATGTACAACTCGCTGTCGGCCGTGGTGCTGGCGGTGTACAGCCCGGACCTGAAGTCCGACCCATGGAGCATCTGCAAGAGCATCCTCAGCAACCCGTTGATCATCAGCGTGCTGCTGGCCACGCCCATGGCCTATGGCCAGGTGCCGCTGCCCAATTGGCTGCTGACCTCGGGCGACTACCTGGCGCAGATGACCCTGCCGCTGGCGCTGATCTGCATCGGCGGCACCTTGTCGATGGCGGCGCTGCGCGACAGTGGCCGGCTGGCGTTCGACGTCAGCCTGGTGAAAATGGTCTGGCTGCCACTGCTGGGGACGCTGGGCGCCTGGTTGTGTGGCTTCCGTGGCGCGGAACTGGGCATCCTGTTCCTCTACATCGGCAGCCCTACCGCGGCGGCCAGTTATGTGATGGCGCGGGCGGCCAATGGCAACCACGAACTGGCTGCGTCGATCATCGTGATCACCACCTTGATGGCGGCGATCACCACGAACATCGGTATTTTCTTCTTGCAATGGGGTGGATGGATCTAGCCCATGACAGCAAGCAACACCAACAATACGGCCTCATTGAAAGGACACTTCATGCAAGACCAGAGCACGCCCGAGCAGTTGCAGCGCGGGCTGAAGAATCGCCATATCCAGCTGATCGCGCTGGGTGGCGCCATCGGTACCGGATTGTTCCTGGGCATCGCCCAGACCATCCAGCTGGCCGGCCCCTCGGTGCTGCTGGGCTATGCCGTCGCCGGCCTGATGGCTTTCCTGATCATGCGCCAGCTGGGCGAGATGGTGGTAGAGGAGCCGGTCGCCGGCAGCTTCAGCCACTTCGCCCACCAGTACTGGAGCGAGTTCGCCGGCTTCGTTTCGGGCTGGAACTACTGGGTGGTGTACGTGCTGGTCGGCATGGCCGAGCTCACCGCGGTGGGCATCTACGTACAGTACTGGTGGCCTGACTTCCCCACCTGGGCCACGGCGGCGATCTTCTTCGTGGCCATCAACGCCATCAACCTGACCCAGGTGAAGGTGTATGGCGAAATGGAGTTCTGGTTCGCCCTGGTCAAGGTGGTGGCCATCGTCAGCATGATCGGCTTCGGTGCCTGGCTGCTGAGCAGCGGCCACGGTGGCCCGGATGCCAGTGTCGCCAACCTCTGGCAGTACGGTGGCTTCTTTCCCAATGGCGTGACGGGTCTGGTCATGGCCCTGGCGGTGATCATGTTTTCGTTCGGTGGCCTGGAACTGGTGGGCATCACGGCCGCCGAAGCCGCCAACCCGCGTGAAAGCATCCCCAAGGCCACCAACCAGGTGGTCTACCGCATCCTGATCTTCTACATCGGCGCGCTGGCGGTGCTGTTGTCGCTGTACCCGTGGCAGAAGGTGGTGCAGGGCGGCAGCCCGTTCGTGATGATCTTCCACGAGCTGGACAGCGACCTGGTCGCGACCATTCTCAACATTGTGGTACTGACGGCGGCGCTGTCGGTGTACAACAGTTGCGTGTACGCCAACAGCCGCATGCTGTTCGGCCTGGCCGCCCAGGGTGATGCGCCGCGTCAGTTGCTCAAGGTCAGCCGCCGTGGCGTGCCGCTTACCGCATTGGGCGTTTCGGCGTTCGCCACCGGGCTGTGCGTGGTGATCAACTACCTCATGCCGGGCGAGGCGTTCGGCCTGCTGATGGCGTTGGCGGTGTCGGCGCTGGTGATCAACTGGGCGAGCATCAGCATCACCCACCTGAAGTTCCGCAAAGCCAAGCTGGCGGCTGGCATCACGCCGTTCTACCGCAGCTGGGGGCATCCGCTGACCAACTACCTGTGCCTGGCGTTCATCGTGCTGATTCTGGTGGTGATGTACCTGACGCCGCCGATCCGCATCTCGGTGATGCTGATCCCGGCGTGGATCGCTGTGCTGGGGGTGGCGTTCAAGATGAAGAAGGCGCGCCAGGCCCAATGATATAGCCAGTTTCGCCGGCAAGCCGGCCCCTACAGGGGCGTGCCATACCTGTAGGAGCCGGCTTGCCGGCGAAAGGGCCGGTGGCCACTCAGCTTTGGTAGCTGTCGATCACTTCCTGCGCGGCACGAAATGCATCGATCGCGGCCGGCACCCCGGCATACACCGCACAATGCAGCAGCGCCTCGCGGATCTCCTCCACCGTGCAGCCATTGTTCAGCGCACCGCGAACATGCCCCTTGAGCTCCTGCGGGCACTTGAGCGCGGTCAACGTGGCCAGGGTGATCAGGCTGCGCGTCTTCAGCGGCAGCCCCTCACGCGTCCAGACGCTGCCCCAGGCATGCTCGTTGACGAAGTCCTGAAGCGGTTGGGTGAATTCGGTCGCGTTGCCCAAGGCGCGGTCGACGAAGGCATCGCCCATCACCTGGCGACGGATTTTTTCCCCGCTCTGTTTCGAATCAGCCATGTTGTTTTCCTTAGTGTTGGCGGCGCCAGGCGCGAAGCGTGGTGCACAGCAGCACAACCCCGAGCACCGGCAGTGCATAGAACAGCATCAGTCGTTCAAGGCGCCCGGCCAGTGGCATGCCGGTGGTAAAGGCCACCACGTGCAGGCCATAGGCCAGGTAGAGACATAGGAACACCAGGCCTTCGGCACGGGTGACCCGGTAGCCGGAATAAAAGACCGGCAGGCACAGCGCCGCCACGCCGAGCATCACCGGCAGGTCGAAGTCCAGCGCATTGGGCGAGATCGACAGCGGCTCGGGAGTGACCAGCGCCGTCAGCCCCAGCACCGCCAGCAGGTTGAACAGATTGCTGCCGATCACCGTGCCCACCGCAATTTCCCGCTCACCGCGCAGGGCGGCGATCAAGGCAGCGGCCAACTCCGGCAGCGAGGTGCACACGGCGACCACGGTCAGGCCGATGATCCGCTCGGACAACCCCAGGTCGGTCGCCACTTCCACGGCGGCCTCCAGCAGCAGGTGGCCGGCCAGGCTCAGAAGGCCGAGCCCAAGGGCGATCTGCAGCAGCGCGCCGCTCCAGAAGCGTCCGGCGCTCGCATGGGCCGCACTGGGTGCCGGATAGGTGCGGGCATAGTGGCGCGATTGGTGCCAGAGCATGAGCAGGTAACCCAGCAGTGCGAGTAGCAGCACCAGGCCTTCGAGACGCCCCAGCTGGCCGTTGCTGGCCAGCAAGTAGACCAGGCCACTGGCGACGATCATCAGGGGGATGTCCAGGCGTACCAGTTGGCGTGAAACGCGCAGCGGAATGATCAGCGCCGCCAGGCCGAGGATCACCAGCACATTGAAGATGTTGCTGCCGACCACGCTGCCCACCGCGACGTCCGGGGCGCCCTGGTAGGCGGCCTGCAGGCTCACGGTCAACTGTGGCGCGGTACTGCCGAAGGCCACCAGGCTCAGGCCGATGATCAGCGGGCGCACATGCAGGCGGGTGGCCAGGCGCAGGGCTGCGCGCACCAGCAGTTCGGCGCCGATGATCAGCAGCACCAGGCCCAGGCCCAGTTGCAGAAGGCTGAAGGTGGGGAGGGTGGCCAGGTCGAAAATGGCGAGGGCTCCAGTCAGGTCAATCGCTCAGACCTTGTACCCGGACTCGCGCCGTTCCGCTACGGAGCATGCCGATTTTTTCTGCGGCTGCGCGTGAAAGGTCGATCAGCCGGCCACGGGTGTGGGGGCCTCGGTCGTTGATACGGACCACGACGCTGCGCTGGTTGGCGAGATTGGTGACCAGTACGCGGCTGCCGAAAGGCAGGCTGCGGTGGGCAGCGGTGAGGCCGTGCTGGTTGAAGGGTTCGCCGCTGGCAGTGCGTTTGCCATGGTGGCGGCTGCCGTAGTAGGAGGCGGTACCGGTTTCGTTGTAACCGCGGGGGTCGATGTCGTGGCTGGCGCAGCCGGCCAGAAAGGAGAAGAGGGTGAAGGTGGCGAGGGATCGCTTCAGCAATTCGGATGCTCCGCAAATGGGGCCGCTGTGCGGCCCATCGCGGATGAATCCGCTCCTACAGGTATGGCGTCATCAACTGTGTAGGAGCGGATTCATCCGCGATCGAGGGCGTCGCCCTCGCCGCGTTCTCAGATCACCCTTCGAGCTTGGCCTTGAGCAATTGGTTCACTTGCCCCGGGTTGGCCTTGCCCTTCGATGCCTTCATCGCCTGGCCGACGAAGAAGCCGAACATCTTGCCGCGCTTGGCTTCATCAGCCGCACGGTACTGTTCGACTTGTTCAGTATTGGCGGCGAGCATCTCGTCGAGCATCTTGTCGATTGCACCGGTATCGGTGACCTGCTTCAGGCCTTTGCTTTCGATGATGCTGTCGGCGTCGCCCTCACCGGCGGCCATGGCTTCGAACACAGTCTTGGCGATCTTGCCGCTGATGGTGTTGTCGCGGATGCGCAGCAGCATGCCACCGAGTTGCTCCGCGCTGACCGGCGACTGGTCGATCTCGACGCCCAGTTTGTTCAGCAGGCTGCCCAGTTCCACCATCACCCAGTTGGCCGCCAGCTTGGCGTCGCCACCGATGCTGACCACCTGCTCGAAGTAGTCTGCCTGTTCGCGGCTGGAAGCCAGCACGTTGGCGTCATACGCAGAGAGGCCGTACTGGCTCTGGAAGCGCTCGACCTTCTGTGTGGGCAGCTCCGGCAGGGCGGCGCGCACGCTGTCGAGGAAGCTTTGCTCGATGACCACCGGCAGCAGGTCCGGGTCGGGGAAGTAACGGTAGTCGTTGGCTTCCTCCTTGCTGCGCATAGGGCGGGTCTCGTCCTTGTTCGGGTCGTACAGGCGGGTTTCCTGCACCACCTTGCCGCCGTCTTCGATCAGGTCGATCTGGCGCTGGATCTCGCTGTTGATCGCGCGCTCGATGAAGCGGAACGAGTTGACGTTCTTGATCTCGCAGCGGGTGCCAAACTCGGTCTGGCCTTTCGGGCGCACCGAGACGTTGCAGTCGCAACGCAGCGAGCCTTCGGCCATGTTGCCGTCGCAGATGCCCAGGTAGCGCACCAGGGCGTGGATTGCCTTGACGTAGGCCACGGCTTCCTTGGCGCTGCGCATGTCCGGTTCGGAGACGATTTCCAGCAGCGGGGTGCCGGCACGGTTCAGGTCGATGCCGGTGGCGCCGTTGAAGTCTTCGTGCAGGCTCTTGCCGGCATCCTCTTCAAGGTGCGCGCGGGTCACGCCGATGCGCTTGATGGTGCCGTCTTCCAGGGCGATGTCCAGGTGGCCCTTGCCGACGATCGGCAGGTCCATCTGGCTGATCTGGTAGCCCTTGGGCAGGTCGGGGTAGAAGTAGTTCTTGCGCGCGAACACGTTGCGCGGCCCGATCTCGGCGTCGATCGCCAGGCCGAACATGCACGCCATGCGCACGGCTTCCTGGTTGAGCACCGGCAGCACGCCAGGCATCCCCAGGTCGACCAGGCTGGCCTGGGTGTTCGGCTCGGAGCCGAAGGTGGTGGCGCTGCCGGAGAAGATCTTCGACTGGGTGGCGAGCTGGGTGTGGATCTCCAGCCCGATAACAACTTCCCATTGCATGTGTGAATTCCTCAGAAGCCGTTAGGGGCGCGGGTGTGCCAGTCGGTGACTTGCTGGTAACGGTGCGCGATGTTGAGCAGGCGGCCTTCCTGGAAGTACGGGGCCAGCAACTGCACGCCCACTGGCAGGCCATCAACGAAGCCGGCCGGCATCGACAGGCCTGGCAGGCCCGCCAGGTTGGCGGTGATGGTGTAGACGTCTTCCAGGTAGGCGGCGACCGGGTCGGCGCTCTTGGCGCCGAGCTTCCAGGCCGGGTTGGGGGTGGTCGGGCCGAGGATCACGTCGACGTCGTTGAACGCAGCGACGAAGTCGTTCTTGATCAGACGGCGGATCTGCTGCGCCTTGATGTAGTAGGCGTCGTAGTAGCCGGCCGACAGGGCGTAGGTGCCGACCATGATGCGACGCTGCACTTCAACGCCGAAGCCTTCACCGCGGGAGCGTTCGTACAGGTCGGTCAGGTCCTTCGGGTCCGCGCAACGGTGGCCGAAGCGCACGCCGTCGAATCGCGACAGGTTGGAAGAGGCTTCGGCCGGGGCGATCACGTAGTACGCCGGGATGGCGTGCTGCATGTTCGGCAGGCTGATTTCCTTGACCACCGCGCCGAGCTTTTCCAACTCCTTGACGCTGGCCTGGACCAGTTCCGCGATACGCGGGTCGAGACCGGCGCCGAAGTACTCCTTCGGCAGGCCAATGCGCAGGCCCTGCAGCGAGGCGTTGAGGCCGGCGCTGAAGTTCGGTACCGGCTCGTCGACCGAGGTCGAGTCCTTGCTGTCGAAACCGGCCATGCCTTGCAGCAGCAGGGCGCAGTCTTCGGCGGTGCGGGCCAGCGGGCCACCCTGGTCGAGGCTCGAGGCGTAGGCGATCATGCCCCAGCGCGATACGCGGCCGTAGGTCGGCTTCAGGCCGGTGAGGTTGGTCAGCGCCGCCGGCTGGCGGATCGAGCCGCCGGTGTCGGTGCCGGTGGTGGCCGGCAGCAGGCGCGCGGCCACGGCGGCGGCCGAACCACCGGACGAGCCGCCTGGCACGTGCTCGAGGTTCCACGGGTTCTTCACCGCGCCGTAGTGGCTGGATTCGTTGGCCGAACCCATGGCGAATTCGTCCATGTTGGTCTTGCCCAGCGTGACCATGCCGGCTTCGGCCAGCTTGGCGACCACGGTGGCGTCGTACGGGGCGGTGAAGTTGTCGAGCATCTTCGAGCCGCAGCTGGTGCGTACGCCGTTGGTGCAGAACAGGTCCTTGTGGGCGATCGGTGCGCCGAGCAGCGCGCCGGTTTCACCGGCGGCGCGGCGGGCATCGGCGGCGCGGGCCTGGTGCAGGGCCTGCTCTTCGGTGATGGTGATGAAGCTGTTGAGTTGCGGGTCGAGCTGCTTGATGCGCGACAGCAGTGCGCCGGTCAGTTCTTCCGAGGAGAACGACTTGTCGGCGAGTCCGCGGGCGATCTCGGCCAGGGTCAATTGATGCATGGCAGGCGCTTTCCCTTAATCGATGACTTTCGGTACGAGATACAGGCCGTTCTCGGTCGACGGCGCGACGGCCTGGTAGCGGTCGCGCTGGTTGCTTTCGGTGACCTGGTCGGGACGCAGGCGCTGGGTGGTTTCCAGCGGGTGGGCCAGGGGCTCGATGCCGGTGGTGTCGACGGCTTGCATCTGGTCGACCAGCCCGAGAATACTGTTCAAGGCGTCGGTAATGCGTGGCAGTTCGCTTTCATTCAGGCCCAGGCGGGCCAGATGGGCGATCTTTTCCACGTCGGAGCGTTGAAGCGCCATGGGGATCTCCAGGGAAACGAAATGCGGAATGGGTCCGCAAATGAGGAACATGTCAGGATTCTGGCGGTCAAAGGGCCGCGATCATCGGCAGGCATGCTCGGAAAAACAGCCAATTTAACATATTGGCTCCTTGCCCAAAATCCCTGCCATTGTTAGAGTTTGCCGCACTTTTTTACCCACGCTTTCCCCAGGGTCACTTTCCCATGTTCAAGAAACTGCGTGGCATGTTTTCCAGCGATCTGTCCATCGACCTGGGTACTGCCAACACCCTTATTTACGTGCGTGAGCGCGGTATCGTCCTGAATGAGCCCTCGGTGGTTGCCATCCGTACCCATGGCACGCAGAAAAGCGTCGTCGCAGTCGGGACCGAAGCCAAGCGCATGCTCGGCCGTACTCCAGGCAACATCGCTGCCATTCGTCCGATGAAGGACGGCGTGATCGCCGACTTCAGCGTCTGCGAAAAGATGCTGCAGTACTTCATCAACAAGGTGCACGAAAACAGCTTCCTGCAGCCCAGCCCCCGTGTGCTGATCTGCGTACCCTGCAAATCCACTCAGGTAGAGCGTCGTGCCATCCGCGAATCGGCCCTCGGTGCCGGTGCCCGTGAAGTATTCCTGATCGAAGAGCCGATGGCTGCTGCCATCGGTGCTGGCCTGCCGGTCGAAGAGGCCCGTGGCTCGATGGTCGTCGATATCGGTGGCGGTACCACCGAGATCGCCCTGATCTCGCTGAACGGTGTGGTCTACGCCGAGTCCGTCCGCGTCGGCGGCGACCGCTTCGACGAAGCCATCGTCACCTATGTGCGTCGTAACTACGGCAGCCTGATCGGCGAATCCACCGCCGAGCGCATCAAGCAGGAAATCGGTACCGCTTATCCAGGCGGCGAAGTGCGCGAAGTCGACGTTCGTGGCCGCAACCTCGCCGAAGGCGTACCGCGTGCCTTCACCCTGAACTCCAACGAAGTGCTCGAAGCGCTTCAGGAATCGCTGGCGACCATCGTCCAGGCGGTCAAGAGCGCCCTCGAACAGTCTCCGCCGGAGCTGGCCTCGGACATCGCCGAGCGCGGCCTGGTGCTGACCGGTGGCGGCGCGCTGCTGCGCGACCTGGACAAGCTGCTGGCCCAGGAAACCGGCCTGCCGGTGATCGTCGCCGAAGACCCGCTGACCTGCGTCGCCCGCGGTGGTGGCCGTGCGCTGGAGATGATGGACAAGCACGCCATGGACCTGCTCTCCAGCGAGTGATCGCTGGCGCTGCAGCAGGCATCCAGGTTTACAGGTAGCACGCACAGTGCTACCTGTATGCGCTGTGCTGGCGCCCGTTCGGGCGTCGTTTCCGTCAATCCGCAAGCAGGCCGGTGCGTTGCCCCATGTCCCATGACCTCCTGAATTGTCGTCCACGAGGAACGGCCCATTAAACCGCTTTTCTCCAAGGGCCCTTCGCTGGGCGTTCGCCTGCTTGTGCTGGTGGTGCTGTCGGTCGCGCTCATGGTGGTCGACTCGCGCTTCGACCTGCTCAAGCCCGTGCGCAGCCAGATGGGCCTGGTGTTGATGGAATCCTACTGGATCACCGACCTGCCCCAGCGTGCGTGGCAGGGCGTGGCGAGCCAGTTCGGCAGCCGCACCGAGCTGATTGCCGAAAACGAGAAGCTCAAGACCGAAGCCTTGCTGCTACAGGGGCGGCTGCAGAAGCTGGCGGCCCTGACCGAACAGAACGTGCGCCTGCGTGAGCTGCTCAACTCCTCGGCGCTGGTCAACGAGAAGGTCGAGGTCGCCGAGCTGATCGGTGTCGACCCCAACCCGTTCACCCACCGCATCCTGATCAACAAGGGCGAGCGCGACGGCGTGTTCCTCGGCCAGCCGGTGCTCGATGCGCGTGGCCTGATGGGCCAGGTGGTCGAGCTGATGCCGTACACTTCGCGCGTGCTGCTGCTGACCGACACCACCCACAGCATTCCGGTGCAGGTCAACCGCAACGGCTTGCGCGCCATTGCCAGCGGCACCGGCAACCCGGAGCGCCTGGAACTGCGCCATGTGGCCGACACGGCCGATGTCAAGGAAGGCGACTTGCTGGTGAGTTCCGGCATGGGCCAGCGCTTCCCGGCCGGTTACCCGGTGGCCACGGTCAACGAAGTGATCCACGATTCCGGCCAGCCATTCGCCATCGTCCGCGCCATCCCCACCGCCGCGCTCAACCGCAGCCGCTACATGCTGCTGGTGTTCAGCGACCGGCGTACGCCGGAAGAGCGCGCCACCGAAGCGGCGATCGCCCAGGAAGAAGCCGACCGTCAAGGGGCCAACCATGGCCAGGCGCCCGCCACCCCGGCGACGCCTGCCCCGGCCAGCCAGACCGTGCCTGCGGCACCCGCCACGACGACCCCCGCACCGGCCCACCCGCCTGCCGCGCCCGCTCAACCCCGGAGACAATGAATGGCCAGCACCCGTAGCAGAAACGGCTGGGTCATCTGGGTGACGTTCGCCATCGGCCTGTTGCTCAGCGTTTCGCCCATGCCGCAGTTCATGGAAGTGTTCCGGCCCATGTGGCTGGCCTTGCTGCTGGCGTTCTGGACCCTGGCCGTGCCCAGCAAGGTCGGCATGACCACCGCCTTCGTGCTGGGTCTGGCCGAGGATGTGCTGTACGGCACCCTGCTGGGGCAGAACGCCCTGATTCTCACGCTCATCACCTTCCTCGTGCTGTCGTTGCAGCAACGCTTGCGCATGTTCCCCATGTGGCAGCAGAGCCTGGTGATCCTGGTGATCTTCGGCATCGCCCAGCTGATCCAGCTGTGGCTCAGCGCCCTGACCGGCAATCGCCTGCCAACGCTGGCGCTGGTCTGGCCTGCGGTGATCAGCGCCTTGCTCTGGCCCTGGATCAGCTTTGCCTTGCGCGGCCTGCGCCTGCGCCTGCATATCCACTGACGGCCGCCGCCACTGACAAGGAGATGTCTACATGCCCCAGCTGTACCTGGCCTCCGGGTCGCCACGACGGCGTGAACTGCTGACCCAGATCGGCGTGCCGTTCGTCGTCGTCAGTGCGCCCATCGATGAAACCCCGTTACCCGACGAGGCGCCGGCTGCCTACGTCGAACGCCTGGCGCAGGCCAAGGCCGTGGCGGGCTTCACCCAGACCGACGGCACCGGCGTGGTGTTGGGCGCCGACACGACTGTGGTGCTCGATGGCAACATCCTCGGCAAACCCGAAAACCGCGAGCAGGCACTGGCCATGCTCGGTGACCTGTCAAAACGCGAACACCAGGTACTGACCGCCGTGGCGGTGACCGATGGCCAGCGCAGCCTGAGCTGCTGCGTCGCCACCACCGTGCGCTTTCGTACCATCTCCTTCGAGGAAGCCTTGCGCTACTGGGCCAGCGGCGAGCCCCAGGACAAGGCCGGCGGCTATGCCATCCAGGGCCTGGGCGCGGTGTTCGTCAGCGGCATCGAAGGCAGCTATTCATCTGTGGTCGGCCTGCCCCTGAGCGAGACGGCGGAACTGCTCGAGCAGTTCGCCATTCCCTGCTGGCAGCTGCAAGGGGATGTCGCCCAGCGCTAGCCAGTCTTCCTGCTGCGATCCATCATTACCCCCAGACCTTTGACGAGAGCGTGCCATGAGTGAAGAGATCCTGATCAACATCACCCCGATGGAATCACGCGTGGCGGTGGTGGAGAACGGCGTCCTGCAGGAAGTGCACGTGGAGCGGACCCAGCGCCGCGGTATCGTCGGCAACATCTACAAGGGCAAGGTAGTGCGGGTGTTGCCAGGCATGCAGGCGGCCTTCGTCGACATCGGCCTGGAGCGCGCGGCGTTCATCCATGCCTCGGAGATCTCGCAGCGCGAAGGCTCGGCGGTGGAGACCATCACCGCGCTGGTCCACGAGGGCCAGGCGCTGGTGGTGCAGGTCACCAAGGACCCGATCGGCACCAAGGGCGCGCGCCTGACCACCCAGCTGTCGATCCCCTCACGCTACCTGGTGTACATGCCACGCAGCAGTCATGTCGGGATTTCGCTGAAGATCGAGGAAGAAGCCGAGCGCGAACGCCTCAAGCAAGTGGTCAACGACTGCATGGCCCAGGAAGACATGAAGGATGCCGGTGGCTTCATCCTGCGCACCGCCGCCGAAGGCGCCCGCGCTGAAGACATCCTCCAGGACATCCGCTACCTGCGCCGCCTGTGGGAACAGATTGGCGCGCAGATCAGCACCTGTGGCGCCCCCACCGTGATCTACGAGGACCTCGGCCTGGCGCTGCGCACGCTGCGCGACCTGGTCAACCCGAAGATCGAGAAGATTCGCATCGATTCGCGGGAGACGTTCCAGAAGACCACGCAGTTCGTCGCCGAACTGATGCCCGAGATCGCTGACCGCCTCGAACATTACCCCGGCGAGCGTCCGATCTTCGACCTGTACGGGGTCGAGGACGAGATCCAGCGTGCCCTGGAGCGCAAGGTGCCGCTCAAGTCCGGCGGTTATCTTGTAGTCGACCCGGCCGAGGCGATGACCACCATCGACGTCAACACCGGTGCGTTCGTCGGCCATCGCAACCTCGAAGAGACCATTTTCAAGACCAACCTGGAGGCAGCCACCGCCATCGCCCGGCAATTGCGCCTGCGCAACATCGGCGGGATCATCATCATCGACTTCATCGACATGGAGGACGAGGAGCACCAGCGCCAGGTCTTGCGTACCCTGGAGAAGCAACTCGAGCGTGATCACGCCAAGACCAACATCATCGGCATCACCGAGCTGGGCCTGGTGCAGATGACCCGCAAGCGTACCCGCGAAAGCCTCGAACAAGTGCTGTGCGAGCCATGTGCCGCCTGCCAGGGTCGGGGCAAATTGAAGACCCCTGAGACAATCTGTTACGAAATCTTCCGTGAGATCCTGCGCGAGGCCCGCGCCTACCAGGCCGAGGGCTATCGGGTACTGGCCAACCAGAAGGTGGTCGACCGCCTGCTCGACGAAGAGTCGGGCAATGTCGCCGAACTGGAAGCGTTCATCGGGAGAACCATTCGCTTCCAGGTCGAGTCCATGTACTCCCAGGAACAATACGATGTGGTGCTGCTCTGACCCGTTCTGAAGGCCGTCGCCCCCTACCAGGGCTGGCAAAGCCCGATTCCCCGGCCATAGTTAAGGGACGATTCGGAGGGCCTTGGCCATGGAACGTCTGATCCGCGTTCTGGGCGCCTTGACCCGCTGGGGGCTGGGCATCTGCGCCTTGCTGGCGGTGCTGGTGGCGCTGTATGTCAGCCTTGGGCGACAACTGGTACCCCTGGTCGCCGAATACCGCGCGGACGCCGAGCTCAAGGCCGAACAGGCCTTGGGCATGCCTGTGCATGTCGGCGTGCTGGAAGGACGCTGGAGTGGCCTGGCCCCGGTGTTGCGGGTGCGTGACCTGCAGTTGGGCGAGGGCACCGCATCGCTGCGCCTGGATGACGTCAAGCTGGTGCCGGACCTGTGGGCCAGCCTCAAAGCGCGTGAAGTGCGCCTGGCGCGAATCCAGCTCGCCGGCTTGCAGTTGATCCTGCGTGAAGACGAGCAAGGCACTTGGGCGCTTGAAGGCCTGCCGCACAAGGACGACGCGCCATTCGATCCGGCCGACGCGCTCAAGCGCCTGCGCCAGTTGGGGCGCATCGACCTGTTCGACAGCCAGGTCACCTTGCACCCGTGGCAGCGTGACCCGCTGACCCTGACCTATGTCAGCCTGGGTTGGCAGGCCGGTGCTTCGCGCCAGCGCCTGGATCTGCGGGCTACCTTACCTGACGGCCAGCCGCTGGCCATGAGCCTGGACAGCCGGGCCAGCGCCAAGGCGTGGCGCGAGGGGCGTCTGCAGGCCTACCTGAGCCTGCCGCAAAGCGACTGGGCTCGCTGGTTGCCGCCGCGCCTGCTGGGGCAGTGGCAAGCCAGTACGCTGCGTGCCGGCGGCGAATTCTGGATCGACTGGAACAAAGGGCAACTGCAGCAGGCGATGGTTCGCCTCAATGCCCCGCAACTCAAGGGAGCCTACGCCGAACGCAAGGCTGTCACCCTGGACAACCTGGCCTTGGCGGCCTGGTTCCAGCGCAAGGGCCAGGGTTTTGACGTGGCAGTCGACTCCCTGGCCATGAGCCTTGGCCAGACCCGCTGGGAATCCCACCTGCAACTGGCACAGCGCCTGGGCCAGAACCCTGCCGACGAAACCTGGCAGGTCCAGGCTGACCGCCTCGACCTGACGCCGCTGACCCCGTTGATCGATGCCCTGGCACCTTTGCCCGACAAACTCATGACCGTGGTCGACGCCCTCAAGGTGACCGGCTCGTTGCGCAACGTGCGCCTGGACATCCGCCCGAAGGCCGAGGGTGACCAGCGTCTGCAGTTCGCCGCCAACCTGGAGAAGGTCGGCTTCGACGCCTATCACGGCGCGCCGGCCGCCGGTAATGTCACCGGGGCGATCAGCGGTGATCTCGGGCATGGCGAACTGCGCCTGGACACTCAAGCGTTCATGCTGCATCTGTACCCGATCTTCGGCAAACCCTGGCATTACCCCAAGGCCAACGCACGGCTGACCTGGACGCTGGACAAGGACGCCTTCACCCTGGTCGCCCCCTATATCAAGGTGTTGGGCGACGAAGGCAAGATCGCCGCCGACTTCCTGATCCGCATCCATCTGGAGCCAGGCCATGAGGACTACATGGACCTGCGCGTCGGCCTCACCGAGGGTGATGGCCGCTACACCGCCAAGTACCTGCCCGAGGTGCTCAGCCCTGCCTTGGACGAGTGGCTGCGCAGCGCCATCGTCAAGGGCAATGTCGACGAAGGCTACTTCCAGTACCAGGGCTCGCTGAACCACGGTGCGCCACCCCATGCCCGCGATATCAGCCTGTTCTTCAAGGTGCACGACGCAGCCCTGGACTTCCAGCCGGGCTGGCCCCAGGTGCAGCAGGTCGAGGGCGACGTCTTCATCGAGGACACCGGTGTGCGGATCAAGGCCCGCCAGGGGCTGCTGCTCGACACCAAGGTCAGCGACGTGAGCGTCGACATTCCCCATGTCGAGGGCGACCAGCACAGCCACCTGTATCTCGATGGCGACTTCGATGGCAGCCTCGGCGATGGCCTGAAGATTCTCAAGGAAGCGCCCATCGGCACGGGTGAGATCTTCGCCGGTTGGGAGGGCGAAGGGCCGCTGCGGGGCAAGGTCAAGCTCGACATTCCCCTGGCCCACGGGCAGCGCCCCAAGGTACTGGTGGACTTCTCGACCGCCGACGCAACGCTCAAGGTTGCCCCACCGAGCCTGGAACTGAACCGCTTGAAGGGCGATTTCACCTTTGACTTCGACAAGGGGCTCAGCGGCAAGGGCATCACCCTGCAGGCTTTCGGCAAGCCGGTCACCGCGCAGATCGCCGCCGAAGGGCAGGGCGGGCAGATCCAGACGCGTATCAGCGCCACAGGCCAGGTCGGCCTCAAGGCCTTGACCGACTGGTTGAACTTCCAGCAAGCGCTGCCGGCTTCGGGTGATCTGCCCTACCAGTTGCAGGTGATGCTCGGAAGCCGTGACAACCGGATCACGGTCAATTCATCGCTCAAGGGCCTGGCCATCGATCTTCCGGCCCCCTTCGGCAAGGCCGCCGCGGACACCCGCGACAGCCGTTTCAGCCTCACCTTGCAAGGCCCCGAGCGGCGTATCGATGCCGGCTATGCCGACTTGGCCCGATTCGCCTACACCGCGCCTGCCGACAAACTGGCCCAGGGGCGCGGCGAACTGCTGTTGGGTGCCGGTGAAGCCAGCGTGCCGAGTGGCCAGGGCCTGCGTGTACGAGGGCGCCTGGAGGCCCTGGATCTGGCGCCCTGGCAACAGCAGATGGAGCGTTTCGCCGGGCAGGATCCAGGCGGTAGCGCCCGCCAGAACCTGCAGGGTGTCGACCTGAGCATCGGTCAGCTCAAGGCTTTCGGCATGGATCTCAACCAGGTGGTCGTGCGCCTGGCGCGTGGCGGCCAGGCCTGGGACCTGCGGCTGGACAGCAAGGAAGTCATTGGCAATGCACGTATTCCCGATGCCAAGGCCACGCCGATGACCATCCGCCTGCAGACCTTGCGCCTGCCGCCCGCCAACGCGACGACGGAAGAGCAGGCCGAGAATGCTCCGGATCCGCTGGCCGGTGTCGATCCGCGCAAGGTACCGCCGCTGGACCTGACCATCGACAAGATGTACCGCGGCGACGACCTGTTCGGCAGTGCGTCGGTGAAGTTGCGCCAGGCGTCGCGTGGCTTGTCGCTAGCGGACATCGACCTGGACCTCAAGGGGTTGCATATCGATGGCAGCGGCGGCTGGGAAGGCGAGCCCGGCAGTACGTCGAGCTGGTACAAGGGCCGCCTGGACGGCAAGAACCTGGCCGACGTGCTCAAGGCCTGGGGCTTTGCGCCGACCGTCACCAGTCGTGATTTCCGCATGGATGTCGATGGCCGCTGGCCGGGCTCGCCGGCCTGGGTCAGCCTCAATCGTTATTCCGGCAGCCTCGACGCCGCCCTGCGCACCGGCCAGTTCGTCGAAGTCGAGGGCAGTGCCCAGGCCCTGCGGGTGTTCGGGCTGCTCAACTTCAACTCCATCGGCCGCCGCCTGCGCCTGGACTTCTCCGACTTGTTCAGCAAGGGCCTGGCCTACGACCGGGTCAAGGGCCTGCTGGTGGCCAGCGAAGGGGTCTACGTGACCCGCGAGCCGATTACCGTGACGGGGCCGTCGAGCAACTTCGAGCTCGACGGCACCCTGGACTTCGTCCGCGACCGGGTCGACGCCAACCTGCTGGTGACCCTGCCGGTGACCAACAACCTGCCGCTGGCAGCGCTGATCATCGGCGCGCCGGCTGTCGGTGGCGCGTTGTTCCTGGTCGACCGCCTGATCGGCGACCGCGTGGCCCGCTTCGCCAGCGTGCACTACCGCGTAGAAGGGCCGGTGAAAGAGCCTAAAATCACGTTTGTGAAACCATTCGACAAGTAATGGCGGGGGTGGGCATGACGTCAGCAGTGATCCAGATGGTCAGCCAGGACGATATCCTGGCCAACCTGCAACGCGCCCGGGCACTGCTCGAGCAGGCCGCGGCCGGTGGCGCGCGCCTGGCGGTATTGCCGGAAAACTTCGCCGCCATGGGCCGCCGTGACGCCGCCGCCATCGGCCGCGCCGAGGCGCTGGGCGAAGGGCCGATCCTGCCGTGGTTGAAACAGGCGGCCCGTGACCTCAGGTTATGGATTGTCGCCGGCACCTTGCCCTTGCCGCCGGTTGGTCGGCCGGAGCACAAGGCCCACGCCTGCTCGCTGCTGGTCGATGAGCAGGGCGAAATCGCCGCACGCTACGACAAGCTGCACCTGTTCGATGTGGACGTTGCCGACAACCGTGGTCGTTATCGCGAGTCCGACGACTACGCCCACGGCGACCAGGTGGTGGTGGTCGATACGCCGGTCGGGCGTCTCGGTTTGTCGGTGTGCTATGACCTGCGCTTCCCCGAGCTGTACAGCGCCTTGCGCGCCGCCGGGGCCGAGCTGATCAGCGCACCGGCGGCGTTCACCGCGGTGACTGGCGCGGCGCACTGGGAAGTGCTGATTCGCGCAAGGGCCATCGAAACCCAGTGCTATGTGCTGGCGGCCGCCCAGGGCGGTGTGCATCCGGGCCCGAGGGAAACCCACGGCCAGGCGGCGATCGTCGACCCCTGGGGGCGGATCGTCGCGCAACAGGCGCGGGGCGAGGCAGTACTGCTGGCCACGCGCGACAGCGAAGAACAAGCGTCCATCCGGGCGCGCATGCCGGTGGTCAGCCACCGGCGCTTTTTCTCGCAGGACGCCTTGCGGCCTGCGCACACCTCGGAGTGACTATGAGCCAGATGTTATCCACCGTCAGCGAGCAGCTCCTGGCCCCGGGCGGCTTGACCCTCGACAGCCTGCAGACGGTGCTGGGCGAGTTGGCCGGCCCCGGCATCGACGCCGCCGACCTGTATTTCCAGGGCCAGATCTCGGAAACCTGGGCGCTGGAAGACGGCATCGTCAAGGAAGGCAGCTTTAACCTCGACCAGGGCGTGGGCGTACGTGCCCAGTCCGGCGAGAAGACCGGTTTCGCCTACAGCAACGCGATCAACCTCGAAGCACTCACCTCGGCGGCCCGTGCCGCCCGTTCGATTTCGCGCGCCGGGCAGAACGGCAAGGTGCAGGCCTTCCGCAGCCAGGACGTGACCGCGCTGTATGCCGCCGATAACCCCCTCGCGGTGCTCAGCCGTGCGGAAAAGGTCGAGCTGCTCAAGCGCGTCGACGCCGCCACCCGCGCCCTCGACCCGCGCATCCAGCAGGTCAGCGTGAGCATGGCCGGGGTTTGGGAACGCATCCTGGTGGCCGCCGCCGACGGCAGCCTGGCCGCTGATGTACGCCCGCTGGTGCGCTTCAATGTCAGCGTGATCGTCGAACAGAATGGTCGTCGTGAGCGCGGCGGGCAAGGCGGTGGCGGGCGTACCGACTATCGCTTCTTCACCGAGGAGCGAGTCATGGGCTATGCCCGTGAAGCGTTGCGCCAGGCGCTGGTCAACCTTGAAGCGATTCCGGCGCCGGCCGGCACATTGCCTGTAGTGCTTGGCCCGGGCTGGTCCGGTGTGCTGTTGCATGAAGCGGTCGGCCATGGTCTGGAAGGCGACTTCAACCGCAAGGGCAGTTCTGCGTTCAGCGGGCGGATCGGCGAAAAAGTCGCCTCGAGCCTGTGCACCATCGTCGACGATGGCACCTTGGAGGGCCGTCGCGGCTCGCTCAGTGTCGACGACGAGGGCACGCCCACCGAGTGCACGACGCTGATCGAGAATGGCGTGCTCAAGGGCTACATGCAGGACAAGCTCAATGCCCGCCTGATGAAGATGGCGGTCACTGGCAACGGCCGTCGTGAGTCCTACGCCCACCTGCCGATGCCGCGCATGACCAACACCTACATGCGTGCCGGCGAAAGCGACCCCGAGGAAATCATCCGGTCGGTGAAGAGGGGCATCTACTGCGCCAACCTCGGCGGTGGCCAGGTGGACATCACCAGCGGCAAGTTCGTGTTCTCCACCAGCGAGGCGTACCTGATCGAGGACGGCAAGATTACGGCGCCGGTGAAAGGCGCGACGCTGATCGGCAATGGTCCGGAAGCGATGCGTGGCGTGTCGATGGTCGGCAACGACCTGGCGCTGGACAGTGGCGTGGGCACGTGCGGGAAGGATGGGCAGTCGGTGCCGGTGGGGGTTGGCCAGCCGACCCTGAAGCTGGATGCGATTACCGTGGGTGGTACAGGGGCTTGAGGGCCATGGGGACCGCTTTGCGGTCCTTTCGCGGCACAAGGGCGCTCCTACAGTCTTGCGCGTTTTCTGTAGGAGCGGCCTTGTGCCGCGATGGGCTGCGTAGCAGCCCCCGAAACCAGGGCTCAGCGCAGGCCGCGCTGGGTCTCGTCGAGGTCGCGGATGTACTTGAACACTTTGCGCGCGGCGGCAGGTGGCTTGTTCCGCGCTTTTTCGTGCTGGGCATGACGGATCAGCGAGCGCAGGTGCTGGCGATCGGTGTCGGGGAACTCGTTGACGAAGCGTTCGAGGTCTTCGTCGTTACCGTCGATCAGGCGGTCGCGCCAGCGCTCAAGGCCATGAAAGCGCTCGTTGTACTGGCGGCTGGAGCTGTCGATCTGCTCGAGCACGGCGTGGATGGCGTCGAGGTCCTGGACGCGCATCAGCTTGCCGACGAACGACATGTGGCGTTTGCGGGCGCCATGGGCGGTGTGCCGGGAGGCCTCGTCCAGCGCCTTGCGCAGCTCGTCGGTCAGCGGCAGGCGCGCCAGGGTGTCGGCCTTGAGGGTGGTGAGGCGCTCACCGAGTTCGACCAGCGCATGCAGCTCGCGCTTGATCTGGGTTTTGCTTTTTTCGCCATCGAAGGCGTCGTCGTAAGAATCAACCATGGGGGCAGTCCGCAGGAAATCGCCGCCATGATAACCAGTCGGGGGCCGCTTGTCCGGCCCGGTCGTAGAATGACCCTAGCCGTACGCAGAATTTTCAGTGGAGAGAACCATGAGTGCAGTCCAGAGCGTAGGCCCCAAGGACCTGCCGGCGTTGCAGGAACAGGTCGAAGCGATTGTCGCCGAAGCGCGCCGCCAAGGGGCCAGTGCCTGCGAAGTAGCGGTGTCGCTGGAGCAGGGCCTGTCCACCACGGTGCGCCAGCGCGAGGTCGAGACCGTCGAGTTCAACCGCGACCAGGGCTTCGGCATCACCCTTTATGTTGGCCAGCGCAAGGGCTCGGCCAGCACCTCGGCCAGCGGTGCCGACGCCATTCGCGAAACGGTCGCGGCGGCGCTGGCGATCGCCAAGCATACCTCCGAGGATGAGTGCTCGGGCCTCGCTGATGCGGCGCTGATGGCGCGTGACATTCCGGACCTCGACCTCTATCACGACTGGGACATCGAGCCTGAAAAGGCCATCGAGATGGCGCTGGCGTGCGAGGCGGCTGCCTTCGACGCCGACAAACGCATCAAGAACGCCGACGGTACCACCCTCAATACCCACCAGGGCGTGCGGGTGTACGGCAACAGCCATGGCTTCATCGGCGGTTACGCCTCCACGCGCCACAGCCTGAGCTGCGTGATGATCGCCGAGAGCGAAGGCCAGATGCAGCGTGACTACTGGTACGACGTCAATCGCCAGGGTCAACTGCTGGCTGACCCACGCAGCATCGGTCAGCGCGCCGCTCAGCGTGCGGCAAGCCGCCTGGGCGCGCGCCCTGTACCGACCTGCGAGGTACCGGTGCTGTTTTCGGCGGAATTGGCGGGTGGCCTGTTCGGCAGCTTCCTCTCGGCGATTTCCGGCGGCAACCTGTACCGCAAGTCCTCGTTCCTCGAAGGCACCCTTGGCCAGCGCCTGTTCCCCACCTGGCTGACCCTCGACGAACGCCCACACCTTCCGCGTGCGCTGGGCAGCGCGGCATTCGACGGCGATGGCCTGGCTACCTATGCCAAGCCGTTCGTCGACAAGGGCGAGCTGGTGTCGTACATCCTGGGTACCTATTCCGGGCGCAAGCTGAAGTTGCCAAGCACCGCGAACTCCGGTGGCGTCCACAACCTGTTCGTCACCCATGGGGTCGAGGACCAGGCCGCGTTGATCCGCCGCATGGGTCGTGGCCTGTTGGTGACCGAGCTGATGGGGCATGGCCTGAACATGGTCACGGGGGATTACTCCCGTGGCGCGGCGGGCTTCTGGGTCGAGCATGGCGAGATCCAGTTCCCGGTTCAGGAAGTGACCATCGCCGGTAATATGAAGGATATGTTCCAGCAGATTGTGGCGATCGGCAGCGATATTGAAACCCGTAGCAATATTCATAGTGGTTCGGTGTTGATCGAGCGGATGACTGTCGCGGGAAGTTGACATGCAGGTTCCATTCGCCGGCAAGCCGGCTCCTACGGAGGTCAAGGTAGGAGCCGGCTTGCCGGCGAACAGATCCGAACCGCGACCGCGGTTTTCCGAGCCGGCCATCGAGCCGGCTTATTTGTTTATCGCGGCAAGCTTGAAGTGATTCTGATTATCATCTAATAATGAATATCATTACCCAGTAACCTGGCGATGACGTTCATGAAATCCGTTCTCCACGAACTGCCCTACCTGGAAAACTGGCGCTGGCTCAGCCGGCGCATCCGTTGCGCCCTCGAACCTGATGAGCCGCGCCTGATCGAGCACTACCTGGCCGAAGGCCGCTACCTGGTGTGCTGTACCGAAACCTCGCCCTGGACCGTGGCCCTGACCTCCTTCCGCCTGCTGCTGGATACCGCCTGCGACCGCATGCTGCCCTGGCATTGGCGCTGCCTGTGCCTGGACCAGGCCTGGCGCCCACTGCTCGACCTGCGCACCCTCGATCGCCGCGCACACAACCAACGCTGGCAACCCTACGCGATGCAGCTCGCCAATTGCGTGCTGCTGCCGTCGATCTCTCCCGAAGAACTGATGCAAGGACTTGAAGATGAGTGATACCCGTATCGAGCGCGACAGCATGGGTGAATTGCAGGTGCCGGCCCAGGCCCTGTATGGCGCCCAGACCCAGCGCGCGGTCGACAACTTCCCGATCAGCGGCCAGCCGATGCCGGCGCAATTCATCCGCGCACTGCTGCTGGCCAAGGCAGCAGCGGCCAAGGCCAATATCGAGCTGGGGCAACTGAGCACAGGGCAGGGTGGTGCGATCGTCAAGGCCGTGGAGCAACTGTTGGCCGAGGACTTCATTCGGCATTTCCCGGTGGATGTGTTCCAGACCGGCTCCGGCACCAGCTCGAACATGAACGCCAACGAAGTGATCGCCACCCTGGCCAGCTGTGTGCTGGGCGAACTGGTCAATGCCAACGACCACGTCAACTGTGGCCAGAGCAGCAACGACATCATCCCCACCACCATCCATGTCAGTGCTGCCCTGGCCTTGCATGAACAGTTGCTGCCCGCCTTGCGTCATCTGGTCCAGGTGATCGATGCCAAAGCTGTCGAAGTGCATCAGTACGTGAAGACCGGCCGCACCCACCTGATGGACGCCATGCCGGTGCGCATGAGCCAAGTGCTCGGTGGTTGGGCCGCACAGATCAAGGGCGCCCTGGCGCATATCGAGTCCACCCTGCCGAGCCTGCAGGCCTTGGCCCAAGGCGGAACCGCGGTGGGAACCGGGATCAACGCGCACCCACAATTCGCGGCAGGCTTTGCCCGTCAGCTGAGCGGTTTGACCAAGATCGAGTTCACGCCGGGCCAGAACTTGTTCGCCCTGATCGGCTCCCAGGACACTGCCGTGGCACTGTCGGGCCAGCTCAAGACCACTGCGGTGGCACTGATGAAGATCGCCAACGACCTGCGCTGGATGAACTCCGGCCCACTGGCCGGCCTGGGTGAAATCGAGCTGCAGGGCTTGCAGCCGGGCTCCTCGATCATGCCTGGCAAGGTCAACCCGGTGATCCCGGAGGCTACTGCCATGGTTGCCGCGCAAGTCATCGGCAACGACGCCACCATCGCCGTGGCGGGGCAGTCGGGCAACTTCGAGCTGAACGTGATGTTGCCGGTGATCGCCCGCAACCTGCTGGAAAGCATCGAGCTGATGGCCAACGCCAGCCGTCTGCTGGCCGACAAGGCCATCGCCAGCTTCAAGGTCAACGAAGGCAAGCTCAAAGAGGCGCTGTCGCGCAACCCGATCCTGGTCACCGCGCTGAACCCGATCATCGGTTACCTCAAGGCCGCCGAGATCGCCAAGACCGCCTACAAGCAGGGCCGCCCGATCATCGACGTGGCACTGGAGCATACCGACCTGTCGCGCGATCAGCTCGAAGCCCTGCTGGATCCGGAAAAACTCACCGCCGGCGGCATCTGAGCCCAGGAGGCACGTCATGCAGCACTGGAGACGCACCACGCAGATCGCCAACCAGCTGTTCGAACAAGGCGAGCTGGTCGATGCCCGGGAACACTACCTGCAAGCGCTGGCATTGGCCCAGGTGCTGTTCGAGCGCTGGCATGACGTCGACGAGGCGGTGGCCGCGCTGGTCATCGCCCACCACAACCTGGCCGACCTGCACCTGCGTCTGAATCAGCCGCATGAAAGCGCCGATTACCTGTGCGCCGCCCACCAGCGGCTGCTCCAGGCCATCCAGGAGCAACGCCTGCCCCAGGCGCTGCGCGACGCCGCGCTGCGCCACAGTGGGCGGACCTACACCGAACTGCTGAGTTTCATCGCCGAGTACGGGCAGTACCCGCGTACCGAGCGCCTGCTCCATCGCCAGGCGCCGGTGGCCAGCGAACTGGTCGCGCAAGCGGAAACCACTCACAGCACAACAGCCTACGGAATTCACTGATATGTCCCACACCTTGCCTGCATTGCCTTACGCCTACGCTGCACTGGAACCGCACATCGACACCCAGACCATGGAGATCCACCACAGCAAGCACCACCAGACCTACATCAACAACCTCAATGCCGCCCTCGAGGGCAGCGAGTGGGCCGACTGGCCGGTGGATCAACTGGTCGCAGCGGTCAAGCAATTGCCCGAGAAACTGCAGGGCGCGGTGATCAACCAAGGCGGTGGTCATGCCAACCACACCCTGTTCTGGACGGTCATGTCGCCCACGGGCGGCGGACAGCCCCAGGGGCAGGTAGCAAAGGCCATCGATGATCAGCTTGGTGGTTATGCCGCGTTCAAGGAGGCGTTCACCAAGGCTGCGCTGACCCGTTTCGGCAGCGGTTGGGCCTGGCTCAGTGTCACACCGAAGAACACGTTGGTGGTTGAGAGCAGCGGCAACCAGGACAGCCCGTTGATGCACGGCAATACACCGATCCTCGGCCTGGATGTCTGGGAACACGCCTATTACTTGAAATATCAGAACCGACGCCCGGAATACATCGGTGCCTTCTACAATGTGGTCGACTGGTCCGAAGTGGAGCGTCGCTACCTTGAAGCCTTGAAGTGAGTCAGGCCGGTATGCGCTCGCAGGTGGTGTCTGTCAGCAGTGTGCGCCTGTTCCGCCTGGCGCTGGGGACCTTGCTGTTGCTGGTTGGCGCGGCATTGCTCGCGGCCCGTGGCATTGCCTGGTTGGAGCTGGAGCCCCGCATGTTGCGCGCCCTGGAGGGTGGAGCACTGTGCGCATTGGGGACGGCGTTGGGGGCGGTACCGGTGCTGGTCATTCGCAACATGCCGGTGGCATTGGCTGACACGCTACTGGGCTTTGGCGCGGGGGTGATGCTGGCGGCCACGGCGTTTTCCCTGATCATCCCCGGGCTGGACGCCGCCCAAGCGGTTGGTTTCAGTCCGTGGGGGGCGGGTGGTCTGATCAGCAGCGGCTTGCTGTTCGGGGCGCTGTGCCTGTTCCTGGTCGACCTGAAGGTCTCCGGTGCCTCGCCGGAGGCATTGGTTGGCACCGAGCAGCAGCCGGTGATTGCCGCACGGATCTGGCTGTTCGTCATCGCCATCATTGCCCATAACATTCCCGAAGGCATGGCCATAGGTGTTTCCGCTGGAGGTGGCATGCCCGATGCCGACAGCCTGGCCATGGGCATTGCCCTGCAGGATGTACCGGAAGGGTTGGTGATTGCCCTGGTGTTGGCAGGGGCGGGCATGCCGCGCTTCAAGGCTTTCCTGATCGGAGCCGCGTCCGGGTTGGTCGAGCCGCTGGCCGCGGTGATCTGCGCCTGGCTGGTGAATATCGCCGAGTTGCTGCTACCGCTGGGGCTTGCCTGTGCGGCGGGGGCGATGCTGCTGGTGGTAACTCAGGAGATCATCCCGGAGTCACGCAGCAATGGTCATCACCGGTTGGCGAGCCTGGGGCTGTGTGTCGGGTTCTGCCTGATGATGGTGATGGATACCGCGATGTCGTGAAACCTCTGCTGATTTGGCACGATCTCTGTAGGAGCGGCTTTAGCCGCGATCACCCGCGTAGCGGGTGCCAGATACCGTGTTGCCTGCATCGCGGCTAAAGCCGCTCCTACAGAGGGAAGGGCGTTTCACTCACCCTCGTCAAAGAAGTTGTTGATCAGTGCCACCAGCGCATCCATGGCATCGTTATCCTGCTCGCCTTCGGTGGCCAGGTGCACCTGGGTGCCCTTGCCGGCTGCCAGCATCATCACGGCCATGATGCTCTTGCCATCCACCAGTTTGTCCGGTGCGCGCCCGACGCGCACTTGGCAGGGGAAGCGCCCGGCCACGCCGACGAACTTGGCGGCCGCCCGGGCGTGCAGGCCCAGCTTGTTGATGATGGTGATTTCGCGGGCGGGCATCGTGGTGCGGATCCTGTGGGCTAGAGGTCGCGGTGGCGGACCTGGACGTTTTTCAGGGATTGCTGGAGCAACTGGCCCAGCCGTTCGGTGATGTACACCGAGCGATGGTGGCCGCCAGTGCAGCCGATGGCGATGGTGACATAGGCACGATTGCTGGCGGCGAAGCGTGGCAACCATTTGAGCAGGTAGGTGGAGATATCCTGGAACATTTCCTCGACATCCGGCTGCGCAGCCAGATAGTCGATCACCGGCTGTTCGAGCCCGGAATGTTCGCGAAGTTCCGGCTTCCAGTAAGGGTTGGGCAGGCAGCGCACGTCGAACACCAGGTCGGCATCAACGGGCATGCCGCGCTTGAAACCGAACGACTCGACGAGGAATGCGGTGCCAGGTTCCGGCTGATTGAGCAGGCGCAGCTTGATCGAGTCGCGCAGCTGGTAAAGATTCAGGCTGGTGGTGTCGATCTTCAGGTCGGCGAGGTCCGCGATCGGCCCCAGCAGCTCGCTCTCCACCCGGATCGCCTCGGCCAGCGAGCGATTGGCATTGGTCAGCGGGTGGCGGCGGCGGGTTTCGGAAAAGCGCTTGAGCAGCGTGTCTTCGTCAGCGTCCAGATAAAGCACGTCACACTGGATATGACGGTTACGCGCTTCTTCCAGTAGCTCTGGAAAGCGGGTCAGGTGGCTGGGCAGGTTACGCGCATCGATCGAAACAGCCACCTTGGGTTGCTGCAGCTCGGTGTTGATCAGTGCGTTTTCCGCCAACTGCGGCAGCAACCCGGCGGGCAGGTTGTCGATGCAGTAGTAACCGTTGTCTTCCAGTACGTCGAGGGCGGTGCTCTTGCCGGAGCCGGAGCGACCGCTGACGATGATCAGGCGCATGGTCAGGCCTCGTTCTGCACGTCCAGGACTACCTGGTACAGAGCCTCGTTGCTGGCGGCGCCGCGCAGGCGATCGCGAACCTCCTTGCGATCGAGCATGCTGGCGATCTGGCGCAGCAGTTCAAGGTGGGCATCGGTGGCGGCTTCCGGGACCAGCAGGACGAACAGCAGGTCGACCGGGGCGCCGTCGATGGCGTCGTAATCGATGGGGGCGTCCAGATGCAGCAGGGCGCTGACGGGCGCGGTGCAGCCTTCGAGCCGGCAGTGGGGGATGGCGATGCCATTGCCGAAGCCGGTGGAGCCCAGTTTTTCACGAGCGACGAGTTTTTCGAAGACGTCTTGCACCTTCAGCTCGGGTACTTGCTCGGCGATCAGGTTGGCGACCTTTTCCAGGGCGCGCTTTTTACTGCCACCCGGCACGTTCACGAGGGAACGGCCGGGGGTCAGGATGGTTTCAAGTCGGATCATGGATGAGGGGATCAGCGGGCGGCTGCACCTTGCAGCAAGCTTTGCTGTTTTTCCTTGTGTTTTTTCAGTTGGCGGTCGAGCTTGTCAGCCAGGGCGTCGATCGCTGCATACATGTCTTGGTGTTCGGCGTTGGCGACCACTTCGCCACCGGGTATCTGGAGTGTGGCTTCAACCTTCTGCTGTAGCTTCTCGACTTTCATGATCACCGTTGCATTGGTGATCTTGTCGAAATGACCCTCCACCCGGGCGAGCTTTTCAAGCACATAATCGCGCAGTGGTTGGGTGACTTCTACATGCTGTCCACTGATGTTGACTTGCATACAGCTTCTCCTTTGTTGCCCGTGCATAAAGAGGCAGGTATTGCACCTGCCACTGAAACGCTGTGGCACATCCGGGGGCTACATCAGTCGCTTGCGCTCGCTCGACGGGGCGATCCCCAACGACTCGCGGTACTTGGCGACGGTGCGACGGGCTACCTGGATGCCTTGTGCCTCCAGTAAACCAGCGATCTTGCTGTCACTCAATGGCTTTTTCTGATTTTCCGCCGCCACCAGTTTCTTGATGATCGCGCGGATCGCCGTGGACGAGCATTCGCCGCCTTCGGCGGTGCTCACGTGGCTCGAGAAAAAGTATTTCAGTTCGTAGATGCCACGCGGCGTGTGCATGTACTTCTGCGTGGTGACCCGGGAAATGGTCGACTCGTGCATGCCCACCGCCTCGGCGATGTCATGCAGCACCAGGGGCTTCATGGCTTCGTCGCCATGGTCGAGGAAGCCGCGCTGGTGTTCGACGATTTGCGTCGCCACCTTCATCAGCGTCTCGTTGCGGCTCTGCAGGCTCTTGATGAACCAGCGTGCCTCTTGCAACTGGTTGCGCATGAAGGTGTTGTCGGCGCTGGTGTCGGCGCGACGGACGAACCCGGCGTACTGCGGGTTGACGCGCAGGCGCGGAATGGCCTCTTGGTTGAGCTCGACCAGCCAGCGCTCGCTGTCCTTGCGCACGATGACGTCCGGGACCACGTATTCCGGCTCGCTGGATTCGATCTGCGAGCCGGGGCGCGGATTGAGTGTCTGCACCAGTTCGATGACCTGGCGCAGTTCGTCTTCCTTGAGCTTCATGCGGCGCATCAGCTGGCTGTAGTCACGGCTGCCGAGCAGGTCGATGAAGTCGGTGACCAGGCGCTGTGCTTCGCTCATCCAGGGCGTCGAGGCCGGCAACTGGCGCAATTGCAGCAGCAGGCACTCACCCAGCGAGCGGGCGCCGATGCCGGCGGGTTCGAACTGCTGGATGCGGTGCAGTACCGCTTCGACTTCATCCAGCTCGATATCGAGCTCTGGGTCGAAGCCGGCGCAGATTTCGTCGAGCGAGTCTTCGAGATAGCCTTGCTCGTTGATGCTGTCGATCAGGGTGACGGCGATCAGGCGGTCGGTGTCCGACATCGGCGCCAGGTTCAGTTGCCACAGCAGGTGGCTCTGCAGGCTCTCGCCGACCGAGGTGCGGGTGGTGAAGTCCCACTCGTCGTCGTCATTGCTGGGGAGGCTGCTGGCGCTGGTCTGGTAGATGTCCTCCCAGGCCGTGTCGACCGGCAACTCGTTGGGGATTCGTTCGGCCCACTCGCCATCTTCCAGGGTTTCCGCGCTGCTGCTGCTGGTTTCCTGGAAGCTGTTGTCCTGGACTTCGGTGGCCGGCTTGTTCTCGGCGTTGTCCGCCATCGGGTCGCTGTTGTCGAAATCGTCGCCGTCTTCCTGACGTTCGAGCATCGGGTTGGATTCCAGCGCTTCCTGGATTTCCTGCTGAAGGTCCAGGGTGGAGAGCTGAAGCAGACGGATGGCCTGTTGCAACTGCGGGGTCATCGTCAGTTGCTGGCCCATTTTTAGGACGAGCGATGGTTTCATGGCAGGGGCTTAATACCTTGTTCGCCGGCGCACATGCGCCATCCACTACGTAGGGCGCTTGGGCGCCGATTTTAAGCAAGTTATATGCCTGAAATTGCAGCGTTTGCCTAGAGCACTGTTACACTTAAGCCCGTCCCGGGCGTGTTTGCCAGTGCTCCGGGCAGGCCCTGGATCAGAGGCGGAACTCGTGGCCCAGGTAGACTTCCTTGACCAGCTGGTTGGCCAGGATGCTCTCGGCATCGCCTTCGGCGATCAGTTGACCGTCGTTGACGATGTAGGCGGTCTCGCAGATGTCCAGCGTTTCGCGAACGTTGTGGTCGGTGATCAGTACGCCGATGCCCTTGTTCTTGAGGTGGTGGATGATCTGCTTGATGTCGCCCACGGAGATCGGGTCGACGCCGGCAAAGGGTTCGTCCAGCAGGATGAACTTGGGCGCGGTGGCCAGGGCGCGGGCGATTTCGACACGACGGCGTTCGCCACCGGAGAGGCTCATGCCCAGGTTGTCGCGGATGTGGCTGATGTGGAACTCCTGCAGCAGGCTTTCCAGTTCTTTGCGCCGGCCGTCGCGGTCGAGGTCCTTGCGGGTCTCGAGGATCGCCATGATGTTGTCGGCCACCGATAGCTTGCGGAAGATCGAGGCTTCCTGCGGTAGATAGCCGATGCCTGCTTGCGCGCGGCCATGCATGGGCTGGTGGCTGACGTCGAGGCTGTCGATCAGGACGCGGCCTTGATCCGCCTGGACCAGCCCCACGATCATGTAGAAGCAGGTGGTCTTGCCGGCGCCGTTGGGGCCGAGCAAGCCGACGATCTGGCCGCTGTCGATGGACAGGCTGACGTCGCGAACGACCTGCCTGCCCTTGTAGCTCTTGGCCAGGTGCTGGGCTTTGAGGGTTGCCATTTACTCGGCCTTTTTCTTCGGTTGAATGACCATGTCGATGCGCTGACGTGGTGCAGTCACGTTGCCACCGCGACCGGCGGTCGCCACCTGGGTCTTGGTGTTGTAGACGATCTTCTCGCCTTCGGTGGTGTTGCCTTCGTTCTCGACCTTGGCGCGGTCGGTAAGAATCACCATGTCCTTCTGCGCCTGGTACTGGATGGTCACGGCCCAGCCTTTCATCTTGTCGGGCTTGGCGGCGCTCTGCTGCTGCTCGAAATAGGCCAGGTTGCCCACCGAGGTGACCACGTCGATGTCGCCGGAAGCGGCGCGGGTCATGGTCACGGTGTTGCCTTTGATCATCATCGAGCCTTGGGTGATGATCACGTCGCCGGTGTAGGTGGCCACGCCTTGCTTGTCGTCCAGGTGGGCGTTGTCCGCCTGGATGCGGATCGGCTGGTCACGGTCGTTCGGCAGGGCGAAGGCGCTCGCGCTTCCCAGTGCTACACCCAGGCTGAGCAGAAGGGGGATGGTTTTAACGAGCCTCATACTGTCCTCTTACGTTAGAGAGCAGGTCCATCCTGCCTTCTTTCAAATACGCTTTCATTCCTTTGCCCGTAGTCGTGCCACCGGCGCCGTCGATTCTAACGGCTTGCTCGGTCTGCGCATATTGCTTCTGCGGGAACACGGTCATGCGGGTGCTGGTAATGATGGTTTCGCGTTGCTTTTCGTCGGTGCGCGCCACGCGCACGTCATCGATCAGTTCGACCTCGGTGCCGTCCGGGTTGACCTCGGCGCGTTTGCTCTGCACGTGCCACGGGTACGCGGTGCCGCGGTACATGTGCAGGTCGGGCGTGGTCACCAGGGTGACTTCGCTGGCCTTGAGGTGTTCGACCTTGTCGGCGGTCATCTCGTACTGCAGCTTGCCGTCCGGCAGGAACTGCACGCTGTGGGCATTGATCGCGTAATAGTCGATGGCGCTTTCGTCGACCTGGGCGGTGGGCTGGTCGAGGAAGCTTTCCGGGCTGACGTTCCAATAGCCGACGGCGGCCAGCACTGCGGCAATCACGCCGAACAGCACAACATTACGAAGTTTCTTGCTGAACATGGGCGGCCTTACAGGTAGTTGGCGTTGGCAGCGTCCAGGGTGCCCTGGGCCTGCATGATCAGTTCGCAGAACTCGCGGGCGGCGCCTTCACCGCCGCGTGCCTGGGTCACGCCGTGGGCGTGCTGGCGAACGAACGGCGCGGCATTGGCCACCGCCATGCCCAGGCCCACCCGGCGGATCACCGGCAGGTCGGGCAGGTCGTCGCCAAGATAGGCGACCTGTTCATAGCTTAGGTTGAGTTCGGCGAGCAGGCCGTCGAGCACCACCTGTTTGTCCTCGCGGCCCTGGAACAGGTGCGGGATGCCCAGGTTCTTCGCCCGGCGCTCGACCACGGGGGTCTTGCGCCCGCTGATGATCGCGGTGGTCACGCCCGAGGCCATGAGCATCTTGATGCCCTGGCCATCGAGGGTGTTGAAGGTCTTGAATTCGCTGCCATCCTCGAGGAAGTACAGGCGGCCGTCGGTGAGCACGCCATCGACGTCGAACACCGCCAGCTTGATGGCCTTGCCGCGTTGCATGAGGTCCTGGTTCATTTACATCACTCCGGCACGCAACAGGTCGTGCATGTTCAGGGCGCCGGTCGGGCGGTCTTCGCGGTCGACAACCACGAGCGCGCTGATCTTGTGGTCTTCCATGATCTTGAGCGCTTCGGCGGCGAGCATCTCGGCGCGGGCGGTCTTGCCGTGGACGGTCATGACCTCGTCGATGAGGGTCTTGTGGATATCGATGCTGCGGTCGAGGCTGCGGCGCAGGTCGCCGTCGGTGAAGACGCCGGCGAGCTTGCCGTCGTTTTCCAGGACCACGGTCATGCCCAGGCCCTTGCGGGACATCTCGAGCAGGGCATCCTTGAGCAGCGTGCCGCGTTGCACCTGTGGCAGCTCCTCGCCCGAATGCATCACGTTCTCGACTTTCAGCAGCAGGCGTCGGCCCAGTGCGCCGCCCGGGTGCGAGAAGGCGAAATCCTCGGCGGTGAAGCCGCGTGCTTCCAGCAGGGCGATGGCCAGTGCGTCGCCCAGCACCAGCGCGGCGGTGGTGGAAGAGGTGGGGGCCAAGTTGAGCGGGCAGGCTTCCTGGGCCACGCGGGCGTCGAGGTTGACCTCGGCCGCTTGCGCCAGGGGTGAGTCCGGGTTGCCGGTAAGGCTGATCATCTGGATCCCCAGGCGCTTGATCAGCGGCAGCAGGGTGACGATCTCGGCGGTGCTGCCGGAGTTGGACAGGGCAAGAATGACATCGTCACGGGTGATCATGCCCATGTCACCGTGGCTGGCCTCGGCCGGGTGCACGAAGAACGAAGGGGTGCCGGTGCTGGCGAGGGTGGCGGCGATCTTGTTGCCGATGTGCCCCGACTTGCCCATGCCGACCACCACGACGCGTCCCTTGCTGGCCAGGATCAGCTCACAAGCCTTGACGAAGTTGCCGTCGATACGGGCCAGCAGGCCCTCTACGGCCTCGAGTTCCAGACGCAGGGTGCGCTGGGCGGAGTGGATCAGCTCGCTGGATTGGCTCATGTCGAAAACGCAATGCCTGATGAAAAGGCGGCGATTATAGCCGCAATGTGTGAAACGCTCATCCTTCGAATGTCACATATAGCTGTCAGCACCCTGAATGGAACGTTTGACGCCCTTGGGAAGGGCCTGCCAGCGGTGCTATAGTTCGCCGCTATTCGGCCTGCCAGGGACGCGTGTGCCTTCACGATGAAGGTGAACGTCCATTAGTGCGAGGCTGCACTAGCAAGGAGTCTAGATGAGTGTGGATAGCGCCTACGCGGTCGAGTTGAAGGGCGTCACCTTCAAGCGCGGTTCGCGCAGCATTTTCAGCAACGTGGACATACGTATTCCCCGCGGCAAGGTCACCGGCATCATGGGGCCTTCGGGGTGCGGCAAGACCACCTTGCTGCGCCTGATGGGCGCGCAGTTGCGCCCCACAGGCGGCGAAGTCTGGGTCAACGGGCAGAACCTGCCCGCGTTGTCGCGCAGCGACCTGTTCGACGCGCGCAAGCACATGGGCGTGCTGTTCCAGAGCGGCGCGCTGTTCACCGACCTCGATGTGTTCGAGAACGTCGCTTTTCCGTTGCGCGTGCACACGCAGCTGTCGGACGAGATGATCCGCGACATCGTCCTGATGAAACTGCAGGCGGTGGGGCTGCGTGGTGCCATCGACCTGATGCCCGACGAATTGTCCGGCGGCATGAAGCGCCGTGTGGCGTTGGCCCGTGCGATCGCCCTCGATCCGCAGATCCTCATGTACGACGAACCGTTCGTCGGCCAGGATCCGATTGCCATGGGTGTGCTGGTCCGTCTCATCCGCCTGCTCAACGATGCCCTGGGGATCACCAGCATCGTGGTTTCCCACGACCTGGCGGAAACCGCCAGCATCGCCGACTACATCTATGTGGTGGGTGATGGGCAGGTACTGGGGCAGGGCACGCCGGACGAGCTGATGGGGTCGGACAACCCGCGTATCCGCCAGTTCATGAAGGGTGACCCGGACGGTCCGGTGCCATTCCATTTTCCCGCGCCTGACTATCGCGCCGATCTGCTGGGGGCGCGTTGATGCGCAGAAAATCCTTACTCGAACGTATCCGTCTGTTCGGCCGTTCGGCCATCGACGTGCTCGCGGTGCTGGGGCGCTCGTGCCTGTTCCTGGGGCATGCGCTCAGTGGCCGTGGCGGCATCGGCGGTGGCTTCCAGCTGCTGGTCAAGCAGCTCTACTCGGTCGGCGTGCTGTCGCTGGCGATCATCGTCGTGTCCGGCGTGTTCATCGGCATGGTGCTGGCGCTGCAGGGCTACAGCATCCTCACCAAATACGGCTCGGAACAGGCCGTGGGGCAGATGGTTGCCCTGACGCTGCTGCGTGAGCTGGGGCCGGTGGTGACCGCCTTGCTGTTCGCCGGGCGCGCGGGTTCCGCGCTGACTGCCGAGATCGGCAACATGAAGTCCACCGAGCAGTTGTCGAGCCTGGAGATGATCGGTGTCGACCCGCTCAAGTACATCGTTGCCCCGCGCCTGTGGGCCGGTTTCATTTCGCTGCCGTTGCTGGCGCTGATCTTCAGTGTGGTCGGCATCTGGGGCGGTTCGTGGGTCGCCGTCGACTGGCTGGGCGTCTACGACGGTTCGTTCTGGGGCAACATGCAGAACAGCGTTTCTTTCAGCGACGACGTGATCAACGGGCTAATCAAGAGCCTGGTGTTCGCCTTTGTCGTTACCTGGATCGCCGTATTCCAGGGGTACGACTGCGAGCCCACTTCAGAAGGGATCAGCCGTGCCACCACCAAGACCGTGGTTTATGCCTCATTGGCAGTCCTGGGTCTGGACTTTATTCTGACCGCCTTGATGTTTGGAGATTTCTGATGCAAAACCGCACCCTGGAAATCGGTGTCGGCCTGTTCCTCCTGGCCGGGATCCTGGCGCTGCTGCTGCTGGCCCTGCGTGTCAGCGGGCTGTCGGCCAGCCCGAGCAGCGACACGTACAAAGTTTATGCGTATTTCGACAATATCGCCGGTTTGACGGTCAGAGCCAAAGTGACCATGGCTGGCGTGACCATCGGCAAGGTCACGGCCATCGATCTGGACCGTGATTCGTATACCGGTCGGGTCACGTTGCAGTTGGACAAGCAGGTCGACAACCTGCCGACCGACTCCACGGCCTCGATCCTGACCGCTGGCCTGCTGGGCGAGAAGTACATCGGCATCAGCGTCGGCGGCGAAGAAGCGGTTCTCAAGGATGGCAGCACCATTCACGACACCCAGTCGGCGCTGGTGCTGGAAGATCTGATCGGCAAGTTCCTGCTCAATTCCGTGGGCAAGGAACCGAAAGAAGCTCAACCGGCTAATTAAGGAGTTCCCATGATTTCGATCCTGCGACGTGGCCTGCTGGTGCTGTTGGCGGCCTTCCCCCTGCTGAGCATGGCAGCGCCTGGGCAGTCTGCCCGCGACGTCATCCAGGGCACTACCACTCAACTGCTGAGCGACCTGAAAGCCAACAAAGAGCAGTACAAGGCCAACCCCGAGGCGTTCTACAAGGCGCTCAACGACAACCTCGGCCCGGTGGTCGATGCCGACGGCATCTCCAAGAGCATCATGACGGTCAAGTACTCGCGCAAGGCCACGCCTGAGCAGATGCAGCGCTTCCAGGAGAACTTCAAGCGCAGCCTGATGCAGTTCTATGGCAATGCGCTGCTGGAGTACAACAACCAGGGCATCGTCGTAGACCCAGCCAAGGCTGAGGATGGCGACCGCACCAGCGTCGGCATGAAGATCACCGGCACCAACGGTGCGGTCTACCCGGTGCAGTACACCATGGAGAAGATCGGCGGCGAGTGGAAGGTGCGTAACGTCATCGTCAACGGCATCAACATCGGCAAACTGTTCCGCGACCAGTTCCAGGACGCCATGCAGCGTAACGGCAACAACCTCGACAAGACCATCGACGGCTGGGCCGGCGAAGTGGCCAAGGCCAAGCAGACCGCCGACAACTCGCCGGACAAGGAAGTCAAATGAGCGATGCCGCAGTGAGCATGGCCGAGCCTGGCGTCCTGCGCCTGGCCGGCGTGCTGGACTACCGCAGCGGCCCGGCCCTGCGCAAGCAGGGCAAGGCGTTGATCGCCGCCAGCGGCGAGGCCCGCCTGGTGCTGGACTGCACCGCCGTGGTGAAGTCCAGCAGCGTCGGCCTGTCGCTGCTGCTGGCCTTCATGCGTGACGCCCAGGCGGCCGGCAAGGCCTGCGAGCTGCGCGGCATGCCTGACGACATGCGGGAAATTGCCGAGGTCTATGACCTCGATGAGGTACTGGCGGGCTGATGGCCTGCCGCAAGGTGAAAGCCCCTCGGTCAGTGCGCCCCGTCTTGGGCTTCGCAGGCGAGGGGCTTTTTTGTATGATGGCCGACCCGCGCGCGTTGGGCGCCGATCGAGGTTGAGCATGCAGGCCGTAGAAGTCAAAAGCTTTCTGGAAGAGAAATTGCCGGGAACCCGGGTCGAAGTTGAAGGCGAAGGCTGCAACTTCCAGTTGAACGTGATCAGCGACGAGCTGGCCGGCCTGAGCCCGGTCAAGCGTCAACAGGCGATCTATGCTCACCTCAATCCGTGGATCTCGAACGGCAGCATTCACGCGGTAACCATGAAATTCTTCAGCAGCGCAGCCTGGGCTGAGCGCACCTGAGCCAACTTGGCGGCGAGAGACGTATGGACAAACTGATTATCACTGGCGGCCCGCGCCTCGACGGCGAAATCCGCATTTCCGGCGCGAAGAACGCCGCATTGCCAATCCTGGCGGCGACCCTGCTGGCCGACGGTCCGGTCACCGTGGGCAACCTGCCACACCTGCACGACATCACCACCATGATCGAGCTGTTCGGTCGCATGGGCATCGAGCCTGTGATCGATGAGAAGCTCGCGGTGGAGATCGACCCGCGCACCATCAAGACCCTGGTTGCTCCTTATGAGCTGGTCAAGACCATGCGCGCCTCGATCCTGGTGCTGGGGCCGATGGTCGCTCGCTTCGGTGAGGCCGAAGTGGCCCTGCCAGGTGGTTGCGCCATTGGCTCGCGTCCGGTCGACCTGCACATCCGTGGCCTGGAAGCCATGGGCGCGAAGATCGAGGTCGAGGGCGGCTACATCAAGGCCAAGGCCCCGGAAGGCGGCCTGCGTGGCGCGCACTTCTTCTTCGATACCGTGAGTGTGACCGGTACCGAGAACATCATGATGGCCGCCGCGCTGGCCAAGGGCCGCAGCGTACTGCAGAACGCCGCGCGCGAGCCGGAAGTGGTCGACCTGGCCAACTTCATCAATGCCATGGGCGGCAAGGTTCAGGGCGCCGGTACCGACACCATCACCATCGATGGCGTGGAGCGCTTGGCCTCGGCAACCTACCGCGTCATGCCCGACCGAATCGAGACCGGCACCTACCTGGTCGCCGCTGCCGTGACCGGCGGCCGCGTCAAGGTCAAGGATACCGATCCGACCATTCTCGAAGCCGTCCTGGAGAAGCTCAAGGAAGCTGGTGCCGACATCACCACCGGCGAAGACTGGATCGAGCTGGACATGCACGGCAAGCGGCCCAAAGCCGTCAACCTGCGTACCGCGCCGTACCCGGCGTTCCCCACTGACATGCAGGCGCAGTTCATCTCGCTCAACGCCATCGCCGAAGGCACTGGCGCGGTGATCGAGACCATCTTCGAAAACCGTTTCATGCACGTGTACGAGATGCACCGCATGGGCGCGCAGATCCAGGTCGAAGGCAACACCGCCATCGTCACTGGCGTCAAGGCGCTCAAGGGCGCTCCAGTGATGGCCACCGACCTGCGCGCTTCCGCCAGCCTGGTGCTGTCGGCCCTGGTCGCCGAAGGTGACACGCTCATCGATCGCATCTACCACATCGACCGTGGTTACGAGTGCATCGAGGAAAAACTGCAGATGCTCGGCGCCAAGATCCGCCGCGTACCGGGCTAGTCTGTGACCGGCGCAGGGACGCGCCAGCCGAATCGTATGCGGTCGGGCCCATGGCCCGGCCGGCTATAGCTGCTTAAGGACCGACGTTTCCCATGTTGACCATCGCGCTATCAAAAGGCCGCATTCTCGACGACACCCTGCCGTTGCTGGCTGAAGCCGGTATCGTTCCCACCGAGAACCCGGACAAGAGCCGCAAGCTGATCATCCCCACCACGCAGGATGACGTACGCCTGCTCATCGTGCGTGCTACCGACGTGCCGACCTATGTCGAGCATGGCGCCGCCGACCTCGGGGTGGCAGGCAAGGACGTGCTGATGGAATACGGCGGCCAGGGGCTGTATGAGCCGCTGGACCTGCAGATCGCCCAGTGCAAGCTGATGACCGCTGGTGTGACCGGGGCGCCCGAGCCCAAGGGCCGCCTGCGCGTGGCCACCAAGTTCGTCAACGTAGCCAAGCGCTACTACGCCGAGCAGGGCCGCCAGGTCGATATCATCAAGCTGTACGGTTCCATGGAACTGGCACCGCTGATCAACCTTGCCGACAAGATCATCGACGTGGTCGACACCGGCAACACCCTGCGGGCCAACGGCCTCGAGCCGCAAGAACTGATCGCCACGATCAGCTCGCGCCTGGTGGTCAACAAGGCCTCCATGAAGATGCAGCACGCCCGTATCCAGAGCCTGATCGACACCCTGCGCAACGCCGTCGAATCACGACACCGCGGCTGACCTCTGCGCGCGACCTCTGCTGTCGCGCCCGTCTATCCGCGTCATAGCCTTCTTTCTCAGGTGCCCGCGCGGATGGAGTGGTAGCTTTAGGGCGCCTGAACATCCGCTAATAACGAGGCCCTCGCCATGACCGTGTCCACTGCAATTGCCCGTCTCAACGCCGCTGACCAGGATTTCGCCCGACATCTGGATCATCTGCTGAGCTGGGAAAGCGTGTCCGATGACGCGGTCAACCAGCGCGTGCTCGATATCATCAAGGCCGTGCGCGAGCGCGGCGATGCGGCGCTGGTGGAGTTCACCCAGCGTTTCGACGGTGTCGATGCCAAATCCATCGATGACCTGATTCTCGACCGCGCTCGCCTGGAGCTGGCCCTGACCCGCATCACCCCGGTTCAACGCGAAGCCCTGGAGAAGGCTGCCAACCGTGTGCGTATCTACCACGAGCGGCAGAAGCAGGACTCCTGGCAGTACACCGAGGCCGACGGCACCGTGTTGGGCCAGAAGGTCACGCCACTGGACCGTGCTGGCCTGTATGTACCGGGCGGCAAGGCGTCGTACCCGTCGTCGGTGTTGATGAACGCCATTCCGGCGAAGGTAGCCGGTGTGTCCGAAGTGGTGATGGTGGTCCCGACGCCGCGTGGGGAGGTCAACGAATTGGTGCTGGCTGCGGCCTGCATCGCCGGGGTTGATCGGGTCTTCACCGTCGGTGGCGCGCAGGCCGTAGCGGCCTTGGCCTATGGCACCGAGAGCGTGCCGCAGGTGGACAAGATCGTCGGTCCGGGCAACATCTACGTCGCCACCGCCAAGCGCCATGTGTTCGGCCAGGTCGGGATCGACATGATCGCCGGCCCGTCGGAGATTCTTGTCGTGTGCGATGGCCAGACCGATCCGGACTGGATCGCCATGGACCTGTTCTCCCAGGCCGAGCACGACGAAGACGCCCAGGCGATCCTGGTCAGCCCGGATGCCGCCTTCCTCGACCAGGTTGCCGCCAGCATCGAGAAGCTGCTCCCCACCATGGAGCGTGCCGAGATCATCGAGAAGTCGATCAATGGCCGTGGCGCGCTGATCCAGGTGCGCGACATGCAGCAGGCGATCGAGGTGGCCAACCGCATCGCCCCCGAACACCTGGAGCTGTCGGTGGCCGATCCGCAGGCCTGGCTGCCGCAGATCCGCCACGCCGGTGCGATCTTCATGGGCCGCCACACCAGCGAGGCGCTGGGCGACTACTGCGCCGGCCCTAACCATGTGTTGCCGACTTCTGGTACCGCACGGTTCTCTTCGCCGTTGGGTGTGTACGACTTCCAGAAGCGTTCGTCGATCATCTTCTGCTCCGAGCAAGGGGCTAGCGAACTGGGCCACACCGCGTCGGTGCTGGCTCGTGGCGAATCGCTGACCGCCCACGCGCGCAGCGCCGAATACCGCATCCTCAACGAGAAGGGGAACTGAGCATGAGTCGTTTCTGGAGTCCCTTCGTCAAGGACCTCGTCCCTTATGTGCCCGGCGAGCAACCCAAGCTGGCGCGGCTGGTCAAGCTCAACACCAACGAGAACCCTTATGGCCCGTCGCCCAAGGCGCTGGAGGCCATGCGGGGTGAATTGAACGACAACCTGCGCCTGTACCCGGACCCGAACGGTGACCGGCTCAAGCAGGCGGTTGCCGAATACTACGGTGTAACGCCTGCGCAGGTGTTCGTCGGCAATGGCTCGGACGAGGTGCTGGCGCACATCTTCCACGGCCTGTTCCAGCACACTCGTGGGCCGCTGTTGTTCCCCGACGTCAGCTACAGCTTCTATCCGGTGTATTGCGGCCTGTACGGCATTGCGTTCGAGCAGGTGCCGCTGGATGAGCAGTTCCAGATCCAGGTCTCGGACTACAGCAAGCCCAATGCCGGGATCATTTTCCCCAACCCTAACGCGCCGACGGGTTGCCTGCTGCCGCTTCAGGCGGTGGAGCAGCTGTTGCAGGCGAACCGTGATTCGGTGGTGGTGGTTGATGAGGCCTACATCGATTTTGGCGGTGAGACGGCCATCAGCCTGGTGAACCGCTACGACAACCTTCTGGTGACCCAGACTCTGTCCAAGTCGCGCTCGCTTGCGGGGCTGCGGGTGGGGTTGGCGGTGGGGCATCCGGACCTGATCGAGGCGCTGGAGCGGATCAAGAACAGCTTCAACTCCTACCCGCTGGATCGCATGGCGATCGTTGGCGCGGCGGTGGCGTTCGAGGACCGTGCGTATTTCGACGAGACCTGCCGCAAGGTGATCGAAAGCCGGGAGGTGTTGGTCGCTGAGTTGGTGGCACGTGGGTTCGAGGTGCTGCCTTCGGCGGCGAACTTCATCTTTGCTCGTCATCCTTCGCAGGATGCGGCGGGGATCGCGGCGCGGCTGCGGGAGCAGGGGGTGATTGTGCGGCACTTCAAGCAGGCGCGGATTGCGCAGTTCCTGCGGATTACGATTGGGACGCCGGAGATGAACCAGGCGTTGCTTGATGCGCTTTAAGTGGTGGTTGGTTTGAGCGTTTGACTGAAGGGCGGGTTGGGGCGTATCTGGTTACGTTTCAATTCGCCCTTGTTGTTGTTGTTGGTGGTGGTTTTTCATGTTGTGGGCATATCCATTTGCTATATGGACGCTGAC
>NZ_JAMSHW010000069.1:0-2660 GCF_023757525.1 Pseudomonas sp. MWU13-3659 | reverse complement strand
GGTCTTCTCGAGGCTGGCGTTCTCCCATTTATGATCGCTGGCGAAGTCACCCACGGCATTGAACGCAACGCCCCGCAGCACGCCTTGCGCCTGGGAGGCCAGGGAACTGCGCAGGTTGTCCCCGAGGCTGCCACCTTGCAGCGCAGTACTGAACGACGCCTGGGCGGCGCCCTGGGCAGACGAATAGGCGGTGAACTTGCCGATGTCGGACAGCTTGCTGAGGTCGAAGCCCTTGGTCACCCGGTTGACGTTGTCCCCCGTGACCCCGAACGCGTTGTCCAGCACACCGGCGGTAAAGCCAGCGGTCAACGCGCCCGTGGCGTAGCCGCGCAGGTTATCACTCGAGGCGACATCCTTGAACGTCGCGCCCAGGTTGCCGCCGTTGTTGATGGCGCTACGACAACGCAGCTACGGTGATGGGGAAGATCAGTTGGCAGATTTGCTGATGCTGATTGCTCAAAGGCGTGTGGGCAACCGGCCTGGGCGTGTCGAGCCTCGGGCCATAAAACGAAGGCCTCAGGCCTACCCCTTGCTGACCAGGCCACGTCGATCAGCAAGGACAGAGATCAGAAAACATGGGAATCCGAAGCATGTTAAGTTTCGCTTCTTTCCGTACGAATCGGCACAATAACTCGTATCCTTCTGGACCCACAAAAACAAAAAATAATGCAGAGAAAATTAACCAACCCTATTCAGCAACTCAACCACAGCTCCAAATCTTAAATCAGGCCACTAATATCTATGCGAGAATAAAAACTTAGCGACAGAACATGAACAACACTTCTAATATCCTCAGGCAAATCACACATACGCAATCCCACTTGAGGCCTGGCAATCAAACTATACCCTCCCCACTGATTTACATCATAACTATATAAACCTCTTCTAGCCATGCAGATGAATGATTTCAAGTACCGCTCCCGTTGTAGAGCACTATTAAATTTCGGCAAATTCTCCTCAACAACCAATCCCTCGACGCCGCCTTCTAGGGCCGAGAAATAATCAAGATTTTTCTCATATGCAGCAATTGACTTCCTTATCTGTACAGGAATATAACCCCGACCCTCTGTCGCAAAATGCGCCAGCACGCCATCTTGAGAGGAAGCAAACCAGTCGAGATCATTAACTTCCAAGAATTCTTCATCCATTTCCATCACTCAACTCCAAACATGCCAATGCAATTATCACAACGAGGAACCACCTCGCCTGTTCGCGGACGCACCGCAGAAGTAAACTTAATGTCACTCAATTTTAATTTAGGGTTATTCAATAGCGGAAAATGGGGACAGATTTATTTTTCTACTCTAATTTCGGCCTACCTTGCTTCCTTCGCTCAATTCGCTTGCCAGTTATCCGCGCAATCTCGTCAACGAACAGGCTGTTGCCCGTCAGTTGTCCCCGCTGAACAGCCTCTCGAATAAGACTGAGCTCTTCGCCCGACACACCCTGGCGCACAAATTCAGCGTAGTATTTACGCCGAAGTTCCTCGGTAGCCGCCAACGCCTCAAAGCAGGGGTCATAATCCAACCAACTCTGCCCTTGCATGGCTCTCATCCGGACGGCGTAGCTCGACCAAGGATAGTCCCCTGCATCCACAACCATCCGCGCTCGAACAGGGTTCAATTCGATGTAGCGACAACAGGCCAAAAGGTATGTGTCAGACTGTACAACACTGGATTTATAGCGGCTCTCCCACAAAGTACCAGAACGGCCCTCCAATCGATTACGACTGCGTGTGGTGCGCGCTGCCAACGTCTTCATCAATTGGCTCAACCCTGCCCGTGAATTGCCAGGGGCCAGCAATAGGTGCACATGGTTGGTCATGAGACAGTACGCATACACCTTCACGCCAAAGGCATCTTTCAACTCTCTCAAATCGGTCAAGTAGCGTTGATAGTCCGCATCATCTGCAAAAACAACCTGTCGGTTATGCCCCCGCTGCACGATATGGTGCGGATAGTTTGGAAGTACCACTCGACCCACCCTTGGCATGACAGCATCCTCCTTGAATCATCTCAACCACTGATAATGCTGGAGATTCGCACAATCACTCATACCTCTTCGACCCCACAAAAGGCTGAATTTAGAGCAGAAAAATAAATTTGCCCCCTTTTCCAAACCCTTCACCATCACTTTTCTTTAAGTAAAGATAATACCCGCCAGTATCACCCTCACGATCATCGGCAACGAAAATTTTCCAGCCAAACTATTCGCCAGCGATAACCGCACTGTCAATTTGCCGACGATTAATTTTAAAGCCTACCTGCCAAATCAAGCGCAACCGCCAATTTAATCTTACACTGTCGAGAGCGAAGCGATTTCTCATATTCTCTTACAGTGATCACCTCAAAACTTACCAACCCCCCCCCTTATAGTCTCAAGCCAAACCACATCAACCCCATTAACCATTATTGTATACAGATCCTCTGCCTGCTCAGGCGTCGAGCTCAGCACAAAAGCGCTATTAATATCCCCCTGCCTATTTTGTAAAGTTGATAGCACTCTACAGCCCTTACTTCTAAGCCCATCCCATGACTTAGAAAGCTCCTCACGAAAAGCCTGCTCAGCAAGGCCCCCAATTAGTTTCACTTGATAACCCCCGAAGTAGCTGCAATTAAACTCCCTGGACAAAAATTGGGACCGATTTATTCCCCCTACTC
>NZ_JAMSHW010000068.1:0-3602 GCF_023757525.1 Pseudomonas sp. MWU13-3659 | reverse complement strand
CATGTAATGCATACATCGTGGGGCGGCAAGTGCCGCCCCTTTGTGCTGTTGTTTAGCCCGCTGTAGCTGTGTTCGGATACCGTCTCAGAACTGCGTCGCCGATTGTTTGTGTAGGTGCCGCCCAAGACGTCGTAACTGAAGTCGCTCTTGAGCCTGCTAGAGAATACTCAGCCTAGTAGTTACTCTGAGCTACCGTTTTCGAAATGGAAGTGCTCTTGAGCTGCGGACGAAAACTTCTGTATGAAGGCAGAAGATTTTTCTTTCTCATTTTTTATACGAAAGTGACCGTTTTCTACTGCCCAATCGTACACGGAAATCCCGACGGGATACTGGGAGAGCACTCCACTCAATGAGTTGTTCTTTATCCACAGCTCTGCATCGGCAAACGCGACAAATACGCCTGACGGAAATCGACTTTCTGATCCAGTGAAAACCCAAACAGTTTTCATGTTAAATCCTTGGGGCCTGATTGAGTCAAGGGGTGTAGAGCGAGTCGAGCGCTTCGAACCTCATTGTCTGTGTCGCGGAATGGCGTATATTCGTATTAGCTCTTCATTACAGGCCTTATCGAAGAATCTACTCTCAAGAAAGACAAAACTTTCAACAAGACCGCAGGATGTAAAAATTTTTTTGACTCTGTCCATTTCGTTAGAGTCTTCTTTGGGTTGGTTGTCCATTAACCACTGGCGAAGAGTGTCACTGGCATCGCTCGGGTATACGAAAATCCTGGGCACTAATGTCGAGCCATGGCGGTCGTCAAACTGTGTAAATGTAATTGCGGTTAGCGCGATTTTTTTCTGATTATTCCTGGCGAGCGCATGCAAGGTGTTGAGCAGGAAAAAAGCGAGCCCTAGAAGGAAGTCTGATATGTTTTCTTCCCTTAGGGTTTTCTTTAGTTTTTTTATCCTGCTGTCGCGTGAAACCATTGGAAATTCTTCGAAGTTATCAAACTCAAAGAGCAGTTCATTGAGGTCGTTGTATGGCTCCTTTTCTATGATTTTCTTATATGTTTTTAGCAGGTTCATTTGCTTATTTTCCAGCCGTGACTGTTTAGCCATTCAATTGTTTTCCTGCTGAAGGTGACGTCGCCTTTACCTTTGTCGTGAATGGTCCCATCCTGGTTGTAGCCAGAACCACATTTGCAGTGTGCATGCCATTGACTATTGGGCACTGAAATCTCAGGCTCGTCAATCCGCGTTATCTCTGATGGACCTTGTTTTTTCTCGACCTTTCTTTGGGCTTGTTTAGGTGTTCCTTGCTCTTTTACTTTGGCAAGGCCTAACGGGTCGACCCAATTGACCGGGTCGGAAGTGTAAGTGAATAAATTGAGTCCGCCTGCATATCCAGAGGGGTCTTCACTTATGAATCGTCCAGCTTTCGGATCATAGTACCGATAGCGGTTGTAATGTAGCCCCGTCTCATGGTCGTGGTACTGACCCTGGAAGCGAATCGGGTTGCTCAGGCCCTGCTGCTTGGCCCAGTCCGAGCGCTCCACGCGGACTTCGCCCCAGGCCTTGTACTGGCCGGCCCAGGCGATATCGCCTTGCTCATCGGTCAGCTCCATCGGTGTACCGAGATGGTCGCACTGGTACCAGGCAATCGCCTCGAACGGCTGTGGCTTCACCTCGGTATGCCACAGCGGATCCTGATCGAAGTTGTATTCGCGCTGGCTCCAATCCGGTTGCTTGTGCAGGCGGATCGGGCTCTTGCGCAGGGCCTGGGCGACCGGCACGAAGCTGCCCGGTTCGTACAGGTAATGCACGGTGCGGCCGGTGTCGCCTTCATCGCGTGGCGGTGAGCTTTCCCAGGCCAGGGTGTCGCCGTCCCAGCCAAACAGGGTGAAGCCACAACCGAGCTCGCGTTGGCGCTTGGCCCGTTGCAGCTGGTTCCAGCCGGTCCCCGCTTCCGGGCGATCCCAGAAGTGCGCCACCGAATGCTTGTGCAAGCGTCGGCCCAGGGCGTCGTAGCTGTAATCGACCTTGAGCTTGTCGTCGTTGTAACTGGCCAGCCGGTCGAACAGGTCCCAGGTGAAATGCGCGTGGGCACCGTTGTGCAGGCGGTGCACCAGGTTGCCGCGTTCGTCGTAGCGGTAATGGGTACCGGCATACTCGCGCAGCAGGTTGTCCATCAGCTTGTTGCGCCGTGGGTCGGCTTCCAGCGGGCGGTTCAGTTCCTGGGTTTTCTGGTCCAGCAGGTTACCGGCCGGGTCGAAGGCAAAGGTTTCCACGCCCAGGCGGCTGGTGGCCTTGAGCAGGCGGCCGACGGGATCGTACTGGTACTCCAACGGGCCGCGACGGCTGTCGTGGATGTTGGTCAGTTGCCCCGCCGCGTCATAGCGGTACTGACGCTTGAGCAGCGTGGACTGGCCGTCATGGCTGCCCAGCAGTTGTTCCTGCAAACGCCCGGCCGGGTCCCAGGCCTGGGTCTGCATCAGCTGATTGCCCTGATGCCGCACGATTTCGCGGTGCAGGTCGTCGCGCTCGTAAGCCAGCATCTCGTGCTGGTCGAGGGTCATGCCGAGTAGGTGGCCGCTGCCGTAGGTCAGCCAGCTGACCTTGTGCCCGTCCGGACGGATCGTCGCGGTGCGCTGATTGAGCGCGTCGTACTCGTGCTGCCACACCGCGACCATCGGCGTGCCGGTGGCCAAATAATACTGATGCTCGCGAGTCAGGTTACCCGCTTCGTCGTGGAACCATTGCAGCTTGCTGGCAGCGTTGACGGCCTGGATCAGCTGGCCGTTGCCGTCGTAGGCGAAGGTTTCGCTCTGGCTCTGGTTACCCAGACGGGCCGTGCGCTCACTCAATCGGCCCATGGGGTCGAAGGTCAGCTCGATCCGGCGTTGGCCAACTTGGGTGCTCGCGAGGCGACCGCTGTACGGGTCGTACTGGTAGCGGGTGACCAGGCCATCGAAGCCGGTCTCTTGCAGCAGCCGACCGACCGGGTCATAGAGGAACGTGGCCTTGCTGGTGTTCTCGTTTTCCAGCCCGATCAAGCGGCCGAGCTTGTCCCAGCGATAACGTAGGGTGTGCTCATTGGCGTCGACGCGTTCGCTCAGCAGGCCGACCGCGTTGTAGGTCCAGGTGGTGCAGCGATCAAGCGCGTCGACATGGGCCAGCAGACGCCCTTCGGCATCGTAGTTGAAGCGTTCCTCGGTCTTGTCCGGGTGGGTAACCTTGGCCAGTTGCCCGGCCTGGTACTCGTAGGCGGTCGTGCTGCCGGCCGCATCGGTGAAAGCGGTCAGCTGGCCGAAGGCGTTGTACGTCCATTGGCTGGTCTTGCCCGAGCAGTCGGTGTACTCAAGCAGTTGCCCGGCCTCGTTGTAGGCGAGCGTCTTCTCGTTGCCCAACGCATCCTTGATTGCCTTGACCAGCCCGGCCGGGGTGTAGGCGAACTCGGTCTTATGGCCCAGCGGGTCGACGCTCTCGACCAGGTTGCCGCGCTCGTCGTAGTCGCGTAGCCACAAGCCACCTTCGGCATCACGCAGTTTGATCGGCTGGTCATGATCGTCGTAGGCGTAGTGCACCGTACTGTGGTCGGCACGGATGTGCTGCAGCAGGTTGCTGCGCTCATCGTAGGTGTAGCGGTCCTGGCTGCCGTCGGGG
>NZ_JAMSHW010000067.1:0-3936 GCF_023757525.1 Pseudomonas sp. MWU13-3659 | reverse complement strand
ATGGTGGGCACTCTAAGGAGACTGCCGGTGACAAACCGGAGGAAGGTGGGGATGACGTCAAGTCATCATGGCCCTTACGGCCTGGGCTACACACGTGCTACAATGGTCGGTACAGAGGGTTGCCAAGCCGCGAGGTGGAGCTAATCTCACAAAACCGATCGTAGTCCGGATCGCAGTCTGCAACTCGACTGCGTGAAGTCGGAATCGCTAGTAATCGCAAATCAGAATGTTGCGGTGAATACGTTCCCGGGCCTTGTACACACCGCCCGTCACACCATGGGAGTGGGTTGCACCAGAAGTAGCTAGTCTAACCTTCGGGAGGACGGTTACCACGGTGTGATTCATGACTGGGGTGAAGTCGTAACAAGGTAGCCGTAGGGGAACCTGCGGCTGGATCACCTCCTTAATCGACGACATCAGCCTGCTGATGAGCTCCCACACGAATTGCTTGATTCATTGTGTAAAGACGATGCTGTAACGCGACCCTGTTATAGGTCTGTAGCTCAGTTGGTTAGAGCGCACCCCTGATAAGGGTGAGGTCGGCAGTTCAAATCTGCCCAGACCTACCAATTACTTGGTGCGGCCTAGTACACGGGGCCATAGCTCAGCTGGGAGAGCGCCTGCCTTGCACGCAGGAGGTCAGCGGTTCGATCCCGCTTGGCTCCACCACTCTTTCAGGTTTCGCAGCACTGCTCAGAACTTAGAAATGAGCATTCCAATGTGAATGTTGATTTCTGACTTTTGTCAGATCGTTCTTTAAAAATTCGGATATGTGATAGAAATAGACTGAACACCAGTTTCACTGCTGGTGGATCAGGCTAAGGTAAAATTTGTGAGTTCTGCTCGAAAGAGCGACGTGCGAATTTTCGGCGAATGTCGTCTTCACAGTATAACCAGATTGCTTGGGGTTATATGGTCAAGTGAAGAAGCGCATACGGTGGATGCCTTGGCAGTCAGAGGCGATGAAAGACGTGGTAGCCTGCGATAAGCTTTGGGGAGTCGGCAAACAGACTGTGATCCAGAGATCTCTGAATGGGGGAACCCACTCAGCACAAGCTGAGTATCTTGTACTGAATACATAGGTGCAAGAGGCGAACCAGGGGAACTGAAACATCTAAGTACCCTGAGGAAAAGAAATCAACCGAGATTCCCTTAGTAGTGGCGAGCGAACGGGGACCAGCCCTTAAGCTGGTTTGAGATTAGTGGAACGCTCTGGAAAGTGCGGCCATAGTGGGTGATAGCCCCGTACACGAAAATCTCTTGCCAGTGAAATCGAGTAGGACGGAGCACGAGAAACTTTGTCTGAACATGGGGGGACCATCCTCCAAGGCTAAATACTACTGACTGACCGATAGTGAACCAGTACCGTGAGGGAAAGGCGAAAAGAACCCCGGAGAGGGGAGTGAAATAGAACCTGAAACCGTATGCGTACAAGCAGTGGGAGCCTACTTTGTTAGGTGACTGCGTACCTTTTGTATAATGGGTCAGCGACTTATATTCAGTGGCGAGCTTAACCGAATAGGGGAGGCGTAGCGAAAGCGAGTCTTAATAGGGCGCTTTAGTCGCTGGGTATAGACCCGAAACCGGGCGATCTATCCATGGGCAGGTTGAAGGTTAGGTAACACTGACTGGAGGACCGAACCGACTACCGTTGAAAAGTTAGCGGATGACCTGTGGATCGGAGTGAAAGGCTAATCAAGCTCGGAGATAGCTGGTTCTCCTCGAAAGCTATTTAGGTAGCGCCTCATGTATCACTGTAGGGGGTAGAGCACTGTTTCGGCTAGGGGGTCATCCCGACTTACCAAACCGATGCAAACTCCGAATACCTACAAGTGCCGAGCATGGGAGACACACGGCGGGTGCTAACGTCCGTCGTGAAAAGGGAAACAACCCAGACCGTCAGCTAAGGTCCCAAAGTCATGGTTAAGTGGGAAACGATGTGGGAAGGCTTAGACAGCTAGGAGGTTGGCTTAGAAGCAGCCACCCTTTAAAGAAAGCGTAATAGCTCACTAGTCGAGTCGGCCTGCGCGGAAGATGTAACGGGGCTCAAACCATGCACCGAAGCTACGGGTATCACCTTTGGTGATGCGGTAGAGGAGCGTTCTGTAAGCCTGTGAAGGTGAGTTGAGAAGCTTGCTGGAGGTATCAGAAGTGCGAATGCTGACATGAGTAACGACAATGCGAGTGAAAAACTCGCACGCCGAAAGACCAAGGTTTCCTGCGCAACGTTAATCGACGCAGGGTTAGTCGGTCCCTAAGGCGAGGCTGAAAAGCGTAGTCGATGGAAAACAGGTTAATATTCCTGTACTTCCAGTTATTGCGATGGAGGGACGGAGAAGGCTAGGCCAGCTTGGCGTTGGTTGTCCAAGTTTAAGGTGGTAGGCTGAGATCTTAGGCAAATCCGGGATCTTAAGGCCGAGAGCTGATGACGAGTGCTCATTAGAGCGCGAAGTGGTTGATGCCATGCTTCCAAGAAAAGCTCCTAAGCTTCAGATAACTGGGAACCGTACCCCAAACCGACACAGGTGGTTAGGTAGAGAATACCAAGGCGCTTGAGAGAACTCGGGTGAAGGAACTAGGCAAAATGGCACCGTAACTTCGGGAGAAGGTGCGCCGGTGAGGGTGAAGCACTTGCTGCGTAAGCCCACGCCGGTCGAAGATACCAGGCCGCTGCGACTGTTTATTAAAAACACAGCACTCTGCAAACACGAAAGTGGACGTATAGGGTGTGACGCCTGCCCGGTGCCGGAAGGTTAATTGATGGGGTTAGCGCAAGCGAAGCTCTTGATCGAAGCCCCGGTAAACGGCGGCCGTAACTATAACGGTCCTAAGGTAGCGAAATTCCTTGTCGGGTAAGTTCCGACCTGCACGAATGGCGTAACGATGGCGGCGCTGTCTCCACCCGAGACTCAGTGAAATTGAAATCGCTGTGAAGATGCAGTGTATCCGCGGCTAGACGGAAAGACCCCGTGAACCTTTACTATAGCTTTGCACTGGACTTTGAGCTTGCTTGTGTAGGATAGGTGGGAGGCTTTGAAGTGGGGACGCCAGTTCTCATGGAGCCATCCTTGAAATACCACCCTGGCAACCTTGAGGTTCTAACTCAGGTCCGTTATCCGGATCGAGGACAGTGTATGGTGGGTAGTTTGACTGGGGCGGTCTCCTCCCAAAGAGTAACGGAGGAGTACGAAGGTGCGCTCAGACCGGTCGGAAATCGGTCGTAGAGTATAAAGGCAAAAGCGCGCTTGACTGCGAGACACACACGTCGAGCAGGTACGAAAGTAGGTCTTAGTGATCCGGTGGTTCTGTATGGAAGGGCCATCGCTCAACGGATAAAAGGTACTCCGGGGATAACAGGCTGATACCGCCCAAGAGTTCATATCGACGGCGGTGTTTGGCACCTCGATGTCGGCTCATCACATCCTGGGGCTGAAGCCGGTCCCAAGGGTATGGCTGTTCGCCATTTAAAGTGGTACGCGAGCTGGGTTTAGAACGTCGTGAGACAGTTCGGTCCCTATCTGCCGTGGACGTTTGAGATTTGAGAGGGGCTGCTCCTAGTACGAGAGGACCGGAGTGGACGAACCTCTGGTGTTCCGGTTGTCACGCCAGTGGCATTGCCGGGTAGCTATGTTCGGAAGAGATAACCGCTGAAAGCATCTAAGCGGGAAACTTGCCTCAAGATGAGATCTCACTGGAGCCTTGAGCTCCCTGAAGGGCCGTCGAAGACTACGACGTTGATAGGTTGGGTGTGTAAGCGCTGTGAGGCGTTGAGCTAACCAATACTAATTGCCCGTGAGGCTTGACCATATAACACCCAAGCAATCTGCGCACGAAAGCAGATTGTGGTGGTGAAGATGATACGAACCGAAAGTTCGCAACGAACCACAAATATCGCATATCCGAATTCGCTGGAGTATCCATCTGGATCTTCTGGCA
>NZ_JAMSHW010000066.1:0-5352 GCF_023757525.1 Pseudomonas sp. MWU13-3659 | reverse complement strand
CCCAGGTAGGAGCCAGCCTTGCTGGCGAAAGGCGCGACGCGGTGCTTGCCTTGATGACGATGCGTTGCGGTTCGCCAGCAAGGCTGGCTCCTACGGGGTATCGGGGGATCAGAAGTCGTAACTGAGGCTGGTGTAGTAGAACGCGCCCTGCGCGCCTTCGGGGCTGGTGATCGAGTACTTCTGCACGCCATACAGCTGCGCGCCTTCGAGCTTGTCCGGGTGGCTGTCGAACAGGTTGATCGCGCCCACCGACAGGGTCAGCCCCAGGCCGAAGCGGTAGGCCACATCGAGGTCGGTCACCCATTGCGCACCGAAGGTCTGGTCCAGGGCCGGGTTGGCGGCGTTGCGGTTTTGCCACTCACCATAACGGCGCTGGGCCACGGTCACGCTCCAGCCGTCGTACAGCCAGTTGGCGCCCAGGGTCAGCTTGTCCTTGGGCGTGCCGTCCTCGATCAGCCCTTGGGTGTTGCGGCCGATGATCTGGTTGCCGGGGATGCCGCCCACGTCGTCCAGCCCGGTGATGCGAGTGTTGGTGCGGGCATAGCCGCCGTTGAGGTCGAGCCGGCCCCAGGCGCCGAGGTCGAGCTGGTAGTGCCCGGCCAGTTCGATGCCATCGGTGCGGGTGTCGGCGATGTTGCTGTAGAACGCCGCGCTCTGGATGTTGGCGTAGGGCGTGCCGGCGAAGATCGGCCCGACCACTACGGCCGGCAACTGGTCGGAGAGGGTGATGCGGTTGTCGATGTCGATACGGTAGGCGTCGACGGTCAGCGAGGCGTTGGGGAGTGGGCGCCACACCAGGCCCACGGAGAAGTTGGTCGATTCCTCCGGCTTGAGCGCCTTGCCGCCGAGCAACCGTGCCTCGGGGCTGTCGGCGCGCAGGGTGCGCTGCTGCACCTCGACCCAGTTGCCGCTGCCCGGCGGTTGCTCGACCACCTGCACGCTGAACGACGATAGCCCCGCCTGCACCAGGGACGGTGCGCGGTAGCCGGTGCTGGCGCTGGCCCGGGCAGCGATCTCGGGGGTGAAGTCGTAGCGCAGCGACAGCTTGCCGTTGGTGGTGTCGCCGAAGTCCGAGTAGTGCTCGCTGCGCAGGGCGAAACCGGCCTGGAATTGCTCGGTCACCTGCCCTTCGAGGTCGAAGTAGGCGCCGATCACCCGGCGATCCAGCGAGGTGGCGTCCACCTGGGTGATGCCCGAGTAATAACCGGGGATGCGTCGCCCGGTCAGTGGGTCGACGGTGTTGAACAGGGGGCCGTTCTGCCAGCCTTGGGCATCGCCGGCCGTGAGCTGGTAGTTCTCCTCGCGCCAGGCCAGGCCGGCGGAAACGGTGAGCGGTTTGAACAGCAGGTCGGTGGCGAAGTCACGGGTCCAATCCAGGGAGAGGTTGGTCTGGTCGGCCTCGCGCCGTCCGGTGTAGATCGTCGAAGCACTGGATGCCCCCCAACTGGGATTGATCGCATCGCGGTCGGTGGAGTCGAGGCGGTTGTTGCCGTGGTTCAGCGCCAGGTCGAAGTGGCCGAGGGTCTCGTCCTCGTAGCGCAGGCCACCGGTGACGGCATAGTCCTCAAGGCCATAGCGGGTGATCGGCAGGCGCCCGTCCGGATAGCGGGCCAGGGCCACGCTGCCATAGTTGTTGCGCAGGGTGGTGGGCGGGTCGAAGAAGTTCTCGGCGTCGGTGTTCTTGTGTGCATAGGTGGCCAGGCCATAGGCGCTCAGGCCTTCGCCCAGGCCCATCTCGGCATTGGCGGTGACGTTGTACTGGTCCGAGACATTGCCCGAGCCCCAGCGCCAGTTGCGGTAGCGGTTGTTCTGCTCGCGCGGGGTGTTGGTGCTGGTGGAACCGGGGTAGAACAATCGGTTGTCGTCGCGGGTGTCGCTGGCCGGGTCCTGGCTGCCGGCGTCGAAGGCCAGGGTGAGGAAGCCGTCGTTGGGGAGGGCGAAGCCCTTCCAGCCGCTGAGTTTGCGTTGCAGGCCATCGCCTTTGTCGTAGCCGCCAAAGCGGTAGCCGATGTTGCCGCCGTCGTCGCGTTCCTTGAGCACGATGTTGATTACCCCGGCGATAGCGTCCGAGCCGTACTGGGCGGCGGCGCCGTCGCGCAGGATCTCGACCCGTTCCACGGCTGACAGCGGGATCAGGCTCAGGTCCACCGCCGCCGCGCCACGGCCGTTGACCAGGCCCTGGCGGGTGATGTTGGCGCTGGTGTGGCGGCGCTTGCCGTTAACCAGCACCAGCACCTGGTCGGAGGCCAGGCCGCGCAGCGAGGCGCCCTGGGCGATGGAGCCGGCGAAGGCGCCTTGAGGTGATTGCGGGTAGTTGAACGAGGGCGACAGGGCGGTGAGCGCGCCGGACAGGTCCTGGGCACCGGTGGCCTGGAGTTTCTCGCTGCTGAGCACGTCCACCGGGGCGGCGCTTTGCAGGGCGGTGAGGTCGCTGCGGTGGGTGCCGACCACGACCACGGTGTCGAGCTGGTCGGCGGCGAGGGCAGGCAGGGCTAGGCTGCCGATGGCCAGGGTGAGGGCCAAGGGAATGTGCTGGGGCATGGGGTGTCCTTTTGAATGGCATGGCTGCCTTGGGGCCTCTACGAGGCCCTTTCGCGGCGCAAGGCCGCTCCTACAGGGGCCGCGCAATCCTTGTAGGGGCGGCCTTGCGCCGCGAAAGGGCTGCGCAGCAGCCCCAAGGGCAGAAAGTCAGAACCGGCTGGTAACGCTCAACCCGACCGTGCGCGGATCGCCGTAGGTGATCACGTACTGCCCGGCGCCGCCGTTGGGCCGGCCATGCACCTGGTAGCGGCGGTCGGTGAGGTTGTTGACGAAGCCGGTGACGCTGAGCTTGTCGTCGGCGCTGAACCAGCTCAGGCGCGCGTTGGCCAGGGTGTAGTGCGGCTGGCTGAGGGTTGCGTCGGCGCTGCCCTGGCGGTCGGCGAGGAAGTACTCCTTGTCGCGGAAACTCACGTCGCCCCCGGCCACCACACGCCCAGGCACGTCCAGCGGCAGGGTGTAGTCGGCGCCCAGCGACACCACGTTGCGCGGCGAACGCACGAAACTGTTGCCGCTGTAGTCGCCGGTCACCACGCCGGTGGTCGGGTTGGTGTTCTTGAAGTCGGTGTACTCGGTGTCGAGGAACGACAGTGCCGCGCGCAGGTGCAGGCGTTCGGTGGGCTGGCCTTCGATCTCCAGTTCCGCGCCCTTGACCTTGCCCTTGGCGCCGTTGGTCAGGGCGGTGGTGAGCACGCCGTCATTGACTGTCAGCAGGTTCACCTGGATGTCCGAGTAGTCGTAGTAGAAGACGTTGGCGTTGACCGTCAGGCGCCGGTCGAACCACTCGGACTTGAGCCCCAGCTCGTAGGCGTCCAGCTCTTCCGGGTCGACCGTGGTTAACTGCGCCAGGCTGGTAGACAGCCCGGTATTGAAGCCGCCGGAGCGGAAACCGTGGGCATAGCGGAAGAACACCCGCAGGTTGTCGTTGATGCGGTATTCCGGGGTCAGGTCGTAGGTCCAGGCTTCCCAGGTCTTGTCTTCCTGGCGATTGCCGTTGCTGCCGGCGCCGGCAATGGGGATCAGCGGGCCGTTGGCGGTGGCGCGGGTCAGTTGCACCAGGTCCAGGTCGATGTCCTTTTTCTCCTGGGTCCAGCGCAGGCCGCCGGTCACGCTGAAGGCGTCGGTGAATTCATAGGTGACGTTGCCGAACAGCGCGTAGCTGTCGGTACGGTGGTCGAAGCCCAGGTCGCGGTAGGCGGTGGTGCCGACCTGGTTGGAGCCGGTGCCGTTGGGTGTCGGGCCTGGTGTGACGATGCGCTGCGCGGCGCTGTCGAGGTCTTCGTGGAAATAGTGGGCACCGAGCAGCCAGTGCAGCGGACGATCCTCCGGCGAGGCCAGGCGCAGTTCCTGGGACCACTGGCGGTAGCTGTTGTCGGTGATCGCGGCGCCGTTGACTTCGTAGGGGGTGTAGTCGGCGTCGGTGGTGGAGCGGTTGCGGATGTAGTCGTAGGCGCTGATCGAGGTCAGGGTGTAGTCGCCCAGGTACCAATTGAAGGTCAGCGAGGCGCCGTCGTGGTCGAGGCGGTAGTCCTCGTTGACGTTGAGCGAGATGTCGCGGCCGTTGGGGCGCTCGTAGCCGACGTTGTAGTAGCGGCCCACCGGCAGCGAACCGTTGCTGCCGTCGCCCTTGAACTGGCGGCTGTGGAGTTTCAGCAGGGCGTCGAGGTCGGGGTTGAGCTGGGCAAGGAACTGCACGCGCACCGCCTTCTTGTTCACGTCGCCGTAGCTGTTGCCGTCGTAGTCGTTGTTCTGGAAACCGTCGCGCTCCTCGGAATACAGCGATACCCGGCCGGCCAGTTTCTCGTCCACCAGGGTGCCGCCGATGGCGCCGTTGAGGATGCGTTCGTTCTTGCTGCCGAAGCCGATGGTGCCGTAGCCGTCGGTGTCGAAGGTCGGCTTCTTCGAGATCACGTTGACCGCGCCGGCCGTGGTGTTCTTGCCGTACAGGGTGCCTTGCGGGCCACGCAGGATCTCGATGCGCTCCAGGTCGAACAGCGGCCCGCCACCGGCGACGGGGGCGTTGAGGTAGACGTCGTCGGCATAGATACCCACCGGGTAGACCGTCGCCGCGCCGGTGTCGCCGGTGCCCAGGCCGCGGATGTACCAGCGCGGGCGACCGTCGCCGTCGGGGTTCTTGGCCGAGGCGTTGGGCACGAAGGTGGTGATGTCGCCCATCGCGCGCACGCCGTCGGCGACCAGTTGCGTGCCCTTGATGGCCGACACGGCCACCGGCACTTCCTGCAGTGTCTGTTCGCGGTGCTGGGCGGTGACGGTGACGGTCTCCAGGGCCGGTTCGGGCTTGTTGTCGTCGGCGGCGAAGGTGTGGCTGGTGGTGCTGCCGAGCAACAGCGCGAGGCTGATTTGGCGGGCTAGTGGATGGCGCTGGTGCATGTGGATTCTCCCCGTATTTAAGCGTTGTTGGGGAGGGCTGGAGCAGGGACTGTGCCAAGCTCGTAACCTTCTGTTTTTACATATTTTTATGGGCTTTTTAAGGCGGTTGTGCGGATTGCGCAGCAGCAGTGTGCTTGGGCGGTGTTGCTGGGGCAGCAGGGAGGCTGAGGGCTACTGTGGCAGCAACAGTTTTGTGTTGACCGTACCGGCCCATTCGCCGGCAAAGCCGGCTCTTACGGGACGGTTGTGAGGCTCTGGTTCTGTGGGAGTGGGTTTACCCGCGAAAGTGGCTCGTAGCCTGGTAAGCGCCTTACATCCTTCAAGGAAAGTTCCTACGCGAGCTCGGATCGGTCCTGCATATCTGGTGGAGAAGTTCCGCTAGCTTGGCGGTTTTCCCCACTTTGCAGGGGGCCATGCTGCACC
>NZ_JAMSHW010000065.1:0-6027 GCF_023757525.1 Pseudomonas sp. MWU13-3659 | reverse complement strand
TGATGCCTGGCTGCAGTCGGTCAGCGGCGGCTACGTCACCCTCGAACGGATCAAGACCGTGGCCGGCGCGCTGCCGGTGGTGGGCAATATCATGGCCTTGGTCGACGCCCTGGGCGACGTGGTCACCCTGGTCAAGAGCAAGAACCGCCAGCTGCTCGACTGGGTGAGCCTGGGCATCAACCTGATCGGCGTGCTGCCGGCGCCGCCGACCATGGCCGCGGCGCGCATGAGTCTGCGCCCGACCCTGTTCCTGGTGCGCCAGGAGCTGCGCAACAGCGCCAAGATGCTGCTGGGCGATTCGCTGATCCAGGTGTTGATCGGCCACCTCAACGCGACCATCGCCGGGACCATCGACGATTTCGTGGCCAAGGCCCAACCGAAGATTGCCAGCATTCTGGCCGACGCCGGTGCGCTAGGCACGAAGATGACCAGCGAGATCGCCACGGGCCTTGAGAAAGTCACCCTCGGGCAACTGGACGCCAAGGGCGACCGCGACAAGGCGGGCAAGCAGATGTCGGCTGCCGCCGACAAACTGCTCAACGACCCCAAGGCCGCCTTCAGCAACTTCTTCGGTGCAGTGCACAGCGCCTACAAGGCCGCCGGCAAGGGGCTGGCCAACAGCGCCACGAGCAAGCTGCTGCCGGACGAGATCAAGAGCAAGGTGTTAGCCAACACCGGCCAGCTGCGCGCCCTGGGCCCGGAGATGGCCCGGCAGTTGAACAAGCTGGCAGACCCCGGTACGCAGATGAGCATCGGCTGGATGCTGACGGTGCTCGGCGGGGCAGTGAAGGGCTTCCGCAAGCGCAACAAGAACGGGCAGCCGGGGGTGAGCAAGCCGGGGACCACCACGCAGGTTGAGCGGGAGAAGGGCAAGGGCGAGTTGGCGGTCAGTGGTTCGCAGGCGAATGCCACCCAGACGCCGAGCCCGATCGAACCCAGTTGCCCTATCCCGAGACCAATCCCGAAGTCCACGACGGGGCGTAACATCAGCTTTGCCCTGGGCTCGGAGTTCATCATTCACACGGATTTCAGCCTGCCCGGTGCATTTCCGATTGATTGGCAACGGATCTACCACTCGCGCCTGGCCGAATATGACCAGGGCTGTCTGGGCGCCCGTTGGGTAACGCCCCTGACCACGCGTATCGATGTGCTCGACAAGGGCTTGCTGTTCCATGACTTCGACGGTCGCAGCCATGCGTTCGAACTGCCCAAGGTTGGCAAGTCGCTGTTCAACGCCATCGAGGACTTGCTGCTGGTGCGCAGCAGCGACGATGAGCTGGTGATCTGCCGTGGCTTCGTGCGCAAGGAGTATTACCTGCGCGTGGGTGATCGCTATTACTTGCGCAAGATCCTGCTGCAGAACGACGCCGGCTGCATGCTGCACTACGAGCATCACCATGAAGGGCGTCCAGTGCTGTCGGACATCATCACCTTCCAGGGCGATGTGAAAGACGTCCTGCGCCACCTGGGCACACTGATCGATGAACAGGGCCATATTACTGGCCTGTGGGAAATGCGCGACGGTCAGCCACTGCGTCAGCTGTGTGCCTACCACTACGATGATCAGGGCGACCTCGTCGCCGCCCAGGATGAGCACGGCGCGGCCTGGCATTACCAGTACCAGAATCACCTGGTGACCCGTTACACCGACCGCACCGGCCGAGGTATGAACCTGCAGTGGGACGGCAGTGCCTTCGACGCCAAGGCCATTCGCGAATGGGCCGATGACGGCAGTTACGACACGCGCCTGGAATGGGACGAGAACATTCGCCTCACCTACGTCACCGACGCCCATGGCCAGGAGACCTGGTACTACTACGACATCCTTGGCCACCTGTACCGTGTGCGGCATCCGGACGAGCGCTCGGAGTGGATTTTCCGTGACGAGCGCAAGAACGTGGTACGCCATGTACACGCCGACGGCAGTGAGGACCGCTACGACTATGACGAGCAGGGCAGTGTCATTCGTCATATCCGTGCTGATCACAGTCAGACACATTTCTCTTACGATGATCACCGCCAACCAATAAAGCTTCGTGATGCCGAAGGCGGTCTGTGGCTGCGTGATTACGACCAGAAGGGCAACCTGGTCGAGACCACCGATCCATTGGGCAACAAGACCGAGTTCGCCTACACACCCTCTGGGCTGGTCAAGGCGATCAAGGATGCCAACGGCAACGAGAAAAAGCTGGCGTATAACGCGGCGGATCAACTGGTCGCGTACACCGACTGCTCGGGCAAGACCAGCCAGTGGGCGTACGACGACTTCGGTCAACTGGTGTTGTTCACCGATGCAGTCGGCAGCACGACCACCTATGAGTACAAGGCTGGTCAACTGACGAAAGTCACCCACCCAGACAACACCGAAGAGCGCTTCGAGCGCGATGCTGAAGGTCGTCTGCTGGCTCACGTCGATGCACTAGACCGTTGCACTACCTGGGCCTACAACGCCGTGGGCCTGCTGGCCGAGCGGGTGGATGCCAACGAGCACACTCTACGTTATCGCTGGGACAAGCTGGGCCGCCTGATCGGCCTGGAGAACGAGAACGAGAGCAAGGCCAACTTCCTTTACGACCCGGTCGGGCGCTTGCTGCAAGAGCAAGGCTTCGATGGCTTGGTGACGCGTTACCAGTACGATCCTGATACGGGCCGACTGGCCGGCACCCAGGTCGGTCAGCGGCGCATCGATATCACCTTCGACCCGGTGGGGCGTCTGATTTCACGTGCGGCCAGCTTGGGTGACCAACGTCAGGAAGAGACCTTCGCTTACGACGGCAATGGCAACCTGATCCAGGCGATCAACGCAGCCAGCAAGCTGCAATGGTTCCATGACGAGGCGGGCAACCTGACCCGCGAGCACCAGTACTATTTCGGTACCGAAGTACCAATGGTCGCGGTGTGGCAGCACGAATACGACGCGCTGAATCTGCGTACCGCCACCACTCGCCCCGATGGCCACAAGGTCAGCGTGCTTACCTATGGCAGTGGTCACGTGCTGGGCATGACCCTCGATCAGCATGAGTTGCTCGCCTACGAGCGCGATGACCTGCATCGTGAAGTGGTGCGCCACCAGGGCAACCAGCTGATGCAAACTCAGGCGTGGGATCCGGCCGGGCGTCTTCAGGAGCAACTGTTGGGCAGCCACGATGGCCAGTCCACCCTGCTCAAACGCCAGTATCAATACGATGCCGTTGGCCAGCTGACCGATATCCACGACACCCGCCGTGGCCACCTGGCCTATCAGTACGATCCCGTTGGCCGCTTGCTGCAAGCCACCAGCCGCCTTGGCGTGGAGACCTTTGCTTTCGACCCGGCCGGCAACCTGCTGGACGACAAGACCCAGGAACTCAATCGTCCGCTGGAAAGCGATCCGCGGCGCAACAAGCTGATGGACAACCTGTTGCGTGAATACGCCGGGACCCATTACCAGTACGACGACCGTGGCAACCTGATCTATCGCCTGCACAACGGCGACAAGGCCCACCTGGCCTGGGACCTGTTCGACCGCCTGACGCGTTATGACGATGACAGGCTCACGGTGGTGTACAGCTATGACGCCCTGGGGCGCCGTCTGCACAAGCACTCCACCGCGCACCATCAGGATGATCCGCGTGCCGGTAGTGGTTGGAACCAGATGCAGCGGGCTAAGCGCCAGCGCGAACTGGGTTGCGGTTACACCTTGTACGGTTGGGATGGCAACAACCTGGCCTGGGAAAGCTCACCGCCACAGGATGAAGGCGACACCGGGCGGACTGTGCATTACTTGTACGAGCCGGGCAGTTTCGTGCCGGTTGCCCAGGCGCTGCGCAAGAGCCCGATCCGCTTGCTACGCCAACCGGATTGGAACGACCGGGAATACGATTTCGATCAGGACCCGCTGTGGCAGCACGAGGTCAAACCGCAGCCAATCGACGCCATTGCCTGGTACCAGTGCGACCACCTCGGTACGCCGATGGAACTCACCGACCACAATGGTGAGGTGGCGTGGATGGCGCAGTACAAGGCGCGGGGGGAGATCAAGGAAATCCGTTCCGAATGGGCCAAGCAGGTCGGCCTGAGCAACCCTATTCGATTTGAGGGTCAGTACCACGACCATGAGACGGGGCTGTATTACAACCGTCATCGGTATTACGATCCGGGCGTAGGGAGATTCATAAGCCAAGACCCAATCACGTACACAGGTGGATTGAATTTCTATGAATACGCTATCAACCCAACCAACTGGACCGATCCACTAGGCCTTTGTGCAGGAAAGAAATCGTGTAACTGCGGGTCTCCGACTAGGCAGCTTGCGGATGAAGCACACGCTACTCTTGATCCCACTGCTCAGCGCTTCAAATCTACTGCCGTGGGTGTTATGCCTGATGGAAGTATGGGGATCGCTTCCAGTGACAAGAAGGTCCCCAAAGTGCAGAGAGAGTTTGCGCAAGAGAGAGGGCTGACAGTCGTGAATGGGGTGGGGCATGCAGAGGAAACACTAATTAATGCCGGCGCTAGACATGTGGATGCTAATAGGGGTGTGTGCTTGGATTGTGAAACGATGATGCATGAAAAAAAGGTCACAACACATACACCGGTCACTGGCAAAAAGAGCAAAAGGCGGGTTTGATGAAGATGAATTTTGAAAAATTGTTTGGGATGTCGAGAGAAAAAATATCTCTTTTTTGCCTTTTAGGGGCAGAGCGTGTGGCAGGAATTTATGCTGAGTACTGTAAGAAATATGCCCTGAGTGTAGATGTCAATTCTTCGGCTCTGGCTGAGTTGTTTCAGCGGCATGTGTTGCTCGATAAGCACGAGCTTAAGCGGTTGTATCAAGAAGTTTATAGTGGTATTCCGGATACCGAGGACTACAGTGATGAGTTGGTAGATCAGGCCCAGTGTGCTGTGATTTGTACATCTTACTGTGTTGAGTATTTAGAGAATTCCAGCCATGAGTCAGTTCGATACGCCATTGCGAAGGTGGCTGAAGCAATCGATATTTTTGACGAAGATGTAGATAGGAAGACTGCACTAGAGGTGGAATGGTGTAATCAGCTATTGGATGTATTAATCGGAATGGATATGAGTGATGCTCAGGAAATTAAGGGTATTAGGCAGAAAAATTTACTGCATGAAGTCCCAGTGCTAGGAGTTTAGTCCTCTTGCATAGAGGTTCATCTGCGAAATCGGCTGGCCGCTTGTTACAGGCTGCCAGCCGTCTGGCTATCGCGGCTATGTCATGACCGACGACTACGCCGGTTACAACGCACTGGCCACACAGAACGGCGTGGAGCGGTTGGGCTGCTGGGCGCATGCGCGGCGCAAGTTCGTCGAAGCGCAGAAAGTACAGCCCAAGGGCAAGACAGGACGCGCTGACATCGCATTGAACCTGATCAATAAGCTCTATGGCGTCGAGCGCGACTTGAAGGACAGTGACGACGAAGATCGTAAGGCTGCCCGCATGGAGCGCAGCCTGCCATTGCTGACTCAGCTGAAAAACTGGGTAGAGAAAACGCAACCTCAGGTCACGACGCAGAATGCCTTGGGCAAGGCCATCGGCTACTTGGCCAGCAACTGGAGCAAATTGGAACGCTATGTCGAGCACGGCTACTTGCCGATGGACAACAACGCGGCCGAGCGTGCGATCCGCCCGTTTGTCATCGGAAGAAAGAACTGGTTGTTCAGTGACACACCCAAAGGTGCCACTGCCAGCGCACAACTTTACAGCTTGGTAGAAACGGCCAAAGCCAACGGCCAAGAACCCTATGCGTGGCTGCGCCACGCGCTGGAACGCCTGCCGCAGGCGTCCTCAGTGGAAGACTACGAAGCGCTATTGCCATGGAATTGCACACCTCAAATACACAGCTAGGTGCGCTGCCCATCTTTGGTTAGGTGGGGTTTATGGAGCGCTTACGCGCCAACTACACCGCCCACGCCGCGCAGTTCGCCCGCATCGGCGCCGCCAGCAAGGCCGGCACCTTCCCCGAACCGCCGAAACCCGGCAAGGGCGACCTGGAGCTGCTGTACCAGTACGCCAACAGCAAGGGC
>NZ_JAMSHW010000064.1:0-6364 GCF_023757525.1 Pseudomonas sp. MWU13-3659 | reverse complement strand
TGATCAACCAGGGCGAGCGCGTGACCCACGTCGCGCTGGCCGGCAACCAAATGGCCATCCGATGGAAGACGCAATCCGCCGCGCTGTAGAGCGCCAATTCCCCGAAATCACCGGGGGTTACCACTTACCGCGCTTCGGGCGCGTGGTCGCGGTACCGGATGCCCCGGCGGCGCCCGGGCTGTGCGACGACTTCCGCCCGCGCTTCGGCGTCGATGTCCAGGTGCTGCTGCCTGACGGCGAACCGGATCCGGCGCTGCCGGTGTTCACCAGCCTGCCATTGCCGGCACCCATGGGCGGGCAGGAGGCCGGCATGTTCGGGTTCCCCGAGGAAGGCACGACGGTGGTCGTGTCGTTCGCCTATGGCCTGCCGCACAAGCCATTTATCCAGCAGATCCTGCCGCATGGGCTGAGCCTGCCCCGAGTGCCGAAAGGCGACCAGGTCTGGCAGCACAGCGAGGCCTGTCAGCAGCGCGTCGACGCGGACGGTAACTGGCTGCGCCAGACGGACGGGAAGATCCAGGACAAGGCGATCGAGCGCGAAGTGGAGTCGTTGGCCAACCGCGAGCAGTTCCAGAGTCACACCAGGAACGTGGACGACCATTCCACCGAGACGGTGGGCGGGGTGAAGAAGGTCGAAGCCCTGGGCGCGCTAAAGCTGCTGTCCGGCGGATCCGCGAGCCTGGCCGCTGTGGATGACCTGCACCAGGCCACCGGGCGCGACCTCAACCTGGTGGTGGGGCAGAAGCTCAACGCGACGGTCGGCGGCGATGTCCAGGAGCGGATCGAGGGCTTGCGGAAAAGCGTGGCAGGCGTCAGTCAGCGCCTGCAGGCGCCGAAGACGTGGCTGGGGTCTGAAGGGGTGAATGTGCTGCAGGTGCTTTGCGACTTGCTCGACCTGGTCCAGGAGATGAACACCCAGCTGGCCGGGCACGTGCATGGACCGACGCCACCACCGAGCAATGCGGCTGCGTTCACCCAAGGCGCCGGCTCTGCGTTGCTGCTAGCGACGAAGCTTAAGCCGATCACTTTGTAGCAATGCGATTGAAGTTGCGACCTAGTTCTTGATGCTCACTTTGTTGTCGATTTCGACAATACAAGTGCTCGCTTATGCGCAAGCTCAAAGTTCTAGTCGCTTGTACTTATCGACATTCAGCGTTAAATGAAATTCACATATCGTGCTTTCAAAAAAAAACACACACATGATAAGGCGGAAGAGTGTTCCATTTAATGGAACATAAATTTTCGTGGAGCCCAGTCACGGCGCGGGATACGCGCTTCCCCTCCTGGTCAGAGCAGCACAAAAAAAAAAGGCTCGCACAGTGGCGAGCCTTCGGGGGCCTGAAATTGGGGCTTCACAAGAGGAAATCTCCTGCTTATGATGGCTTCAACCTCTGAGCCGGGCACTTCTTCAAACCTAGACACTTTGAAGGCTATCTGTACCCGACGATGTCGTCAACCGCCGTTCGGCATGCGAAGCTCGGAATCATCCTGATTCTGACATTCCGAGGTTTGTACCTCATATGCCCATATGCCGGAGTAAAGTTGGCTCTAAGGGATATCCTCCAAAAACTGGAGGCCCATAAATCGTAGAGGACAGAGCCTTGAAGAAATCTCCCATGAGTCTCGAATGGAATAACACTATTGCTGTTGTAGTGTTGTATGTCAGCTTGTTCAATGAATTAGCTGATCTCGTTACGAAGTTTACGTAATGAGAGGACAGGGGCTTCGGCCCCTGTTCTATTCCAATCTGCACCACCAGGACTGCGCGTAGGCGCAGCCATCGATCACTTCGAAGCCACTCAGCACGAACCCCCGTGTGGACATCCCGGACAGGCTTGCATCGTAAAGGGCAGGTAACTGTGCCGATTGCATAGGGAAGTGGGGGGCCACCTCTGCCACGTTCGTGGCTCGCCCAAGGCGGGAATCCTGCACGCATTGCACATGCACATCCCCCTTCACCGCTCGGTACTGCCCGCGCTCTTGCTTGGATAGATCCACACCAAGACGCCGCATCGGCGTTATGAGAACGCGCATACGATCACCAGTGCTGATCGGACAGCGTGTCATGGGCATACACCAGGGCCTCGTCGGCTAGCTCCAACATCTCAGCCAGGGTGCCAGCATCCACCGCGTGTGCGTCACGCAGGGCATACGCTTGATGCAGCAGTTCCCGGTGGTGGGCTGTCGTTGACTTGAGCAACGAGCTGACATCCTGCAGTAGTTGGTACCACTCCTGGACAGTGATTGGCGTGATGTCTGCGTTGACCATGGGCAAGCCCTCAAAAATACCTGTACACGCATACAGTATTTCGAATTCAACCGAGTGCCTAGCGGTCGCTGACGAGCTGCAGCTGGAACTGCGCGGAAAATCCCATCCGCAAAAAAAATCTCGAAGAGAAATCACTTATCCCCCTCCCGCCGACGCGCTTTGCCTCGCGAAATAGTGCAACCGCCAAGGCTGGTGCAACCCCGGCCCAGGGCAGGCACTGCGCGGGCCGCCTGGCGCACCAGGGCATTGCACAGCGTGCAAAGAATTGAAGATCTGTGCAGCTCGGTACAGTCGGATGTGTCCACAATGTGTCCACACCGAATTTAAATACCCTTCCCCAATGTCAGTAAATATTCAATAAAATCAGGCGCATCACGGGTTTACCCAGCAACCATGGGTGATTTTTTCGGGCTCATAATCCTTTGGTCCACGGTTCGAGTCCGTGTGGGCCCACCAAACAGAAAGCCGCGCGATGCGCGGTTTTTGCGTTTTTGGCGGGATCGCCTCAGATTCGGAATGCTCATTTGCAACTCGTAAACCCGAGTGCGAGCCGGGTCCTTTCCTCATCCGTTTTCGTGGGGCCGGCATCGCCTACGCCGCCCAGCCTGACTTTTGCTCGACGACTACTCGCACACAATCTACTCGTCAGCCGGCTCGAAGCGCTCGCCACGAAACACCCGACGTGGATTGCCACGCTCGATGCGGTGATGGAACAACCGCCGCTCCGCGCGCAGTTCGCTGTCGACCTGCTCTGCCTGTTGCGCCAGGCGTTGACCGATGAGCAGCAGCGCCAAGCGCTTGTTGGCGTGCTGGCTACGCTCGCTCTGTACCTTGACGCTGACGCCGCTGGCCAGGTGCGTGGCGCGCACTGCCGAGTCGGTGGTGTTGACATGCTGACCACCCGGCCCGGACGAACGCAAGGTCTCGAAGTGGATCTCGCTCGCCAATTCCGGTGCCGGTGGCGCAAACCGTGCGCCCCCAAAGAACCAGTTCTTGCGCGCATGCCCCGGCCGGTACGGACTGCTGCACGTCCATTGCAGCGAGCCCGTCCAGTGATCCGCCAGGCGCTCGGCCTGCTCGCCATCCAGTGCCAGCAACACCGAGCGCAAGGTACCGCGCCGCGGCCCCGGCTCTTCTTCGAGTATCCGTACCGTCACGGCCTGGGCATCCGCTTCGGCCTGCAGCCTGAGCAATGCCTTGGCCACTGCCAGGGCACATTCTTCCGGCCCCTGAGCCGCCGAGAGTTGCAGTAGGATCATCAGCAGCACCCTCCGCGCGTCTTGTAGGTGAGCACCGGTTTCAGTCGTGCCAGCACGCGAACCAACCCCGCTTCACGCAAGGCACCCACCACCGAGTCGATAGCCTTGTAGGCCTCCGGCGCTTCCTCGTAGATCAGCGCCCGGTCGGCGCAGATCACGCGGCTGCCTAGTGCCGTACGACTCAGTTGCTCGACGCTGTAGCGCGAGGCGAGGCGGTCCTTGCACTCGCTGCGCATCCATTTGCGTCCGGCGCCATGGGCCAGGGACAACAGGCTGCGCTCGTCGGCGATCGGCTGTACCAAGTAGCTGTAGTCGCCGCGCGAACCAGGGATCACCACCGCCCCCTGATCCGACGGTGTGGCGCCTTTGCGATGCAGCCAACCATCGAGCCCGTCGACCCGCGCTGGCGACACCAGGTTGTGGTTGATGTCGAGCAGTACATCGCCATCGGCACGCAAGCGGTCGAGCATGCGCCGGGCAATCAACTGACGGTTGGCTTCGGCAAAACGCAGCGCGCCGTCGTGCCGGCCCATGTAATGAGTGCTGGCCTCGCTGCCCGCCTCCAGTCCGTGATGACCGAACAGGTCGACCTGCTCACGCAAGATCGCCTCGCCCAAACCACGCGAGCCGCTGTGCACCAGCAACAGCAGGTGTTTGCGCTCGATGCCCAAGGCTGCCAGGGCCGCATCGTCGTAGTTCTCATCGAGTTGCTGCAGCTCGGCGAAGTGGTTACCACCACCAATGGTACCTAGAGAACGCTCGTGCCCCGTGACAGGCAAACCGAAGCTGGCGACGGCCTCCTGCCACGTCTCGTCGAGCGGCAGGTCGAGGTTGCCAAGGCGTTTCTCCAGCTTGTCCAGATGCAGCTTGGCGGTCGGGATGTCCGTGCGCCATAGCGCCATGCCACAGCCGATGTCATTGCCGACCAGCGCCGGGTACAAACGCCCCACGGAAAAGAATGCCGCGCCGACCGGATAGCCACGCCCCGGATGCAGGTCCGGCATGCCGGCCACCCGATGCATGCCCCCTAGGCGAGCGGTGGTTTCGAGTTGTTGGATCGCTTTTCCTTCGATCCAGGTGTCGTCCGCGGCGACCAATACGGCGCCGTCGGACAAATTGCGAATGCAAGTGCCCATAGTCCAATCCTGATGGGTTGAAACAAAAAGATGTTCGGATTGGCAGGCCAGAGGCCGGGCGTTGCGGTACCGCTAACGAGTAGCGGCGAATGCGTTCAAGCCAGGCGCGACCTGCAAAGGGTGATCAACTGTTGCATGATGTACCTCCTTTGCTGTCGGGTGAGAGAAGGCGGGCATCTTAGGTGTGTAATTGCCACCTTACAACAACCTTGATCACATTTTTACCAGGAGAACAACGTCATGGCCGAAAAACCTGACCGCTCCGCGGTACAAAAAACAATACACTGGCGGTACCGTGCCCAGCTTCCACCCATTTCGCCAAATTACGCTAAACACCAGTAACCACGCTACTTCCAGCTAACTATGCCTACGCTAAGCTACGCACGGTTTGACTGGGTTTGCAGCGTCTCCAGGCAGCTCATAATCCTTTGGTCCACGGTTCGAGTCCGTGTGGGCCCACCAAATCTGAAAAGCCGCGCATCAGCGCGGCTTTTTCATTTCTGCGCACGCATGTCGGTCACAAGGCTTCACAACCAGGCGAGGCATGGCTAGGCTGGCTTGCCGCCGAGCAAGGACCTCAGAATGCCAGACACCCGCCCCATCTCCCTCGACGAAATCGACCGCCAATTGATCGCTCTGTTGCAGATCAACGCCCGGGAAAGCGTCGCCACCCTCGCCCGCCAGCTGGGCATCGCCCGCACCACGGTGAACTCGCGCCTGGCGCGGCTGGAAAAGAGCAAGGTGATCACCGGCTACGGCGTGCGCTTGGGCCAACGCCTGATTGGCGGTGGCTTGCAGGCCTATGTGGGGATCAAGGTACAGCCGCGCGCGGGCAAGGAAGTGGTACGGCGGCTGTCGGCCATGGGGCAGGTGCAGCAACTGTGCGCAGTGAGCGGCGAGTTCGACTATGTCGCCTGGCTGCACAGTGATTCGCCCGAGCAACTGGACCAACTGCTCGACCAGATCGGCAGCCTCGACGGGGTGGAGAAGACCACCACGTCGATCATCCTCAGCAGCAAGGTGGACCGGGGGCAGCCAGGCTGACTGCCCCGTGTCTTGCCGTCAGGCTTCCATGGCGTCGAGCAATCCCTCCAGCAATGCCCTGAGCGTTTCCGCCGAATGCAGGATCGACCAGATCATCGCCCGGTTCGCTTCGGGGGCGTGATGCAGGGCGTAGTTGTCGGCGATTTCCTGGATGGCGCGGGCCAGCATGCTGGCGTGGACCAAGGCATCGGCGGCGTCGACGCCAGGGCGGACGGTGAAGATCGGTGGTGGGGTTCAGCTTCAGGGGTGGGTCTGGGACGATCTTTTTCATAGCGCAGTATCCAAGTTGAGTCTGGGATAACTGCGCTCTGAATCCTTCTCACGGGATCAAGGTGGCAGCCGTACGCGGGGTGAGAATCCGGCCAACTTGGAAACCGGCCAGGCAAAAGCCTGCCCGCGCAGGGCTGCCATAACGCACGCCTCGGCGCTCAAGTTGGTATCGGGTTCTCACGCCCGGTCACCGAATGTGCGGTGACCGGAAAAAGTTAACCGCGAAGAAGTACCTTGAAAGCCGGACCGAGACGACAAGGCCTGTAGGATAGGTCCTGTTAACAATTACCTCTGTAGGACCAAACCGAATCTATGGGAGTGGGCTTGCCCACGAAGCAGGCGCCACAGTGTATGGCACCGGCTTCGCCGGTGTTCGCGGGTCAAGC
>NZ_JAMSHW010000063.1:0-8107 GCF_023757525.1 Pseudomonas sp. MWU13-3659 | reverse complement strand
CACCGAGGCGTCGAAGCTCACCGGGGTCTTGTGCAGCACCGCCCCTGCATCAGGGAGCAACCCGGCGCTCCAGCGCACCAGGTTGACCACGTTGCGGTGCTCGACCATCACACCCTTGGGCACGCCGGTGGAGCCGGAGGTGTAGATCACGTAGGCCAGGTGATCCGAGGTCAGCCCAGGCACCCGAGGGTTGCTGGCCGGCAGCGCCGCCCAGGTTGGCTGGTCGAGGTCGACCAGCGTCGTCGGCGAACCCACCAGATCCCGCGTCTTGCCCTGCACCAGCACCGCCCGAGGCTGGCTGTCGCCGAGCATGTGGCTGATACGCTCGGCCGGATAGTCCGGATCGACCGGCACATAGGCGCCACCCGCCTTGAGAATGGCCAGCAGGCCAACCACCAGCGGCAGGCCACGCTCGACACAGATCGCCACCCGATCATCGGGTTTGACTCCGAGTGCGATCAGGTGATGCGCCAGGCGGTTGGCTTGTTCATTGAGCTGCCCATAGCTGAGCTCACCTTGCTCGACCGTGACCGCTATCGCCTCAGGCGCCTGGGCTTCGATCAGGCCATGAAGCGTCTGCGCAACGTCACGGGATACCTCGGTGCGGTTGCAGTCGAGCAGCAGCCGACGGCGCTCCTCCTCCTGCAACACCGGCAATTGCAGCACCGGCAGCCGCTGCGGCTGGTCCAGCGCCTCGGCCATGCCGAGCAGCACCTGCCCCATCTGCCCGCAGACACGCGCCGCCCCCACGTCGGCCGGGGTCATGGCGACCAGGCGGAAGCGGCCGCCGATATCGTCCACGCTCAGGCTCAGCGGGTAGTTGCTGCGCTCGCTGCTGTCCAGCGTCTCGATGCCCTGCAGGGCCAGGCGCTTGGTCTCGCTCGCCTGGCTGCCGTGGCGGTAGTTGAGCATGGCGCTGAACAGCGGCGCCGGCGCGGCCACGCCGCTGCAACGCTGGGCCAGGGCCAGCGAGGCGTGCTCATGCACCAGCAAGCCGCTCAGGCGCTGCTGGGCGGCCTGGGCCGCTTCGTGCAGGCTCAGGCCCGCCAGGTCCAAGCGCAACGGCAGGGTGTTGATGAACATGCCCAGCGCCTGCTCGGCACCCTCGCCGCCTTCCAGGCGGCCCAGCAGCACGGTGCCGAACACCACGCTGTCACGGCCACTGGCGGCGGCCAGCAGCCGTGCGTAGGCCAGGTGGAACAGGCTGGCGACGCTGATGCCCAGCTGTCGGGCCTGACGCCGCAGGCGCGCGGCGAGGGCGTCGTCCAGCCACAGCTGCGCCTCCTCGATGGCCTGGCCGTCGATCTGCACATCGCCCAGGCCGAACGGCAAGGTCGGCTCGTCGATATCGCCCAGTTGCGCGCGGAAGAACGCCTCGTGCTCGGCCTGGCTGATACCCAGGCGCGCCTGGGCCACATAGTTGCGGTACGGCGCGCCGGGTTCGGCCGGCGCGGGCAGTCCTTGCAGGTTGTTCACCAGTTCCTGGCCGATCACCTCCAGCGCGGTGTGATCGAGGACGATATGGTGGAACTGCAAGGTCGCCAACAGGCCTGCCCCCTGTGGGGCCGGCCAGTGGTACAGGCGCACCAGTGGTGCCTGCGCCAGCCCCAGGGCATGGGGCACCGCCTGCGCGTCGGCCACCGCGAACAGTGCAAGCCGGGCTTCGCGCCAGACCACTTGTACGGGCTGTGGCAAGCCGTCCCACAGCACCGAAGTGCGCAGTGCGTCATGGCGCGCGATGACCTTGTCCAGTGCCTCGGCAAAGGCATTCAGCCGCTCGCGGCTGGCGAAGGCCATTTGCGAGACCAGCACATAGGGATCGTGCTCCGGCGAACTGAGGTGGTGATAAAGGATCCCCTCCTGCAACGGCGCCAATGGGTAGATGTCCTGCACGTTGGCCGCGCCACCCGGTACCGTGGCGACGATCCGGTCGATGTCAGGCTGCTCCAGCGCCACCAACGGCAGCATCGGCGGCGTGATACGCATGCAATCGGCCGCGATGGCGTTGGCCGGCACCTGCACCCGACGGTTCTGGCCCAGCGTGGCTGCCAGCGCCGCCACGGTCGGCTGGCCGAACAGTGTGCGCACGTCGGCCACCAGGCCAGCCTGGCGCAAGCGCGCCGTGAGGCTCACGGCCAGCAGCGAATGGCCGCCCAGTTCGAAGAAGTTGTCGTGACGACCCACCTGTTCGACACCCAGTACCTCGGCCCAGATCGCCGCCATCGCGCGTTCGGTTTCACCCTCTGGTGCGACATAGGCCTGCGCGGCCTGGAGCGATGGATCCGGCAGTGCCTTGCGGTCAAGTTTGCCGTGAGGGGTCAGCGGCAGCGCCTGCAACTGCGTGAAAGCCTGGGGTATCAGGTGCGCCGGCAGGCTGGATTGCAAGCCTTGGCGCAGCGCGTCGACATCGACCGGCGCCGCCTCGGTGAACCAGGCCAGCAGGCGTTCGTTGCGCACCAGCACCACGGCGTCGGCAATACCCGGCTGGGCCTTCAGCGCCGCTTCGATCTCGCCCAGCTCGACCCGTACGCCTCGAATCTTCACCTGGTCGTCGTTGCGCCCCTGGTAATCCAGTGTGCCGTCGGCATTCCAGCGCACCAGGTCGCCGCTGCGGTACATCCGAGCACCCGGTTCACGGCTGAACGAATCGGCGAGGAAGCGTTCCTCGGTCAGGTCGGGACGGTTGAGGTAGCCCCGGGCAACCTGGGCGCCACCGATGTAGAGTTCACCGATCACCCCCACCGGCACCGGCTGACGATGTTCATCCAGCACATAGGCGCGGGTGTTGGCGGTCGGCTTGCCGATATGCAGCGCAGCGCCCGGTTGCAGTGGCCCGGAAGTCGCCACCACCGTGGTCTCGGTCGGGCCGTAGTTGTTGACCAGGGCAAAGCCCGGATCGCGGTCGAACTGGCGCAAGCGGTCACCGCCCACCAGCAGCGTGCGCAGGGTCGGGTGCTGACGCTCGCGGCGCAGCGCCTGCTCGGCTACCGGCGTGGGCAGGAAACTGACCTGCAACGGCTGCTCCAGCCACCAGTCGAGCAGTTCGTCGACGTGTTCGCCGCCGATATGGGCAGGCGGCAAGTGCAGCACCGCCCCGGCGCACAGCGCCGGCCAGGCCTCCCAAGCCATGGCATCGAAACCGAAACCGGCGACGCTGGAGGTAGGGTTGCCCGCCCCCAGCTCAAAGGTTTCGCAGTGCCAATGCACCAGGTTGGCCAGCGTGCGGTGCTCGACCATCACACCCTTGGGTTGGCCGGTGGAGCCGGAGGTGTAGATCACATAAGCCAGCTGGTTTTCGTCCAGCCCCGCCACGACGGGGTTGCTGTCCACTTCAGCGCGCCAGACCTTGCCGTCCAGTGCAACGGTCGCCACCTCGCCCACCAACGCGGCGGTCGACGACTCGACCAGCACCAGCGCTGGCGTGCTGTCGCTCAGCAGGTAGGCAATTCGGTCGGCCGGATAGCCCGGATCGACCGGTACATAGGCGGCACCGGCCTTGAGCGCGGCGAGCATGGCCACCAAGCGCTGCGGACCCCGCTCAAGGCACAGCGCCACGCGGTCGCCACGCAAGACACCGCGCTTGATCAGATGGTGGGCCAGGCGGTTGGCGCGCTGGTTCAGCTCGCCGTAGTTCAGCCGCTGCTCACCCTGCACCACTGCCAGTGCTTGCGGCGCCGCGCTGGCGAAGGCCTCGACCCGCGCATGCACGGTCTGCCCCTGCGGGTACGCCTTGCCGGTGGTATTGAAGTCCTCCAGCACCCGGCGCTGCTCGGCGGCATCAAGGATCGGCAATGCATCGACCCGGGCGCCACCGCCTTGCTCCAGGGCCTGGACCAGTTGCGTCACCGCGCCGGTCATCCAGCCCGCGACCCGCTCGGCACCGATACCGTGCTGGGCCAGCACGCTCAGGCTGAAGCCCTCGCCCAGGTCGTCAACGCTCAAGGTCAGCGGGTAGTTGCTGCGCTCTTCGCCACCGAGCTGGTAGATACCGTGGAAACTGTCGACATCGGCCGCCGCGCCTGCCGCGCTGTGGCGGTAGTTGAGCAAGGCGCTGAACAACGGCGCCGAGGCCGCCACGCCGCTGCAACGCTGGGCCAGTGCCAGCGACGCATGCTCATGGCCGAGCAGGGCCGACAGCCGTTGGTGGGTGACAGCGACTGCCTCGCTGGCGCCCACCGCCGTCTCGATGCGCAGCGGCAAGGTGTTGATGAACACCCCCAGTGCCCGGTCGGCGCCCTCGCCGCCTTGCAGGCGGCCCATCAGCACGGTACCGAACACCACGTCATGCCGCCCGGCCAACACGCCCACCACGCGGGCCCAGGCCAGGTGCATCAGGCTCGCGGCACTGACACCGCGCTGACGCGCCTGCTCGCGCACCCGACGCGCCAGCACCGGGTCGAGCAGGTGCCGCGCCTCTTCGATATCGCCCCCGTCACCCTGCACATCGGCCAGGCCCATGGGCAGGGTCGGCGCGTCGATATCCCCCAACAGGTCGCGGAAGAACGCCTCGTGCCCCGCCTCGGCGGCGCCCAGGCGCACCTGGGCCACGTAGTTGCGGTAAGGCACCGGGGCCGTCAGCAGGTGCCCACGGCCGGCCAGCAATGCCTGCATCTCGTGAACGATCACCTCCATCGCCGTGTGGTCCAGCGCCAGGTGGTGGAAGTGCAGGATCGCCACCACCCGGCGCTGGGCCGGGTCTGCGGCGTAGGTCAGGCGCAGCAACGGCGCGCGGGTCAGGTCCAGGCGCTGGCGACGGGCATCGAAGTGCGCCTGCAAGCGCTCGACCACGGCCGTCTCGCCCAGCCCGGTGACCTCGTTCACCTCCAGCCTGGCCTGGCGCCAGACCACCTGCACCGGCTCGTCCAGCCCTTCCCACACCACGGAGGTACGCAGGATGTCGTGGCGGTCGATGACCTGTTGCAGGACGCCGGCACACGCCTGCAGGCGTGCCAGGTCGTCGAAGGCCAGGCGCGACTGCAACAGGTAGGGGTCGCCCTGCTCGGCGCTCAGGTGGTGGTAGAGGATGCCTTCCTGCAATGGCGCCAGCGGGTAGATTTCCTGCACGTTGGCCGCGCCACCGGGCACCGTGGCGACGATACGGTCGATACTGGCCTGGTCGAGGTCGATCAGGCTGAGCATGTCCGGGGTGATATGGGTTGCGCCCAACGGCACGCGGTTGGCCGGCACCTCCACCTCGCGGCCGCTGCCCACGGCAGCAGCCAGAGCGGCCAGGGTCGGTTGGGCGAACAGCACGCGCACGTCGGCCGTGAGCCCGGCCTTGCGCATGCGCTCGATCAGGCTGACCGCCAGCAGCGAATGACCACCCAGTTCGAAGAAGTGGTCGTGGCGCCCGACCCGCTCGACCTTGAGCAACTCGGTCCAGATCGCCGCCAGGGCAATTTCCACCTCACCCTGAGGTGCCTCGAAGGCGCGGCTGACGACCGACGCGCTATCTGGTTGAGGCAATGCGCGACGGTCGAGCTTGCCGTTGGCGGTCAGCGGCAGCGTATCCAACTGCACATAGGCTGACGGCAGCATGTAGTCCGGCAGCTGGCCTTGCAGGTGCTGGTGCAGTTCGGCGATAGCCTGTTGGCCGGTGAAGTAGGCCACCAGGCGCTTGTCGCCCGGGCTGTCCTCGCGCAGCACCACGGCCACGTCACGGATACCCGCGCACGCCGCCAGGCGCGCCTCGATCTCGCCCAGCTCGATCCGGAAGCCGCGCAGCTTGACCTGTTGGTCGGCGCGGCCCAGGTAGCGCAGGGTACCGTCGGCCTGCCAGCAGGCCAGGTCGCCGCTGCGGTACATCACCCCGCCGTTGAACGGGTCGACCAGGAAGCGCTCGGCGGTCAGCTCAGGCTGGCCGAGGTAGCCCAGCGCCACGCCGTCGCCAGCGATGTACAGCTCGCCCACCGCCCCCACCGGCAGCAACTGCCGACGGGCATCGAGCACATAGCAGCGGGCATTGCCGATCGGCTTACCGATGGGGATGCTGCCCTCGCCCACGCTGACGATCTCGTGGGTGGTGCTGAAAGTGGTGGCCTCGGTCGGGCCGTAGCCGTTGAGCAGGTGTTGCGGCGCGCCGTCTCGCAGCACGCGGGCGATCACTGCCGGGTCCAGTACATCGCCGCCGACCATCAGGTAGCGCAGCCTGCGGAATGCCGGCAGCAGGTCGTCGGCGAACTGATGGAACAGCCCTGCGGTCAGCCACAGCACCGTCACGCCCTGGGCCAGCAGTTCATCGCCCAGGGCCTGGCGCGACAGCACCTGGTCCTGGTCGATCACCACCACCGCTCCACCATTGAGCAGCGGCGCCCACACTTCCAAGGTGCTGGCGTCGAACGCCGGGTTGGAAGCAAACGCCACACGGTCCTGATTATTGAAGTCGGCGAAACCGTTGTTGATGGCCAGGCGCACGATGGCCCGGTGCGGCACCTGCACGCCCTTCGGCGTGCCGGTGGAGCCGGAGGTGTACATGATGTACGCGGCGCTGCCGGCGTCCACCGCCAGGTTCAGGGGCTCGCTCGCATAACGATCCAGGTCGAGCCGGTCCAGTTCGACCCGACGCCCGCCCTCGATCTGCGGCTGATCGCTGTGGGTCAGCAACACCACGGCCTGGCTGTCCGCGACCATGAACGCCTGACGCTCGACCGGCGCATTGCCGTCCAACGGCACGAACACCGCCGCGCATTTGCTCACGGCCAGCTGGGCCGCCAGCAGGTCGAAGGACCGTGGCAGCAGCAAGGCCACCCGGTCGCCAGCCTGCACGCCCAGTTCCAGCAGGTAGCCCGCCAGTCGATTGGCGTGCTGGTCAAGCGCACGATAGCTCCAGTGGCGCTCGCCATGGATGACCGCCAGTGCCTCGGGGCTGAGCTCGGCGCGTACCTCGAACACCCCATGCACAGTCCTGTCGCGCGGGTAGTCACGTCGGGTGTGGTTGAACTGGCGCAGCACCCGCTCGCGCTCAGCCGCAGGCAACGCGACCAGGTTGTGCAGTGGCGTCACCGGCGCATCTTCCAACGCCTGGGCCAGCTGTGCCAGGGCGGCCAACAGCAGTTGGCAGACCAACGTGCCGTCCACTTGCGCCACAGCCTGCACAGTCAGGGAGAAGCCGCTGCCCAGGTCGTCGACGCTGACCACCAGTGGGTAGTTGGTGCGCTCATGGGCGGTCAGCAGTTCGATGCCCGCCCAGGCTTCGTGCTGCTCGCTACTGGCAGTGGCGCTGTGGCGATAGTTCAGCAGGCTGGTGAACAGCGCCTGCGAAGCCGGCACACCGCTGCAGCGCTGGGCCAACGCCAGCGACGCCTGCTCATGGGTCAGCAACTGCGCCAGGCGCTGGTGGGTCAGGCGCACGCCGTCGGCCACGCCGGCGGCATTGACGCTGACCCGCAGCGGCAAGGTGTTGATGAACATGCCCAGGGCCTGCTCAACCCCCTCGCCACCTTCAAGACGGCCCAGCAACACGGTGCCGAACACCACCTCTTCGCGGCCGGACAACTGCGCCAGCACCTGGCCCCAGGCCTGGTGCACCAGGCTGGCGACACTGATGCCCAGTACCCTGGCCTGCGTGCGCAAGCGCTGTGCCAGGGTGATATCGAGCACGTGATGGTGGTCGTGCACCTGGCCGCCATCGCCGCGCACATCGCGCAGGCCGAACACCTGCGTCGGTTCGTCGATATCGCCCAGCAGTGTCCGGAACAGCGTCTCCTGCGCTGGAATATCCGCCCCCAGGCAGGCCTGGGCCACGTAGTTGCGGTACGGTACGCCCGGTTCGGCCGGTACCGGCGCCCCTTGCAGGTAGCCTGTCAGTTCGTGGCCGATCACCTCCATCGCCACATGGTCGAGGACGATATGGTGCAGCCTTATTGCCGCCAGCAGGCCGGGCCCGTTCGGGTCCTGCCAGTGGTACAGGCGCACCAGCGGCGCCTGCGCCAGCGGCAAGCCATGCGCCACTGCGGTCTCATCGGCCACTTCGAACACCGCCAGCGCGGTCCGGCGCCAGACTACCTGCACCGCTTGCGGCAGCCCCTCCCAGAGTACCGAGGTACGCAGCACGTCATGCCGGCCGATGACCTTGTTCAAGGCATCGACGAAGGCTTCCAGCCGTTCA
>NZ_JAMSHW010000062.1:0-8287 GCF_023757525.1 Pseudomonas sp. MWU13-3659 | reverse complement strand
CCACCGGGGCGCTGTCACTGAGCATGTGGCGGATGCGCTCGGCCGGGTACTCCGGGTCCACCGGCACATAGGCGCCACCGGCCTTGAGAATGGCCAGCAGGCCGACCACCATCGACAGGCCGCGCTCCACGCAGATCGCCACGCGATCGTCGGGTTTCACGCCCAGGGCGATCAGGTGATGGGCCAGGCGGTTGGCCTGCTCGTCGAGCTGGCGGTAAGTCAGCTCGCCCTCTTCGGCCTTCACCGCCACGGCGTCCGGGGTGCGCCGCACCTGGGCTTCGATCAGCCCGTGCAAGGTCTGTTCGAGGTCGTAGTCCACCCGCGTGTCGTTGAAGCCCACCAACAGTTGCCGACGCTCCGCCGCACCCAGCAATACCGACTCGGACGGGATCACGTCACCCGAAGCGATGAAGCTCCAGAGCAGTTGCTCGAAATAACAGGCATAGCGCTGCACCGTCTCGTGGTCGAACAGCGCTGTCGCGTAGACCAGCGCGCCGACGAAGCCGTCGGCACTTTCGCCCATGCTCAGGCTGAGGTCGAACTTTGCCACGCGGGCCTCGGCCTCCAGCAGCGAAAGCGACAACCCTTCGAGGCGCAGCGGCGGCTGGCCGACGGTGCCGTCCCAATCCAGCGCGGCCTGGTACAGCGGCGTGTGGGACAGGCTGCGCGGTGGACGCAGCAGTTCCACCACTTGCTCGAACGGCACGTCCTGATGGTCCTGGGCGGCGATCACCACCGCCTTGACCCGGGCGAGCAAGGTGCCCAGGTCCGGAGTCCCCGAAGTGTCGATGCGCAAGGCCAGGGAGTTGACGAACAAGCCGATCAGGCCCTCGACCGCAGCTTGTCGGCGGTTGGCCACCGGCGTGCCGATCACCACATCGTCCTGGCCCGACAGGCGCGCCAGCAGCACCGCCCAGGCGGCGGTGAACAGCATGAACGGCGTGATCCCATGGCGGTGGCAGAGCGCCTTGAGCTCGGTGCTCAGGCGTGGATCCAGGCTCAGGTCGACACGCTCGCCGGTGTAGTCCTGGTGCGATGGGCGCGGCCGATCGCTGGGCAGTGCCAGCAACACCGGCGCACCGGCCAGCGCCTGGCGCCAGTAATCGCCCTGGCGTTGCAGCTCGTCACCCGTCAGCCAGCGGCGCTGCCAGATGGCATAGTCGCCGTACTGGATCGCCAGGGGTGTCAGCGGGTCTTCGCCACCTGCGGCAAAGACGGGGTACAAGGCCGCCAGTTCCTGGGTGAGCACGCCCACCGACCAGCCGTCGGCGACGATATGGTGCAGGGTGAGCAGCAGCACGTGATGATCCGGCGCCAGGCACAGCAGACAGCCACGGATCGGCAGTTGATGCGCCAGGTCGAACGGCAGCGAAGCCTGCTCCTGGGCCAGCGTTCGCAACCGCTGCGGCTGCCCGCGCAGGTCGTGCCAGGCCAGGGCGAAACCGCCGTGCCCCGGCACCACCCGCACCCGCGCTTCGGCGCCATCCTGGTTGAACTGGCTGCGCAGGCTCTCGTGGCGCTCGACGATGCGCGCCAAGGTGCGCTCCAGCGCCGTGCGGTCCAGCGGCCCGCGCAACTCCAGGCCCAGCGGAATATGGTAGGCGGCGCTGGCATCGCCCATCTGCGCCAGGAACCACAGGCGCTGCTGGGCGAACGACAGCGGCTGGGACTGGCCCCGCACCGCCGCCTCCAGCAGCGGCAATGCCCGGCCCTGGTTGGCCGCCAATGCCGCCGCGACGGCCTGCAGGCGGTCGTCGGCGAACAAGGTGCCCAATGCCAGCTCCAGGCCCAGCCGCTGGCGCAACTGGCCGACCATGCGCATGGCCAGCAGCGAGTGGCCGCCCAGTTCGAAGAAGCGGTCCTGGCGACCGATCCGCTCGACCTGCAGCAGCTCGCTCCAGAGCTGGGCCAGGGCGGTTTCCAGGTCGCCTTCGGCGGCTTCGTACGCCTGCTCGGCCAGCGCCTCGCGCTCGGGCGCCGGCAGCGCGCGGCGATCGACCTTGCCGTTGGCGGTCAATGGCCACGCCGCCAACTGCACCAGCGCCACCGGCACCATGTAGGCCGGCAGGCGTTGCAGCAACACAGCCCGCAACTCGGCAGGCGTCGGCGCCTCACCTCGGGCGATGAACCAGGCCACCAGCCTTGGCTGACCCGCTTGCTCCTCATGGGCCAGCACCAGAGCCTCTTCGATACCTGGCACTTGCAGCAATTGGGCCTCGATCTCACCGAGTTCGATGCGCCGGCCTTGCACCTTCACCTGGTCATCGTTGCGCCCCAGGTATTCCAGGGTACCGTCGGCGTTCCAGCGCGCCAGGTCACCGGTGCGGTACATACGCGCCCCCGGTGTTTCACTGAACGGGTCGGCGAGGAAGCGTGCCTCGGTCAGGTCGGGGCGATTGAGATAGCCCCGCGCCACGCCCGCACCGCCCACGTAAAGCTCGCCCGTTGCACCGGATGGCACCAGTTGCAGGGCCTCGTCGAGCAGATAGGCGCGGGCATTGGCGATCGGCCGGCCGATATCCAGCGCGCCGCCCGGCAGCACCAGGCCGGACGTGGCGACCACGGTGGCTTCGGTGGGGCCGTAGTTGTTGACCACCACGAAGCCTGGGTCACTGTTGAACTGACGCAGGCGATCGCCACCGATCAGCAGGGTGCGCAAGGTCGGGTGCCGCAGCCCTTGGCTGAGGGCGTACTCGGCCACCGGAGTAGGCAGGAAGGCCACCTTCAGTGGTTGCGCCAGCCACCAGGCCAGCATCGCATCGAGCTGCTCGTTGCCCAGCGGCTCAGGGGGCACGTGCAGCACCGCGCCAGCGCACAGGGCCGGCCAGACTTCCCAGGCCATGGCGTCGAAACCGAAGCCGGCAACGCTGGCGGTGTGGTCCCCGGCCCTCAGTTCGAAGGCCTTGCGGTGCCAGTGGACGAGGTTGGCCAGGGCCCGGTGTTCGACCATCACCCCCTTGGGCTCGCCGGTGGAGCCGGAGGTGTAGATCACATAGGCCAGGTGGTCGGGGGCCAGGCCTGCGACCACGGGGTTGTCGTGACGCGCCGGCCAGTCAGGCTGGTCGAGGGCCAGCAAAGGCGCCTCCAGACCTTCAAGACGCTCGAACAATGCCCGCTGGGCCAGCACTACCACCGGTGCGCTGTCGCTCAACAGGTAGTGCACGCGCGAGTCGGGATGGGCGGGATCCACCGGCACGTAGCCGGCCCCGGCCTTGAGCACCGCCAGCAAGGTAACCAGGGTGTCCAGCCCGCGCCGCGCCACCACTGCCACGCGGTCGTCGGGGCGTACACCCAGGTCGATCAGGTGATGGGCCAAGGCATTGGCCTGGTGGTTCAACTCGCCATAGCTCAGGGTGCGCTCGCCGGCCTTGGCCGCCAGGGCTTGCGGCGCCTGGGCAACCTGGGCCTCGATCAGCCCTGGCAAGGTCTGGCCACGGGGGAAGGCCCGTGTCGTGTTGTTGAAGCCGTGCAGCAGGCGCTTGCGCTCCGTGTCGCCGACCAGTGCTACATCGGCCAGCGGTTGCCGGTCATTGTCCACCATGGCCTGCAGCAGCGTTTCGAAGTAGCCGGCAAAGCGCTGCACGCTGGCCTGGTCGAACAGCGCGGTGGCGTACTCCAGGCTGCCGACCAGCGCCTCGCCCTGCTCGCCCATGTTCAGCGACAGGTCGAACTTGGCCACCTGGATGCCCTGCGCCACCGCTTCCAACTGCAGCCCCTGCAACTGCAGGACGGCGCCATCGGCGGCCAACCAGTTGAGGGTGGTCTGGAACAGCGGCGTGTGGCTGAGGCTGCGTGCCGGGCGGACGATCTCCACCACCTGCTCGAACGGCAGGTCCTGGTGCGCCTGGGCCTGGAGCAGGCGCTGCTGCACCTGGGCCAGCAAGGCGGCGGCGGACGGCGCGCCCGCCAGGTCGATGCGTATCGCCAGGGTGTTGACGAACAGCCCGACCAGAGGCTCCAGCTCGGCCCGGCCACGCCCGGCCACCGGGCAGCCCACCACCACCTCGGCCTGGCCGGCCAGGCGCGCCAGCGTCGTGGCCCAGGCACTCATCAGCACCGTGTACAGGGTCACCTGGTGACGTTGGGCCAGGGCACGCAAGCTGGCCGCCAGGGGCTCGTCCAGCCGCAGCAGCACGCTGGCGCCGCTGAAGTCCTGCCGTGCCGGGCGCGGCCTATCGCCGGGCAGGCTCAGCAGCGTCGGCGCGCCGTCCAGGGTTTCACGCCAGTAGTCGGCCTGGCGCTGCAGTTTCTCGCCCGCCAACCAGCGGCGTTGCCACACGGCGTAGTCGCCGTACTGGATCGCCAAGGGTGGCAACGGGTCTTCCAGCCCCTGGCACAGGGCCGGGTACAGCATGCCGAGCTCGCGGGTCAGTACCCCCAGGGACCAGCCATCGGCAACGGCATGGTGCACGGTCAGGGCCAGTACATGGTGCTGCTCGCCCAGGCGCAGCAGGCTGGCGCGCAGCAACGGCCCGGCGACCAGGTCAAAGGGCGCGACGGCTTCGCTGCGCAGGCGCGCGGGCAGATCCTTCGGTGCCAGTGTCTCGCGGTGCAGCCAGCCCGGTTGCGGGGTCGCATCGACCCGCACTTCGGCACTGTCGCCAGAGGGCACGAAACGGCTGCGCAGGGTCTCGTGGCGCTCGACGATATACAGCAAGGCGCGCTCCAGCGCCGTGGCATCCAGCGTGCCCCGCAGGCCCAGGGCCAGCGGCATGTTGTAGGCCTGGTTGCCGCCTTCCAGCTGAGCCAGGAACCACAGGCGCTGCTGGGCGAACGACAACGGCAGGGCCTGCTCGCGGTCAACCGCCACGATCATCGGTAGCTCGCTTGCGCTTGCGTTGGCCAGCACCTGAGCCAGCGCGGCCAGCTCGGCATTGGCGAACAGGTCGGCCAGGGCCAGCTCCACCCCCAGGCGCTGGCGCACCTGGGACACCAGGCGCATGGCCAGCAATGAATGGCCACCCATTTCGAAGAAGTGATCGTGACGGCCGACCTGCTCGACCTTGAGCAACTCGGCCCAGATCGCCGCCAGGGCGGTTTCCACTTCGCCTTGTGGCGCCTCGAAGCCTCGACGGATCACATCGTCGCTGCCCGGCTGCGGCAGTGCACGACGGTCGAGCTTGCCGTTGGCGGTCAGTGGCAACGCCTCCAGTTGCACATAGGCCGACGGCAGCATGTAGTCCGGCAGTTGGCCTTGCAGCTGCTGGTGCAGCTCGGCGATGGCTTCATGGCCGGTGAAATAAGCTACCAGGCGCTTGTCGCCTGGGGCGTCCTCGCGCAACACCACGGCCACGTCACGCACACCCGCGCACGCCGCCAGGCGCGCTTCGATCTCACCCAGCTCGATCCGGAAGCCACGCAGCTTGACCTGCTGGTCGGCGCGACCCAGGTAGCGCAAGGTGCCGTCGGCCTGCCAGCAGGCCAGGTCGCCGCTGCGGTACATCACCCCGCCGTTGAACGGGTCGACCAGGAAGCGCTCGGCGGTCAGCTCAGGCTGGCCGAGGTAGCCCAGCGCCACGCCGTCGCCAGCGATGTACAGCTCGCCCACCGCCCCCACCGGCAGCAACTGCCGACGGGCATCGAGCACATAGCAGCGGGCGTTGCCGATCGGCTTGCCGATGGGGATGCTGCCCTCGCCCACGCTGACGATTTCGTGGGTGGTGCTGAAGGTGGTGGCCTCGGTCGGGCCGTAGCCGTTGAGCAGGTGTTGCTGCGCGCCGTCACGCAGCACGCGGGCGATCACTGCCGGGTCCAGTACATCGCCGCCGACCATCAGGTAGCGCAGCGTGCGGAACGCCGGCAGCAGGTCGTCGGCGAACTGATGGAACAGCCCCGCAGTCAGCCAGAGCACGGTCACGCCCTGGGCCAGCAGTTCGTCGCACAGGGCCTGGCGCGACAGCACCTGGTCCTGGTCGATCACCACCACCGCTCCACCATTGAGCAGCGGCGCCCACACTTCCAAGGTGCTGGCGTCGAACGCCGGGTTGGAGGCGAACGCCACCCGGTCCTGATTATTGAAGTCGGCGAAGCCATTGTTGATGGCCAGGCGCACGATGGCCCGGTGCGGCACCTGCACACCCTTCGGCGTGCCGGTGGAGCCGGAGGTGTACATGATGTACGCGGCGCTGCCGGCGTCCACCGCCAGGTTCAGGGGCTCGCTCGCATAACGATCCAGGTCGAGCCGGTCCAGTTCGACCCGACGCCCGCCCTCGATCTGCGGCTGATCGCTGTGGGTCAGCAACACCACGGCCTGGCTGTCCGCGACCATGAATGCCTGACGCTCGACCGGCGCATTGCCATCCAATGGCACGAACACCGCCGCGCATTTGCTCACGGCCAGCTGGGCCGCCAGCAGGTCGAAGGACCGTGGCAGCAGCAAGGCCACCCGGTCGCCGGGTTGTACGCCAAGCTCAACCAGGCAACGGGCCAGGCGATTGGCCTGGGCCTCGAGCTGGGCATAGCTCCAGCGCTGCTGTCCATGCACCACCGCCAACGCCTCAGGGTTCAGGCTGGCGTGCGTCTCGAACATGCCGTGCACGGCGCTGTCGCGCGGGTAGTCGCGCAGGGTGTCGTTGAACTGCCGCAGCACTCGCTCACGCTCGTCTTCGGGCAGCGCGACCAGGCTGTGCAGCGATGTCGCCGGCGCGTGCGCCAACGCCTCGGCCAGTTGTGCCAGGACAACCTGCAACAGCTGGCAGACCAGGCGCCCGTCCACACCCGGCACCGCCTGCACGGTCAGCGAGAAGCCGCTGCCCAGGTCATCGACGCTGACCACCAGCGGGTAGTTGGTGGCCTCGGCGGAGTGGACGATCTCGATCCCCGCCCAACCACTGCGCAAGACCTCCGCGCTGCCCGCGTGCACGCTGTGGCGGTAGTTGAGCAAGGTGTTGAACAACGGCGCCGGCGCCGCCACGCCACTGCAGCGCTGGGCCAGGGCCAGCGGCGCGTGCTCGTGGCGCATCAGGGTGCTCAGGCGTTGGTGGGTGGCCTTGACCGCCGTGGGCAGGTCGCTGCGCGCCAGGTCCACACTGAACGGCAAGGTATTGATGAAGATGCCCAGGGCCCGGTCGGCGGCTTCGGCACCGACCAGGCGCCCCATCAGCACCGTGCCGAACACCACCTGGTCACGCCCGGTCAGCACACCCAGCACCCGCGCCCAGGCCAGGTGGAACAGGCTGGCGACGCTCACCCCCTGGGCCCGCGCCTGGTTGCGCAGGCCTTGGCACAGGGCCGGGTCGAGGGGCAGGCGCTGTTCGTCCAGCGCCGCGCCATCGCCCTGCACGTCGCCCAGGCCGTAGGCCAGCGTCGCCTCGTCGATCGCGCCGAGCATGTCGCGGAAGAAGGCTTCGTGCTCGGCGTCGCTCACGCCCAGCAACGCCTGGGCCACATGGTTGCGGAACGGCACCGGGCGGCCAAGCTGCTGCGGCTGGCCCAGCAGGAAGGCGAGCATTTCGTGGCGCACCACGTCCAGGGCGCTGTGGTCCAGGGCGACATGGTGGAACTGCAGGGTCGCCCGCACCCGACCATCCGCCGCCTCAGGCTGGCATTGCAGGCGGATCAGCGGTGCCTGGGCGAGATCGAAACCGGCTTCGGGCGCCTCGCCTTCGGCCAGTTGCGTCACCCGCAGCTCGGCCTTGCGCCACACCACTTGCAACGGCTGGTCGAAGTCCTTCCAGTGCACCGAGGTGCGCAGGATGTCGTGACGGTCGATCACCCCTTGCAGGGCCTGGGTAAAGGCCGCCACGCGCTCGCGGCTGGCGAACACGAAGGGCGCCTGCATCACATAGGGGTCATGCTCGCCGGCACTGGCGTGGTGGAACAGCATGCCTTGTTGCAGGGGCGCCAGGGGGTAAATGTCCTGCACGTTGGCGGCGCCACCGGGGATGGCGGCCACCAGGCGGTCGATGGTCGCCTGGTCGAGCTCGACCAGGCTGAGCATGGCCGGGGTGATCCGCGTGCAGCCAGGCGGGATGCGGTTTTCCGGCACCTCGACCGCGCCCTGGCGGGTCGCCACGTATTCACCCCGTTCGAGCATCGCCAGCAGCGCCGGCTTGTGCTCGCGCAGTTGTGCCACCAAGGCCGCGTCGGTCAGGGCCTGGCGGTTGCCCTGGACCACCAGCTGGCCATCCTTGAGCGCCAGTTGCACGTTGTTGGCTGTCAGTGTTGCCAGTAGTTCGTTGATGCTCACAGGACGATCTCCATTCTGTCTGTGATGGCGGCATAACCTGCCAGCGTCGGTTGCTCGAACAGGGTGCGCACGTCGGCTTCCAAGCCGGCTTCGCGCAGC
>NZ_JAMSHW010000061.1:0-8465 GCF_023757525.1 Pseudomonas sp. MWU13-3659 | reverse complement strand
AAATACCGGCACCGGTGATAATCTGCCCTGTCCCGCCAACAACACCAATCGCTTGCAAAGTGATGCGTTCCGACTGAGTTTTCAGCCTGTCCCTCTCATTCCTCAGCTCAATAAGCGCATCCCCAGCACTGGATTTACGGTCGTACACATCATCCAAAACTCGCCGCGCGTAATAAGCCAGTTCCCGATTGAACTGCATCCGCAACCGCCGATCACTCAGGTGTTTAGCACTGACCCCACAGCCATAACTGATCAACCGAGACGCCGCCGCATTCACCTCCCAATACGCCTCATCCAGCCGCCCACCATATTCTTCGCGCTGGCTCATAGCTCTTCCCCCCACGTGGCGTACCCGGTGGTACCGGCAGCGTGATGAATCCAGCTGATGGCCCGATAGCTGATAAGCAGCCGCTCCTCGGCATCCTGGTCGGTCAAGAGCGTCGCGTGGGGCACGTCCAGCTCCTGGCTGACGACCACCGCGCCCTCCAGCCTTACGGAGAAGTACTTTTCCCGATGGCCCGCCGGATGAATGCGGTACAGCTGGATATCGCAGTCGACCACCTCCCGGCTGTCCACGGCCTGGGCCAGCAAGGGTGTGGCCTTGTCGATGTGCTTGGTGATCACCACGGGCTGATGCACGGCACGTTGGTTGGTATCTGGGGTGGCAATAGCGTGATTGAAGGACAGCACCGTTATTTCGTCCTGGTGCACAAGCTGGCATTTGTTGCCAATGGATGGCTGGGTATTGCACCCCGCCGAAATCAACCCCTGTCGATTGCCTTTGATACTCATGTAGCCGTTGAGCGCCATGGTCTGCTCTCCCTGTAGACAAGGGGTGCAGCCTACGAAAACGACAACAGGTTGTATGCCAGACGCTTCCCAAATTTCCGCCGTTCGCGGAACGCTCTGTTTATTTCGACCGCTGCTGGCACGTTCCGCGAAGAACCGTCGGTAGCCCCGGAATCATCGTGGGAGCGGGCTTGCCCCGCGATGCAGGTAGAAAGACGGCCAGCGAACGCATGCTCAGCCACAAGACTCCCTGAACATATGCTTCGCGGCACGACTGGAAGTTCTGAGAGCTCCTTGACTCGAAGCCCACAGAACACCCGACGACTGCAGCAATTGCTGTTCGATCGGGGTGAACGCCAGGCGTCCGGCCAAGTAACCGTCCAAACGCCCGCATTGAAGCGATGCCTGGTGCTATCCTCTTTCACCGTTTTTTTATAATCCGAATCAAGCACTGCAATAGGTAGGCATGGCGCCAAGTTGCTGTCGAGGCCGACCTCAGCGCGAACATCGCCAGGTGACTTGAACCATGGCGCCCGTGCCACAACCGCATCAAAGAGATCCAGGATGTCGCTTAGCACCCTCTCCCCCCATTCGCTGCCTGATCATTGCAAGGCTGTGCTCTATGCGCTGGTAACCTCGGTTCCTGGCAAAGGCAAGACCTCGCTGCTCAAACTGCTGCGGGCCATGGAGATCCGTGACGATGGTGGCAGGCTGCTTGACGCCACGACCTTGCCCGCCTTGCTGGAGTGGCTGCAAAGCCAGGGCTGGATCGAAGTCGAGCAGCGCAACGAAGGGCTATATTTCTGCGTGGCAGCACAGTCTCGTAACAGCGTGCTCCTCAGCCTGCTGGGCACAGCCGAGGGGAGACTGCGCTTGCACCGGATCAACGCCAGCTTGCCTGCACTTGGGCAATGGCAAATGCCTGGCAAATCCCGAGTACTCCAAGAACTTTGGCTACGCCTGCTGAGCGGTGACAGTCAGCGACTGCCCGAGTCGCTGTACCTGTCGGGCAGGCTGCTCCCCGCGAGCGAATGGCATGCCCAGCACCCTATGCGCCTGCTGCAGTGCGATCCGGCCGGGCGGGAAGTGATCGGCAAACTGGACGAGACGGTACGTGGGCTGCTGATCGAGGATCACCTGCGCCTGAACAACGACCTGCTGGGGCCGGTAGCCGAGAGCTATGCATTGGCCAAGCAGGAGATGGCACTCAGGCCGTGCCCCGCACTGCGCCTGCAACTGATCCAACAGGCGCTTTGGCGTGGCGACTGGGCGGCGCTGCAGCACTATGGCGAGCAAGAGCTGCCGCTGACAACACAGTGCCTGCAGTCGATGCTGCGCGGCCAGCCCGACGAGACCCTGCGATTGCTGCGGGCTTGGCTCACCGATCAGCGCAAACAGACCAAAAAGCGCAAAATCGACCTGCCACCGTTGCTCAATGCACTGTACTGCCTGGCGCTGATCGCTGAGAACGACAGCCAGCACTACGCTGCGCTCAAACAGGCACTGGTTCTAGGTACAAAGGAAAACTACGGCAGCGCTTATCCCGCGCTCTATCAGGTGTTCGAGCGCTTGCAAGGCAACACGCCGGACTTGTCGTACCTGCGGTCAACCACCCTCAATGGCCTGGATGGGCTGATGCTCTCCCTGGCACTGTACTGGCTGGATGCCCCACTCGCGCGTGGGCCCGATTGGCGCGCGAAGCTGGAAGATTACCGAGGCGAACTCGATCAACAGGATTACAGCTGGCTGGCGGCAGAATTCGACGCCCTGATCACCATGCAATTCGGCGTGCCCCGCCAGCTTCAAGACCTGCATCACGATGCAGGTTTCAAACCACTGACTGCGCTGCTTCAGCGCCAGGAAGCCTGGCAGCATGCCCTTAGCGCACTGAGCCAGCTGAAACCGGCCAATGCACCGGCCGCCGCAGCTGGCAAGAAGAGCACCCGCCTGGCGTGGTTGTTGAATCTTCATCGCTACGGCAACCAGCTTGAGCCGCGCGAGCAGAAGCTGGGGGCCAAGGGACAATGGAGCAAGGGCCGGCCCGTGGCACTCAAACGCCTGATGGACGAGGGCGACAGCCTGGACTTTCTCTGCGAGCAAGACCGCCAGGTGATCAGCACCATCCAGGTCAGCCAGTCCTTCTATTCCCACGCCGAGTACGAATTACCGCTTGGCATGGCCCTGCCCAGGTTGGTCGGTCATCCGGCGTTGTTCTGGCAAGATGCCCCTGACACACGCATCGATCTCCAGGCAGGCGAGGCCAGCCTGCACCTTCAGGCCGAGGACGGGCAGATCCATCTGCGTCTCGAGCCGCCGGGCATCGTCACCGCCGACACCTTCTACGTTCATCAGCAAACACCGACCCGTTTGCAGATCTACCCGGTCAACAGTGATCTGCGCCAGATCGCCAGGATCATCGGCGACGGCCTGCGCGTACCGCAATCGGGCAAGGCGCAACTGATAGAAGCCGTCAGCGCCATCGCCCCGCTGCTGCCCATCCATTCGGACCTGCCCGAGCTCTCGGTCAACCTTGAACAGGAGCCTGCCGATACGCGCCTGTACGCGCATTTGCTGCCACTTGCCGAGGGCTTGCGCTTGCAACTGCTGGTGCGCCCTTTGGCCGAGAGCAGTTGGTTTCGCCCGGGCCAGGGCGCGCAGAACCTGCTTGGCGAGCGCGACGGCAAACCCTTGCAGGTCTGCCGCGACCTGGCGGGCGAACGCCAGGCACTGCAACAGGTACTGCATGCCTGCCCCGGCCTGGCCAACGCCACTAGCGATGGCCAGGAATGGCAGCTGGACCAGCCTCAGGATGCCTTGCAGGTACTCGGCGAACTGCATGCGTTGGACGGCGACTTGCTGCACTGCGTCTGGCCAGAGGGCGAGCGCCTGCGCATAAAGGGCCGCGTGAACCTGGACGCGCTCAAGCTGGGCGTGCGCAAACAGGGTGACTGGTTCATCCTGCAAGGTGAAATCGCACTCGATGACGGCAAAGTGCTGCAACTGCGCCAGCTTCTGGAACTGCTCAAGGCCAGCCCCGGACGTTTCCTCAAGCTCGACGAGCGTGACTGGCTGGCACTCGACAAGCGCTTGCGCAAACACCTGGAGGAACTGGCGTATCTGGCTGATCGGGTCACGGACCAGGGCCTTCGCCTCAGCCCGTTGACTACCCCGTTGCTGGCCGGGCTGGCCGCCGAGGTGAGTGAGTTCAAGGCCGATAAAAGCTGGCAGGCGCACCTCGAAAAACTGCAGTCGATGCGCGACCTCCAACCTCAGCTCCCTCGCACCCTGCAGGCCGACCTGCGCGCCTATCAGCATGAGGGTTTCACCTGGTTGGCACGCCTGGCTCAATGGGGTGTCGGTGCATGCCTGGCCGACGACATGGGCCTGGGCAAGACGGTACAGCTCCTGGCCGTTCTGCTGCAGCGGGCCGCCGGTGGCCCGCAACTGGTCGTGGCACCGACGTCGGTAACCCTCAACTGGCAGGCTGAGAGCCGGCGTTTCGCGCCACAACTGAAATTGCATCTGTATCAGCAAGCACGCAGTCTGGCAGATCTCGGCCCCGGCGATCTGGTGATCGCCAGCTATGGGCTATTGCAGCAGGACAGCGCAGCCTTCGCCGCCTGCCACTGGCACAGCGTTGTGCTGGACGAGGCCCAGGCCATCAAGAATGCCCAGACCAAACGCTCTCAAGCAGTGATGGCCTTGCAGGCCGATTTCCGCGTGGTCGCCACCGGCACCCCGCTGGAAAACCACTTGGGCGAGCTGTGGAACCTGTTCCGTTTCATCAACCCGGGGCTGCTCGGCAGCCAGGAACACTTCAACAGCCGCTTCGCTACCCCCATCGAGCAGGGAGATGCAGCAGCCCGACGGGCTCTGAAAGCGCTCATCCAGCCCTTTATCCTGCGCCGCCTGAAAAGCCAGGTGCTCGACGAATTACCGGCACGTACGGAGATTACCTACAAAGTACCGCTGTCCGATGAAGAGGCTCACCTCTATGAGGCCCTTCGCCAGCAAGCGGTGAGCAATGTCTCTGATCTGGCGCCCGGGGCAGGCAGATCATTCCAGATACTCACGGAAATCACCCGTCTGCGCCGGTTCTGTTGCCACCCGGCCCTGGTGACTCCCGGCTCGACCCTGCCTGGCAGCAAGTTCCAGGCTGTCACCGCGATCGTCGAAGAGCTTTTGGACAATGGCCACAAGGCCTTGATCTTCAGCCAGTACGTCGATCACCTGAGTATCGTCCGTGCCTGGTTCGATGAAAAAGGCATCGCCTACCAGTACCTCGATGGCAGCGTGCCCGCCAAGGAACGGGAAAGCCGAGTCAATGCCTTCCAGGCTGGCGCGGGTGAAGTCTTCCTCATTAGCCTGAAAGCTGGTGGTAGCGGCCTAAACCTTACCGCCGCCGACTATGTGATCCACCTCGACCCCTGGTGGAACCCGGCGGTGGAGGATCAGGCCAGTGACCGTGCCTATCGCATCGGTCAGCAGCGTCCGGTGACGATCTACCGGCTGGTAGCCGAGAACACCATCGAGGAGCAGATCGTCGCCCTGCATGCGCGCAAACGAGACCTGGCCGACAGCTTGCTGGAGGGTGGTGAAGTGAGTGCCAAGTTGGATGCTGATGCCCTGTTGGCGCTGCTTGCGGGCTCGTTGCAATGATCGGGTGGGCGTAGGGCAAGCATGGGCTGTACTCAGGGTTGTTGGGAAGGCAAGCTGGCAAGGCTGCGACCAAGCCGCTCCGGATCGCCACCGACAATGACATCAATCATGCAGCCCTTGAGCCACATCACGACAACATCCTTATCCAGACAACTTTGAGTCACAAAGGCTACAAAACCTGCAGAAAACCTCAGTTTGGTAGCCTATGAGCGACAAAATTACAGAGCCGCTCGAGATACAGTGCGCTGCGCTTGTTCAGTGTCTAGTAGGTACTTCGGCGGGCCGCGACCTGCCAGATGACCTGGCGCACTGCATGCTCTTCACGTTTCGCACTCGACAAGTGCCCTAATTCATATAGTCCGACTGATAAAGCCTATATAAACCAAGCGTGAAACAAAAACATAGCCATGCTGATAGTTATCACTATATTTAACTCCCGCTCAAAACCATCGCCATAGTCAAATGAATAGTTAATCAGCCCCGAGCCACCAAATAACTTCAAGTAAACAGCCATCATCAATATGCTAAACAATGTCATTATTGTTGCCAGCGCCCTCCTGCGGAGGACAATTTTGGCAAAACATATGGTCAACAAGACATCAAGCCCAACAAACAAAAGAAGACCTTTCATAGTCACTTTTTGTACTCTTTGTACAGATCAATTGCGGTAGGTGTATTGAGTGCCGCCTCAGCTCCCATTGCTGTGTTACTCATCTGCCGAATCGCAGCCTCTTTGTCAACACGATAGTATTTGTATAGACGCCATGCATCGGGCTTAAGTACAGGTCTAAACAAGGCACCTATAGACAATGATAAGTCAGCAACTAGATAAGCCGCCTTCCCCTCGCGCGCTGTATAACCTAATGCTTTCGAAACCTCTTGATAGCCCTTTTTAACAGGCCCCTGAATATCGTCACGCCCCTCGTACAACCCCCTGAGATTTTCATACACATTATTTGCTCCATGTGCAATCAAAGGCCCGCCCACTACAGCACAGAGCGTCCCCAGTGAGCCGTAGCAAATGCCACCTCCTGTTACTAGCTGCCCCACGCCACCGAGAAGCCCAACTGACTGCGTGGCAATTCTATCCTTCTGAAGTTGAAGGCTATTTTTCTCTGCTTTCAATGCAGCAAGCGCCTGCTCTGGTTCCATCTGGCGCTCATACACATCGTTTACCACCCGTCGCGCGTAGTAGGCCAACTCCCGGTTGAACTGCATCCGAAGCCTGATGTCGCTCAAATGACGCGCGCTGACCCCGCAGCCATAGCTGATCAACCGAGAGGCCGCCGCATTCACCTCCCAATACGCCTCATCCAGCCGCCCACCATATTCTTCGCGCTGGCTCATAGCTCTTCCCCCCAGGTGGAGTACCCGGTGGTACCGGCAGCGTGATGAATCCAGCTGATGGCCCGATAGCTGATAAGCAGCCGCTTCTCTGCGTCCTGGTCGGTCAAGAGCGTCGAGTGGGGCACGTCCAGCTCCTGGCTGACGACCACCGCGCCCTCCAGCCTGACGGAGAAGTACTTTTCCCGATGTCCCGCCGAATGAATGCGGTACAGCTGGATATCGCAGTCGACCACTTCCCGGCTGTCCACGGCCTGGGCCAGCAAGGGTGTGGCTTTGTCGATGTGCTTGGTGATCACCACGGGCTGATGCACAGCACGTTGGTTGGTATCAGGGGTGGCAATAGCGTGATTGAAGGACAGCACCGTTATTTCGTCCTGGTGCACGAGCTGGCATTTGTTGCCAATGGATGGCTGGGTATTACACCCCGCCGAAATCAAGCCCTGTCGATTGCCTTTGATACTCATGTAGCCGTTGAGCGCCATGGTCTGCTCTCCCTGTAGACAAGGGGTGCAGCCTACGAAAACGACAACCGGTTGTATGCCAGACGCTTCCCAAATTTCTGCCGTTCTCGGAACGCCCTGTTTATTGCGACGTAAAGGAACTGCTGGCGCGCTCCGCGAAGAGACGTCGGCAGTACAGGAATCATCGTGGGAGCGGGCTTGAATTGCGATGCGATTGCGCAGAAGGTGTCTGCCGACTATCGCACCGTTTATCCCTGATCAGATTTGTTCAACTGTGCTCGGGTACCGGACGAGACGCCCTGAGAAGCTCACCGAAGGTACCCAGCATTACGCCATGCTTGAGCATCCCCCTGGAAACCGCATCGGATCGAGAGCCATCCTTGCGAAGGGTCGCCTCGTCGTTCAGCCATACTGGAAGAAAAGGCGATAGCGATTGGGAAGCCCGGCTATCACCCTGCGCCAGTGCCGACAGTTCTTTCCGAGCGAATTGCCCTGAAGGTAGGTCCTGGCACCAGGAGCTTCCGGAACGCGCTCCATGATGTAGGTGTCGCCCTTTTCCAGAAGCTTGAAATGGAGATGGTGATGAAATCCGTCCGGGTCTTTAGCGCCAGTGTCTCAGCTTCGGCAATCAACGCTTCGAAGCGCCCGAGAAACAGCGGATGGCCAAACAGCGCCCAATCATTGACTATCGTCATCGTCCCTGACGGCATGTTTCAACCCTCTAGCAGCTCGTTACGCTCGCGATTCGCTTGCGCCCGAGCCCGAAGATGCGCCATGCGATTTAGCAACGATGCGGGGATGGGCTGGATAAGTTCCGGGTTCTCGGTAGTGTCAGCGTGCACAAGCTCGAGAAAGGCTTTTTTAGCCTCCTGCGCTTCGCGCTCGGCAGCTAGAAGTGCCACTTTCACTCTTGATTTGGAGAGGGTGTCAGAAATTTTGTGTTCGGGCATAACATGAGTATGAGGTGCATGTATGCCAACCAAAAAGAAACCCTTGCGTGACCTGCCCAAAATCCCCAAAGAGCTGCTGGAGCAGTTCGGTGAGGGCCTGATGTCCGCAGAGGCTATCGAGGATGCCTCTGCGGCGTTCAAGAAGGCTCTGATCGAACGCGCTTTGAGTGCCGAACTCGGCCTCCACCTGGGTTATCCGTCGGGCGCGCAGCGCCCAGAGGATGAAACCAACCAGCGTAACGGCAAGAGTGGAAAGACG
>NZ_JAMSHW010000060.1:0-8564 GCF_023757525.1 Pseudomonas sp. MWU13-3659 | reverse complement strand
CGCCGTGTCCGGCGCCGCGCCCGGGCCGGCCTGGGTCACCTTCGGCCGCGACCCGACGCCCCCGTGGGCGCCGAGCAGCTACATCGGCGAAGTCGACTGGCCGGTGCAGCCACCCGACCCGAACAGCCTGTCGACCCAGCTCGAATCGCTGGTCGACAAGCTGCCGCTGCCCAAGGGCGAAGGCGGCCTGTTCGACAAGGCCAAGCAACTGGCCGGCAGCGGCATGGACGCGGCCAAGACCGGCATGAACCTGCTCAAGACCGGGCAGGGCGCGATGCAGAGTGCGCAGCAGGTGCAAGGCGCGCTCAAAGGCGGCGTTGCTGGCCTGCCGCAACTGGCAAGCGCCGCCAGCTCGGCCCTGCCGGCCGCCTCCAACGCCTTGGGTGCCGCCAGCAAGGCGAGCAGCGCCGCGCAAGGAGCCATGGCCAGCCTGCCAAGCCTGCCCAAGCTGCCGGCGTTACCGACAATGCCCAAGCTCCCCGCTTTCAAGGCCCCAAGCCTGAGCACTGCTACCGATCTTCTGCCAAGTGAACTGATGTCATGACCGCCGATACCTCTGAAAAACCACGTCCAGCCCAGGCGGCGGTCGTTCCCCTGGACCAGATCGGCATGGCCGACGTCAGCCGCGGCGCCGCCGTGTTCGACGCCTGGCTGCGCGAGATCAGCGGCGGCTACGTCAACCTGGAGCGGCTCAAGGACACCGCCGAGGTGCTGCCGGTAATCGGCAACATCATCGCCCTGGTCGATGCCGTGGGCGATATCGTCAACCTGGCCAGTGCCAAGGAACCCGACCCGTGGGATTGGGTAAGCCTGGGCATCAACCTGATCGGCGTGATCCCCGCGCCACCGACCATGGCTGCTGCGCGCAAGGGCCTGCGGCCGATGCTGACTCTGGCTCGTCAGGAGGGCAAGGACATCCTCGGCGACGCGCTGGTCGAGATCATCATCGGCCACCTCAACGCCGACCTGCTCGGCGAACTGGATACCTTCCTCGTCGATGCCCAGGCCCAACTCGACAGCATCCTCGGCGAAGCCGCCAAGACCGGCGAGCAACTGATCAACAACACCGCCGACGCCATCGACGCGATCATTCTCGGTAAGCTCGACAGTAAGGGCGACCTCGACAAGGCCACGAAGCTGGCGCAGAAGGTCAGCGAAACCTGGAAGTCCGACCCGTCGGTGGCCTTCGAGAATGCCTTCGGTGCGCTGAGCAACGCCTACTCGGCAATGGGCAAGGGCGCGGCCAACACGCTCATGAGCAACGCCGTACCCACTCGGGTGCAGAAGGAAGTGCTCGACTACACCAAGCAATTCCGCACCCTGGCGCCGCAAATGAGCGGCAAGCTGATGAGCCTGGGCAGCACGGCCAACAAGGACTCGATCAAGAACATGCTGCTGGTGCTGCACAACAGCAGCGTGAAGTGGCACCTGCGCAACCCCAAGGCCTTGCCCACGGTGGTCAAGCAGGACAAAGTCACCGAAGCCAAGCACCAGGGTTCCAAGGGCCGTATCGAGTCGATCACCAACCAGGGCCCGGCGACGAAAGCGGCCAACGACCAGAAGAACGAGGTCTGCACCAGCACCTGCAACCGCATCAACTTCGCCCTGGGCAGCGAGTCGCTGCACCACACCGACTTCAGTCTGCCCGGCCCGTTCCCGGTCACCTGGACGCGGACCTACAACTCGCGGCTGGACAAGCTGGACGACGGCGTTCTCGGCGCCCGCTGGGTCACCGAGTTCACCACCTGCATCGACGTGGTCGGCCAGGGCGTGGTGTTCCACGACATGGACGGCCGCAGCCATGCATACCCGCTGCCCAAGCAAGGCAAGCCGCACCACGACGCGGTGGAGTACCTCACCCTGGTGCGTACCGGCGAACAGCAGTTGGTGCTGTTGCGCGGCCTCACGCGCCAGGAAACCTATGCCCGCCATGGCGACCGCTTCTACCTGACGCACATCAAGCTGCGCAGCGGCGCCGGCGCGATGCTGCACTACGAGCACCGTCACCACGACCGGCCAGTGCTGTCGGACATCAACACCTACCAGGATGACGACCCGACCAAGGTGCACCTGCAACTGGGCACCTTGCTCGATGACCACGGCCACCTCCAGGGCCTGTGGCAGGTGGTCGATGGCAAGCCGCTGCGCCAGCTGTGCGCCTACCACTATGATGACCACGGCGACCTGATCGCCGCCCAGGATGAGCATGGCGCCGCCTGGCGCTATCAGTACCAGCACCACCTGGTCACCCGCTACACCGACCGCACCAACCGCGGCATCAACCTCGAATGGGACGGCAGCGGCCCGCAGGCCAAGGCCATCCACGAATGGGCCGACGACGGCAGTTTCGAGACCCGCCTACAGTGGGACGAGCGCATCCGCCTGACCTACGTCACCGATGCCCACGGCCAGGAAACCTGGCACTACTACGACGCCGAGGGCTACACCTACCGGATCAAGCACCCGGACGGCAATTCCGAATGGCTGTTCCGTGACGCGCGCAAGAACGTCATCCGCCACGTCCACCCCGACGGTAGCCAGGACCGCTACGTCTACGATGAGCGCAGCAACCGCCTCAAGCACATTCGTGCCGACCACAGCACGGTGCACTACGCCTACGACGACCAGGACCAGCTGATCAAGATCAGCGACGCCGAGGGTGGGCTGTGGCAGCGCGACTACGACGAGCGCGGCAACCTGGTCGAGACTGTCGACCCGCTGGGCAACAAAACCGAGTTCGCCTACACCCCGGCCGGGCTGGTCAAGGCGATCAAGGACGCCATCGGCAACGAGAAGAAACTCGCCTACAACGATGCCGGGCAACTGCTTGAGTACACCGACTGCTCCGGCAAGACCAGCCAGTGGACGTACGACACCTCCGGCCAGCTGATCGAGTTCGCCGACGCGGCGGGCAACAAGACCGCCTATGAATACAAGGCCGGGCAGTTGGCCAAGGTCACCCACCCGGACAAGACCGAAGAACGCTTCGAGCGTGACGCCGAAGGCCGTCTGCTGGCCCATGTTGACGCGCTTGATCGCTGCACCACCTGGTCCTATACCGCTGCCGGTATGCTCGCTGAACGCGTCGACGCCAACGAGCACACCCTGCGTTATCGCTGGGACAAGCTCGGCCGCCTGATCGGGCTGGAAAACGAAAACGAGAGCAAGGCCAACTTCCTCTACGATCCGGTCGGCCGGCTGCTGCAGGAGACCGGCTTCGATGGCTTGGTCACCCGTTACCAGTACGACCCGCACAGCGGTCGCCTGGCGAGTACTCAAGTGGGCCAGCGCCGTATCGACCTGCGTTTCGACCGCATGGGCCGCCTGGCCGAGCGTACGGCGCGTCTGGGCGATCAGAGCCAGAGCGAAACCTTTGCCTACAACGGCAACGGCCAGCTGATCCAGGCCGTCAACGCCGCCAGCAAGCTGCAATGGTTCCACGACGAAGCGGGCAACCTGACCCGTGAGCATCAGCACTACCTGGCCACCGGTACGCCGATGGTCGCGGTGTGGCAGCACGAATACGATGCGCTCAACCAGCGGGTCAGCACGATTCGCCCGGATGGCCACAAGGTCAGCTGGCTGACCTACGGCAGCGGCCACCTGCTCGGCATGACCCTCGATCAGCACGAAATGCTGGCCTACGAGCGCGATGACCTACACCGCGAAATCGTGCGGCATCAGGGCAATAAGCTGATGCAGACCCAGGCCTGGGACCCGGCCGGGCGTTTGCAGGAACAACTGCTGGGCAGCCATGACGGCCAGTCCACCTTGCTCAAGCGTCAGTACCGCTATGACGCCGCGGGCCAGTTGACCAACATCCACGACAGCCGTCGGGGGCCGTTGGAGTATCAATACGATCCCGTCGGCCGCCTGCTCAAGGCTACCAGCCGCCTGGGCGTGGAAACCTTCGCCTTCGACCCGGCCGGTAACCTGCTGGACCAGAAAACTCAGGAACTGAATCGCCCGCTGGAAGCTGATCCACGGCGCAACAAGCTCATGGACAACCTGCTGCGCGAGTACGCCGGCACCCATTACCGCTACGACGAACGCGGCAATTTGATCCACCGCCTATACAACGGCGCACATGCCCATTTCACCTGGGACTTGTTCGACCGCCTGGTCAGTTACAACGACGACAAGCTCAAGGTCGACTACAGCTACGACGCCTTGGGCCGGCGTTTGCACAAGCATTCGGTGGCGCACTTCTGGGACCGCCCCGAGGCGGGCACCGGCTGGAACCAGTTGCAACGGGCCAAGCGTCAACGCGAACTTGGCTGTGGTTTCACCCTGTTCGGCTGGGATGGCGACACCCTGGCCTGGGAGAGCTCACCGCCACGCGACGAGGGCGACACCGGCCGCACCGTGCATTACTTGTACGAGCCGGGCAGCTTCGTGCCGGTTGCTCAGGCGCTGCGCAAGAGTCCGATCCGCCTGCACAAGCAGCCGGACTGGCGCCAACGCGAGTACGACTTCGATCAGGATCCGCTGTGGCACACCGAGGTGAAACCACAGGCGTTCGAGGCGATTGCCTGGTACCAGTGCGACCACCTTGGCACGCCGATGGAATTGACCGATGAGCAAGGCAATGTCGCTTGGGCGGGGCAGTACAAGGCGTGGGGTGAAGTCAAAGAGGAGCGCTCGGCGTGGGCGAAACAGCACGGCCTAGGCAACTCGATTCGCTTCCAGGGGCAGTACCATGACCATGAGACGGGGCTGCACTATAACCGGTACAGATATTACGATTTCACCATTGGGCGCTTCCTCTCAAAAGACCCCATCGGAATGGTTGGTGGACTGAACCTCCACCAATATGCGCCCAACACGACCGATTGGGTGGACCCTCTGGGGTTGGCGAGACGTAAGAAATCCGATCCCGCACCAACCATCGACCACAAGGTGTGCTGCAAATGTACAGAAGGCTATGCATATCGAGTTTTGAGAGAAGATGAAGATCCAGCAGCCGGCCTAGCGGCGAAAGACCCGACAGCGAACTACACAGTAGAGGGGCATGTCTTGCACGCTTCAAAGCCAACTGTTAAAACCCAATACATCTCGGCATCTAGGACTTATGCACAGGCTGCAAGTAACTCAACGAAATACGGAACGGGTCGTGAGCGCATTGCGAGAATTGATCTGTCGCAAGTCAATGACTCATTGGACCTGAATAGTGAATGTAGTTCGCTGAAGGGGACCACCGCACGCAACCGTGCCAGGGCATCTGGTGAGCTACTGATCGTCGGTCATGTACCACCGTCCGCAATCACACTTGTTCGACCTTAGGAAATCACCAAATGAATGATCAGTTGATCGAGACCTTTATCGAGAAGTGGCTGGAATTCGACCTACAGTTGCGTGAAAAACGTGGCTTCGATGACGTAATGCATCAGGAACTGATGGGGCTACTGAAGCAGATCAAGGGAATGCTGGATAACCAGAACACCATTCCAAAGAATCTTGCTGAAATATTTTTAGACATGTGGGGGGCGATGACCAGCAGTGCCGATTTGTATGATAGCGAAACACGAGATGAAATCTACCAAGCAGCTGACCATTTGACTGACTGTGCTAGAGATATTTGTGTAAGGTGACCCGAGGCGAGTCTTCTGAAGTAAAGGGGCAAATTTATTTTCACCACACTGTAGTGGATGAAATGAATTTGCCCACTTTTTTTGCGTCACCTTTTTTAGGCTAAATCAATGCGAGAAAGCAGTAAAAGGGGACGGATTTGAATGGCATTTACTTAACATGCTTCGGATACCCATATTTTCTGATCTCTGCCCTTGCCGATCGACGTGGTTTGGTCAGTAAGGGGTAGGCCTGAGGCCTTCGCCTTATGGCCCGAGGCTCGACACGACCAGGCCGGTTGCCTACACGCCTTTGAGCAATCAACATCAGCAAATCTGTCAACCGAGTAAAAGGGGGCAGATATGAATGGCACTTACTTAACATGCTTCGGATGCCCATGTTTCCGGATATCTGCCCTTGCTGATCGACGTGGTTTGGTCAGCAAGGGGTAGGCCTGAGGCCTTCGCTTTATCGCCCGAGGCTCGACACGACCAGGCCGGTTGCCTACACGCCTTTGAGCAATCAGCATCAGCAAACTTGCCAACCGATCCTCCCCCTCGCCGTAGCTGCGCTGTCGTAGCGCTAGCCATAACTGGAGGCTGTGTTTGAAACTCAGCTCGCGGGGCAAGCAATCGGCCATCAACGCCGATTGCGACATGAGCATCCGGATCAGGTTGTGTGCCAGCAGATAAACCCACAGCTCCTTGACGGCCATCCCTGGTGTTTTGCAACTCAGTTTTCCCAATCCCAACGTTGCCTTCAGGTTTCGCAAATCCAGCTCGACATGCCAGCGCCCGTTGTAGAGCGACCTGAGGGCTGATTTGGGTGTTTGTTTTGGGCATTGCAACGTTGTCGCCAGGATCTTGCCACCCGCCTTCAGCTCCCTCACCGTCAGCCTCTCCGGCGCCTGCTCATACTGTGTCAGGCTCATCCAAGGCGGCCTGCACCCAGGCTTTTTCAGCTCGATCAAATGGTCTTCCGGTCCGAGACGTTGCCCTAAAGCAAAATCCGTACTGCGCCGTTGCGCTCCGTACTGCTCAAACACCCCATCGACGCCCCTTCGCTGCAGCTCACACAACAGAAAGTAGGTGGCGTAATAGGCATCACCCAACAGAATATCGCCTGTTTTCAGCACATTGAGCATTGACCTGAGCAGGGTCTGTTCATCACCACCTTTACCTCTGAAGCGGCCCAAAGCAGCGTCCAGAACGGCACCGCTACATAGACAGACAATGCCAACCATTCGGCAGAGTGGGAAACCCAGGCCGACCTTCTGCCCCCGTGATTGTGGATATGCAACCTGATTGGCAGCCGTGTCGGGCATCGAAACGGTTGTTCCATCAACAAGACGCACGGGCCGTCCCCTCCAACGCCACGACGAGGGGGCTTGATCACTGATCGATGAAGCCGTGTGACGAACCAGTGTTGAGACCATCTCCACCGGTAGGCGCTGTCTGGCTCTGCAGAAGGCGCCTGTACGAGTGCTGTTGGGCTTCATACCGTTGCAGGATCGCTTGATGGAAAAGTCATTGACCGCCTGCTGGCAGGAGCGATCAGCATTCATTGCTTGAGCCAGGAACATCGAGAGCGTTTCAGTCGGTGGGAATAGGCGCTCTCGATGTGCTGGCAACGATGACTCGACACGCTTTAGCAGTTCGGGGGCCATGAGGCGATCGAAAAATGCCTGAGCGTCACTGGTCGAAGCATGGTGGCGGAAACGCTGCTGTTGATGCTGGAGGATTTGACGTCTACGATCCATGCTGGGCTGCGTCCTTGGCTTAATGGTGTGTGTTCGCAACTATCACCGTAGACCAAGGCCAGCCCTTCTTAATTTTTTCTTACAGATCAAAGGGTTGATGGCTAAGTAAGTGCCATTCAAATCTGTCCCCTTTCTGCTGCCTGTGTCCCCTTTCTGCTGCAATGACGGGAAATCAATGCCGCGTTGCAGATCTTGTGGCCATGTGATGAACAATACTGGTTTTAGAGATGGAGCTGTATCATGCTCGGAGCTGTAGATCAGCTGATGGTTGATAGGTTTGAAGAGGATTTTTTAAATTCCGGCCTTGCCACTTATGACCTTTCTTCCTGTTTGGCAGGCTACTTGAAAAGCTTGTTGGATTCAGAGTTCGTTGGTCTTGAGTCTGAGATTAAGAGCAAATTTTTCGAGCTCTTAAATTCTGCAGAAAGGAGAGAGTGGTCCGCGACTGAAACTCCTGAGAAAGAAGTGGCTAGGAAATTTTTTTGGTCGAAAGTCCGCTCGTATAAAGGAGTGGATAATGCTTTGTCATCTTTCTCTAGGTGCTGTGTTTTTTGTGCGAATAATGATGAAGATTGGGTAGATCACTTGCTAGGTGAGGATACGCCATTTCTTCTGTATGCTGATGAGCTGGAAAGAATGCGGAGTGGGAGAACTAACGAATTGGTGGCGTATTTTAGGAAATTTTTCAATTTTCCAGAAAAGTGAAGGTGATTGCAAAAAAATGACTGATGGCGTTTGACGCGATTGCCTGGGAGCAGGTGTGATTCACCCCCAGGCACCGCGACACTCAGTGACTCATTCCCAGCTCGGCGTCATCCATCAGCGCCTTGGCCAGCGCGCTCAGGTAATACGAGGCCCAGAGCAGCTGGGGTTTTTCTTCCATGATCCCGGCGATGGTCAGGTCGCGTACGCAGCCCATCAGTTCCGAAGCCTGTTCGCGGGCGTGCTGGCAGGGGATGCCGGGTTCGATGCAGAACAGTGGGATGGTCTGGCCTTCGCCTTGGTAGAACTTGGTTTTGCCGGCGGTGGTGTTGGGGGTGGTTTCGTCTGTTGTCATTGTTTTGTCTCCCTGGATTTTTCGGGGCCTGGGCGGGCCCTTTCGCCAGCAAGGCTGGCTCCTACAGGTGAAACGCAGCCCCCGGTAGGAGCCGGCTTGCCGGCGAACAGGGCCGGGCGCGGGCTAGTGCAGCGTCTGTGGGGCCTTGGGCATCTGCACCTGGATCAACGCCGATTCGAG